>CAVQVX010000001.1:0-402500 GCA_963717275.1 uncultured Holophagaceae bacterium
TGTGATATTTTAAAATAGATACGCATGGGCGCAAATAGATCATGATTGAAAAATAAGGATGTTACCTCGAATCGTCCTATATGTTCGTATGAGTTCATGGGTAGAATTGGGCCCAGAGTGTGATCATATTGTGATCACGGAAGACGTGAACACACGGAGGCCGCCATGGGATCCAAGCAAGACCGGGAACCAATCCGCCTGACCAAGGCCGCCGTCGAAAGCCTGGCGCCGGAAGGGGTGGCCTACTTTCTGCCAGTGGTGAACGCCAAGGGGCAGGCCATCCAGGGGCTCAACATGAGGGTTCTACCTTCCGGGCTGAAAGCCTGGGTCCATCGGTTCCGGTTCCACGGGGTCCAGAAAGCCATTACCCTGGGGCGCTGGCCGGCCATGACTTGCGATGTGGCAGAGAAAGCGAGCAAGGCCGCCCAGGTGAGCATCAACGCCGGCAGCAATCCCAATCAGGTCAAAGCCGACGACAAGGCCGCACAGAAAGCGGCCGTCACCGTGGCTGACTTGGCCGAACGGTTCATCGAGGAACACATCGGCGCCAAAGTCACATGGGAGGGCGACAGTATCGCCCAGCTGGAGTTGATCCGGGACAGCAACGGGAAGGCGATGGGAAACAAGGAAAGCACAGCCCGGGAACATATCCGCCTGATCCATCGAACCATCCTCCCAGCCCTGGGCAAGCTGCCGGTTAAGGGAGTTGGAACCGGCGACCTGTCAGCCTTCCTGGCAAAGATCCGGAAGACTACCCCAACCCAATCCAACCGGGTTCGCGCCGTGCTGTCCAAGATGTTCGCTGAGGCTGAAATCTACGAATACCGCCCGTCCGGTTCCAACCCGGTGAAGGGTCAGAAGCGGGCCCAGGAGAACAAGAAGGAACGGAACCTGAGCGACCTGGAAATTGTGGCCGCAGGCGTCGCCCTCCGCGCTGCGGAGGAAACCAACTGCAAGCCCTACTTCAAGCGCAAGGAGGGCGAGGCCAAACCAGAGTCACTCTACGCACTGGCGGCCCTACGCCTGGCCATCCTCACCGGGATGCGTAAGAGCGAGATCATCGGCGACAACTACCGCGGTATGCCGGCTCTGACTTGGGCGGACGTAGACCTGGCCGCGGGAATCCTGAGCGTCCACCACAAGACCGAAACCAAGACTGGCAAGAAGCGCACAATTCACCTGTGCACCGCCGCCCGGCAGCTACTAGAGGCCCTGCCCCACCAGCTGGGCAATCCGCACGTCATCCCGGGCGAGGTGGCCGGCCATTCCTTGGTGAACTTACAGGCGGTATGGGACCGGCTGCGGGACATGGTGACGAAGCGAGCCCGGATCGAGGCAAAGGAGGCCGGCCAGAAAGCGCCGGCAGTGGATATCTCGGACGTGACCATCCATGACCTTCGCCGGACCTTCGCCAGTGTCGGAGCCCGACTTGGATACCCCGAGCTTTGGCTCGGCGCCCTGCTGGGGCATTCCGCGTCCACCGTGACCCAGGGATACGCCCGGGTGGCCGGCGACCCCCTCAGGGTGGCCGTGGAAGCCATCGGCGGGCGCATCGCTGGGCTCTTGTCTGGGGAGATCGACCCAACCAAGGAAGTGGAGGACCTGCGGGAGGTCAAGGAACAGAAGGGCAGCGCTGGGGCCTGACCCAGGGGCTTTGGAAGCTGGCACCGCAGGGAGCGCCGGGGACCGCCTTGGCCGGATGCTCTGCCCCACCGGTTCCCAGCACTCAGCTCCGCCGGCAGCTCCACCAGGGCCATGGACTCCCTGGTGGGGCCGTTCCACTCCGGCAGTCCCCGGCGCTCCGCTTCACCGGCAGCTCCACCCAGCCAGGGCCTCCCTCCTGGGCGCGGCGCGTGGCCCCAGCAGTATCCTGGGGCAGCTGCCACCCGGGTTGAGCGTGAAGCACGATCTGGTGATCCAGGCATGCCCGCATTTGCGGACCCTGGGACTGGGGACTGTCGTGGGTGGCGATCTGATCCTGGAGGGGGTGCCGGCCCTTACATCCTTCCCGTCGGACCTTGAGGTCCATGGCCGGGTCCGTTGGCAGCGGTGATAGGCCCTCCCGTCCCGGCGCGCCCGAGAACCGGGAAAGCGACAGCACAACCCTTTGCCAGGCCGAGGCCGGGGGAAGTTTCGCCGCTTCGGGAGAACCGCCGGAACAACGAGCAGGTCATGGCCTTGACGATTGCGCGTGGCTAGCCTCCGGTTAAAACCGGGCCAACCGTGAATCTATGAATACTTTATTGCAGCGATCTGACTCGGGGCCACCTGGGTGTAGACCTGGGTGGACTTGATACTGGAGTGCCCCAACACCACCTGGATCTTGCGCAGGACTCCTTTCTGCCTTTGCCCATGCATTGGACTGTACGCCCCCGGTCCGAGTTTGATGTCATCCGGGCGAAGGGCCGTCAATTCGGAAACGCGGAGCCCGGTCTGAACCGCGAGCAGCAGGAGGACATAGTCCCTTCGCCCCGCCCATGGCCTCGGTGATGGGATTCGTCACCCGGATCCTGGCCAAGGGACTAGACCTTCCTTCTGACCGAAACCATGAACCGCCGCCACCAACTGGGCAAGGACTCCTGGTGGCGTAACGCCAAGCCAAAGGATGCTATTGTTACAAAACACACTTAAAACACAAATGAGCAGGATGGGTTGATGGTAAAAGTCATTGAGGTCGACCTCGGGCAACTCGGTGTGAGGTTCCCGCCTGGCCACGTTGGAATGGTCGTCGCGCAGGGTCAGTACATTGAGGGTCAGGGTCCCGGTCTTGTCCGAGCAGAGGATGTCCAGGGTCGCGGCCTCGTCCACGGCGGACAGCCGCGTGGGCAGCACGCCCAGTCGCGCCAGGGCCCTGGCGCCCAGCACCGCCGCCAGGGTGAAGGTGGCGGGCAGCGCCATTTGCGGCGGCAGCGCCATCGCGGCCGTGGCGCCGGTCATCGCCGCCAAGGAGCATGAGAACGGCGGCCTGGTGAAGGTCAATCCCCTCTGCGGCTGGAGCCTTGACCAGGTCTGGGCCTACGTGAGGGCCCACGACGTGCCCTACAACCCCCTCCACGACCAGGGCTACCCCAGCATCGGCTGCGCCCCCTGCACCCGGGCCGTCCAGCCCGGCGAGGATGTGCGCTCCGGACGCTGGTGGTGGGAACAGCCCGAGCACAAGGAATGCGGCCTCCACAACCCGTCCCGAATAAAGGCGATGCCATGATCCCGCAAACGCGAACCCTCACCTGGACACCCTGGAGGCGGAAGGCATGCAAATCCTCCGGGAGGTGGCCGGCCAGTGCCGGAACCCAGCGCTGCTGTTCTCCGGCGGCAAGGACTCGGTCTGCCTGCTGGCCCTGGCGGAAAAGGCCTTCCGGCCCGGCCCCTTCCCCTTCCCGCTCCTGCACATCAACACCGGGCACAACTTACCGGAGGTGGCTGGCGGCACCGCCGCCCACCACCATCGAGGGGATAGCGAGGTCCCAAAATCGCGATATACCACATCATATTTGTTGAATTCTTCCATTAGAACCGGCTTGGCGCCCCTGGATATGCGATGGTCAGGAACCTTTCACTGTTATATAGCCATTACCTCTTCAACCCAGGCTCCTGGGTGATCCGAAGGGCTTGTGGAGGCGCCAACCATGATCAACTACCGGTGGATCCGGATGCTTCTGGTCTTCTTGATGCCAGCCTCCTGCTGGAGGACATGCGAAGGCGCCGTACGGCTCATGGTTTGAGGTTTCCGGAGGGCGGCGATGATGAGGATCTGGGCCCATGGACTGGTTACCGTCCTCCTGGCCGGCACCCTGGCCCAGGCCAGGGTGCGGCTCTCCTGCGACCGGCCTGTCCTGTTCCAGGGTGAGGGGTGCTTCCTCCAGGCCGACCTGCCTGAGACCGGGGCGGAGGACGCCCACTGGAGCCTGCAGGGGCCGGGCGCGGCGTCACCGGCCCTGAAGGCTCTGTCCCGGACCGAGGCGTGGCTGGCGGCCCTCCCTTCCATGGAGGGCGGATCCTTCACAGTGGTGGTGGAGGACGGCCTGGATCCCTCCGTCCGGGCCCAGGCTGCGGTTCCGGGTGGAGCGAGGGTCCGGAACGGATGGGGAGGTCCTGGTCCCGGACACCTGGGCCCCGGCCCTGTCCCGGTTTCCCCCCCGTACGCGGATGCGGCCGGGCCGTCCCAGAGGCTCCGGGGGGTCCGGATCGCCTTCGCCTGTGGCGGCTTCGCCCAGGTTGACGCCGCCCTGGGACGCCTGGACCGGTGTTGGATCCTGGCCGGAGCGGAGGGCCTGCGAGCGTACGGGCTGGCGGGGGAGGCGGTGCCGGTGCCGGAAGGGCTCCAACCGCCCCCAGGACACGCCGTCCGGGCCCTGGCGGTCCTGCCTCCCGGCCCGTGCGCGGCGGGCGCGCCGCGGCTGGTGTACGCCGCAGCAAAGGAGGACCCGGAGACCCAAACCCGGATCTTCGTCCTGGGAGCGGACGGCGTCCTGCGGGAATGGGCGCCGGGATGGGCCGAGCAGGCGACCACCGGACGTACCGTGCGGGACTTGGCCCTGGACCAGGACGGCCGTGTCCTCGTGGCCTTCGCCGACGGGAGGGACATCCTACGGGTGGAATGGGATGGCACTCCCGTGCCCTATGCCCGACTTCCGGAGCAGGCCGACCCCGGAGTCGCCGGTGTCCTGGCCATGGTCCTGGATCCCGTCACCGGGGACCTCTATGTGGGAGACGGTTCCGGCGTGCACCGGATCGCTCCCTCGGGCGCTTCGAACCCGGTGCTCGGGCCCGGGGCGGCCGGGCCCGCCTGGTCCGGCAGCCCCAGTGCCATGGCTCTGTGCGGCCGGGAACTGCTCCTCGTCGACACGGACCGCCGGACGCTCCACGCCTTCCACCTGGACCGCCGGGAACTGGCAGGGCTCCTGGCCCCCGCCGACAGCCCGGGCCCGGACCGGACCCGGTTCGGGCCCTTGCGCCGCTTTCAGCCCTCCCTGCCCGCAGCCGCGTGCTCCGCCTTGGGCGAAGCCGGCGCCCTAGCTGCCACGCCTGAGGGGCGGTGCCTCCTGGCCGTCGGCCATGGGCTGGCGACCCTGACCCTGCCGGGGGAGCGCCCTGCCCCTGCAGTTCCGCCGGCTGCTGCCAGAAGGCCGGTCCACCCTCCACCTGACCCGGTCCCGGCCAAGCCCATCACCCGCCAGGAGAAACTGGAGCACTTCCGGGCCGTCCAGGCGGAGATCCGCACCCTCAAAAAACAGGCTCGGCTGGTGCGCCGGTTCCGGCTCCAGGCCGAGGCGAAGGCCAGGGAGCGCGCCTTCCGGGCCTGGCGCGGCCGGGTGGAGGCCAGTAGGAAAAAGGAGCCCAAGCGGTCGGCCGAGGCCCGGCCCGGGGCCTGGCGGCAGTCCCGGACCGGCCTCCTGGTGCTGGTGGCCGGGGGCATGGTGTACCTGCTGGATCCTTCGTCCATGCATGCCTGGGCCCAGCCGGCCTACGTGAATGACCGGGCCCCCGTCCCGGCCTCCGGCACCGGTCCGATCTCCCACTTGGCCCTGGGGTCCGACCCCGGGTCTGACCTGCTCCCGGATCTCACCGGCTTCGCCGCCGCCAGGGCAGCAATCGGGAATGTAGGTCCTGCGTGCGCCCATCCCCTCGCGGGTCTGCTCGGCCTTCAGGCCTGCGGCACGGATTACCAGGCCGGGGTGCTGGCCCAGATCGACGACCTGGAAACCCAGACCCTGCAGCTGTTCGTCCCGCCCCAGACGCTGGGCGTCGGCTGCCGTACCGACGGGTCACCGACCCAGGACCCGGAGTTGAGCAAGCTGTTCCAGTCCAGCCGGTCGCTGCAGTACCAGCAGCTCAACGCCAATGCCTTGGCCCTGCGCTACCAGTTCCTGGCGGTGGGGCTCGAGTTCCGGGCGGTGGGCCTGGGCCTGTTGTCCGGACAGTCCCTGGCCACGCCATTCGCCCGCAACCGTACCCTGGTCGCGGCGACCCCGTCCCTGGTTTTCGCGGAGACGGGGGACAGCCTCAACCTTGTGGGCTCCCTCATCGAAAGCGCCGGCAACGAATTCGGGGTGGTGGCCGCGGAGGCACAAGCCTACCAGGTGGACTACCAGACCTGGGCCCAGTGCCAGACCGAAGGCCTGTCCGCCTGCACTGAGGCGGGGGCGTCTTTGCCCAGCGCCGCCCCGGCGCCATCGCCAAGGTCGCCCCTGCCCATCCTGGCGGACCTTCTGGCCAGACCGCACCTGTGCCTGGTGACGGCAGGCCAGTACGGCGTGGACGCTTCGTATTGCGGCGGCCCGGTGGTGGCTCAGCTGCAGGCACGGAACGGGACCCTGGCCAGCCTCTACCAGCAGGCGGCCTGCCTGGGCGCCAGCAACACGCCTGGTTGTCCCCCCGTACCCCAGGCGGGCGCAGGCCTGGACGGCGCCATTGCCCTGCTGAAGCGTTATGCGGCCCAGCTCAACGCGGCCAGATACCTGGGGCTCGCCATCGGCGACGGCATCGCCGCCGGTGGCGAGAGCCTGCGCCTCATAGCCGAACCCCTCGACTTCGCGGGGGATGTACTGGGGGCAGCCGGATCGTTCGCGGGGGCGGACCTCCTGTTCTCGATCGGGGCCGCTGTCCGGGCGAGCGCCTTCGACCTGGAAAGCATCGGCGCCGCCGAACTCAGCCGGGCGGCCGCCCTCGGTCTGCAGGTCAATGCGGAACGCTGGGCGCAGCTGGACCAGGAGGGGGCCCGGGACCCGGCACACGTACCGGTTTCCAGCACGGGAACCGGGCTGACGGGCGATGACGCGGCCGGCTCCTCCAGTGCCCAGGCGAAAGCCACGGATACCGGTGCGAGCCAGGGTCCCCTGGCGACCTCTTCAACGGCCGGGAGGCCGCCCGGCTCGACCCCAACGGCGCCAACGGCCAGCGCGGCCATCCGGGTTCGCGCCCTCTTGCTCCTGCCTCTGGTCCTTCACCGGATCACCCCCTGGATCAGGTAGCCTATCAACACGCCAGGCGCCGGAATCCAGCGGTGCAAGAGCGTTCAGCGCCCGGCGGCCAGGGCGATCCGGAACCCCTTCACCACCAGGCCCAGGGTGTAGGCCAGGAAGGTCAGCTCACTCCCGGACCGGGACTCCTCCGCAAGCGCGGTCTCCTGCCTGCTGAAGGTCAGGTCGCAAGGCTCGGCGGCGCACGCTTCCTCCAGGCGGGCCTCAGGGTCATCGATCCGGACCCTCGGCACGGCAGCCTCGGCCAGGAGGGCCTCCAGGGCCGCCTGTTCCAGGGGCGCCCGGGCCGGTGGAGCGGCCGGCACGAACGGCACGGCCTGGGTGGGTTCCGCCGTCGTCCCCTGGGTCGGAGCGGCATCCTGGCCCCCTGCCGATTCCGCCTGGACCCGCCCGGCCTGGCCGGCCGCGGCGCCGGGAATGTTGGACCACGTCCCGTTGCCGGTGGACGCGGAGGACCCGAACGAGTCGACCACGTCCACCGCCTGGGTGATGATGGACCCGATCAGGGCCTCGATGTAGGCTGCCAGGTAGATCCGGGTCGCGGTGCGGGCGGTCTCCTCGGTGGCCGCCTGGGTCCTGAGTTCCGAATAGCGGCACCAGTCCTGGCACCTCCGGCTCCCGGCGCCGGGAGCGGTCGCCATTCCCAGGGCCCGGGCCCGGGCCTGGGTCAAGTGCGGCAGGGCGCCCTGCTGGTAGAGCAAGGACGCCTCCAGGGGCACGGCGGAGGCCTCGATCAGCCAACCGTAGACCAGGGCCTGGAGGGTGTCCGCCAGGTCCCCCAGCAGGGTCAGGGCGGCCTTTGGATCCAGGGCTCCCGAGCGGCGGCCTTCGGCCACCGCCGCCGCATACCGGGAATAGGTCGCCAGGTTGGCGTAGACCTGCCACTTGGCTTCGGCGGCCGGGTTCCGGGGGCCTGAGGCGGCGAGCCCCCGCTGCTCCAGCCCTGCCGAGGCCAGCCAGTGGAACCTGGACAGGAGGCCAGCGAACCAGGATGAAGGGGAGATGGTGCCGGGGGCGATGCCGCTGAGGGTCGGCCAATACTCCTGGTGTATCGTCTGGGCGATGCTGTGCAGGACGGCCCCCAGGATCTCCGCGTCGCCCATCCCGGGCCGGATCCCGGGAAAGGCGGACCCGTCCGCCGCCGTGGGGCCGGGAACGGCTCCCAGGAGTCGGGCGAGGCTCCGTTCCGGGAGAGTGCCCCGAGCCTGGGCGTGAAACTCCTGCATCAGGGCATCGAACCAGGCCGTCTGGTTGCCCGGTCCCTGGGCCGGGTGCTGGACCGTGACCGGGCTGCCGGACTCCAGTTCCATGGCCACGGCCATCTGGACCGCGACCGAGTACAGCGTGAAGCCGATCAGGTTCATGACGGAGCCGCTCAGGGTCACCCCGGCGACCACCGCCCGGGCCCGGGTGATGGGCTGGTCGCACTGGGCGGCGCCGCACCGGCTCGCCAGGGCACTGTCGGTGTTGGCCCAGACCGATGGATCCAGGGTGGCCCCGGGGCCGGGAAACCAGGCGGGCGGGATCGCGCCGGCCGGAGGCACCAGGACCTGGGACCCCGGGATCGCGGCGCTCACCGCGGTGGCGTCAGTGGCGGCCAGCAGGGCCCGGGCCTGGGCGGTCAGGGTGGTGACCGGGCGCAGGACATCGATCCCCGCCTCCTCGGCGGCGGCCTGTTCGGCCACGGTGTAGGCGGCGACGTTGGCCGCGCCCCCGGCCCCCAGGATCCGCTGGATGAGCAGGTGGGCCATGAGGTCGGCGTAGTCGCAGCAGGCCTTCGACTGCTGGGCCGCCGTGAGCGTTTCCGGGGCGCGGGCCGGCGCCGCATCGGGCCAGGCCCGCTCCGCATGGGCGAGGTCGGCCAGGATCCGGTCCCGCAGGCGCTCCATCTCCGCATGGATCTGCTCCAGGCGCGGGGAGTAGGTGGTCAGCGCCAGGGACTGGGCGGCGACCCGGAAGCTGTTGACGATATTGATCAAGGTGTCGGAGGCCTGGCGGACGAGGCCGATCGCCTCCGCTGGGCTCAGGACCTGGGCCAGGTAGCCGGCCGCGATCCCCTGCAGCCCCGCCGAAACGCTGTCCAGGGCCACCAGCTGGGTGGTCATGGCCGTGAGCAGCGGGGGCGACCCGCCCGCCCCCGGAGCACCGTCCGCCAGGGGCCGGACCTGCTCCAGCTCCTGGGCGACCCATTGCTGGGCGAGGGCCAGCCGGGAACTCAGCCCGGCCAGGGTCGCCGCGGCGGGCGCCGTGCCGTTGACGATAGGGATGTTCCCGGCCAGGGCCGCCGCCTGGGCCAGGCAGGACGGCGCGGCCGGTCCCGGGCCGGGCGCCGGGGACTCCTGCGGCGGCGGAACCCCAGGAACGGGCGCCTCGGGCGGGTCCTGCGGGTCACGGGTCTGGACGGGAGCCTGGGCGGGCCGGGGCGGCGCTGTTCCGGCGGGGACCCCGGGGTGCCGGGCCAAGGTCTGGGCGAGGGTCTGGTTGAAGGCGGCCGTCTGGTTGGCCACGTAATGCACATGGCTCTGCACCACCGCCGGGAGGCCCGGTCCGGGAGTCCCGATCGCGCCGCCCGGAGGGGCATGGGCCCCGGGATCGAATGGCGGCAGCGCGGGCCCCGGGTGGAAGACTTCCCCACCCACGACCGGCAGCATATTGGAGAGGCTCAGGAGCAGGAAGAAGAACCGGATCCAGTCGCTCAGGCCCGGGTGCGGTGCCCGCAGTTCGCGCCGTGCCACCCGTGGTGGCGCAGGGCGATCGAAAAGGCCCAGGGGAGCCGCCTGGCTGGGTTCCGGCTCGGACGGCGGGGCGGCAACCGGCTGCCCGGCCTTGCTCGCCCGCGCCTTTTCCTGCAGGCGCGCCCGCAACCTAGCCCGTATCTTATCCGGCCCGTGCGGGTCCGGCGGCGTTGGGCGCGGCGGCCCTGGGGCGGGCCGAGGCCGCTTCTCTTCCCGGTGGGCCGGATCACCCCCGGCGGTTCGCCATGGTCCCGCCCGGGGCGCGCCATGGCTGTCCCTGGGGCCGCCCCTGCCCAGGACCGGCGAGGCCCCGACCAGGAGTACGGCCGCAGCCAGCAGCAGGCCGGCAGGGACCGCCTTCGGCCATGCCCGCAAGCCCGCTACCCTGCCGACTACCACCGGCGGACCCGTTTGCGCTTCACTATGGCGAGACACGCGGCAACCAGGACAGAGAGCCCCACCCGGCCTCGCTTTCGTTCCATGTTCATCGGCAACCCCCTTTTCCTGACGATCCAAGGCACCAGGGACTTCGCTTTCCCCGCCAGCTCCTTCCGGTCACCCTGCGGAGTGCGTCAGGTCACAGGCTTTAACCTACGATGCGAAATTTATCAGGATGGTTCCCGAGCGAGCGATAGCGCTTGTTTTACTATAAATAAAACATGTGAATGGCCCGGATGCGAACTGCCCTCACGGTCCTGCATCCAGGCAGGTCCGGTTGAACCAACTTCCCTCCGTGGCCCGGAAGGCCGTTCGTTGAGGGAACTTGCCGGACGCTGCATGAGTGCGAGGGCGAACCAGGAAGCGAGGAACTTATTTTTTCTTAATCACACCTTGGGGTGGGCCGATGCCGCGGGATTTCATGACAATCACAAAAAAACAGCACCAAGAATCCCAGAGGCAACAGCAAAGGCACAGATGCCCCTTTTCCGGAGCCCCAATGAATATTCAGCGCTTTTTTATCCTCCCCGTTCTCATCCTGGCGCTGGGCATGCCCATGGCGGCCCAAGGCGGCGAAGACCAAGCGGGGGGCCCAACCCGCCATGAAGCGGACAGCCAATCGAGTCATGGCGCCCCGGCCCGGACGGCTTGGCTGCTATTGATGATGCAGTTGCTGTTCTCTGCCAGCGCCGACCCCGGGGCCATGGCCAGCCCAACCTGCCCGGTCGAGGCCGCCGGCCCAGGTGAGATCGGGGCATCGGCCAGTGCTTCTCATCCCCTCCATGGGCCAACAGGCTCAACCCTGGACGGATCGGCCTTCCGGTCCGAAGCCGAGCCCTTCCGGGACGAGTTGGACGACCTCCTGACCAGGCAGGAGCACCTCACCGCCCCCAGCCACCGGGTGGGGGCCTGGTCGGAAAAAATCGCCCTGGCCGCTCGGGCCTATGAGCAGGAAACCGATTCCTCGAAGGTATTGAAGTCCTTTCGGGATTCCATCCATAGAGAGGGCCGCGCGCCCAACCCCCTGGATTCGGAGGCGCTCACCAGCATCAAGAAGTTGGATGAAGGGGTGCGTGCGGCCATTTCCGCCTACAGAACCCCGGATCAGGTCGAAAACGCCCTGCAGATCAGGGTGAAGCTCAAGGCAGCCCGGGACCGGGCCGCGGACCTCACAGAGGTGCTGACACGGAACCAGATAAACAGCAAGATCCAGGAGTTTGAGATCGAGCGGGGCCAGGAGCAGTTGGATCTTCTGATTCTACAGCACTGGCAGGAACCGGGCCAGGCTCCTGCCGCCGCCCCAGAACGGATGGACCCGATGGGAACGGCCCGGGAACGGGCGCGGCTGGCCCGGACGATCCACCGTGCCGGCCTGGAACTGGCCTCCGCCCAGATCCGGAACCTGGCCATGGCGGATGCCCTGAGCCGCTACCTCACCTGGGTGGCTCCGTTGGACCAGGTGGCCAAGAGCTCCGAGCGGACCAGCGCCATCGCGGTGGCTCCGGCTCCAAGCGGCTCTTTCCCTGATGAGGAATCCCGGAGGTTCAGGGAATGATCAGGAAGGGCTGTCTAATGCGCGGAACAGCAAGGCATTCCGTCTTGTAAAAGCACCCGCAACCATCGTCAGGCCAATCTGAGCCGCTTGAATACGGGGACCTTGATGCCATCCACCACCAGGGCGAAGGCAACGGCCCCCATGAGCGCCTCCCCCATGAGCGCGAATGGGACCGGCGCCATGGCGATCCCTTGGTGGGCGAGAACCGAGGCGATCAGCAGATCGATCGCCGACGAAGCCAGGAGCAGGGCGCTGGGGCGGATCGTCCACAGGTTCTGACGGGTTCGATTCGCATAGGTGGTCGCCTGGTTGCCGAACACGAGGGCCAGGAACGCGAGGGTTCGCAGAGCCCCCATGCCCAGCCCGAGATGGAACTTGCCGAAGGCCAACGTGGCGGTGCAGAACGCCAGTTCGGAAACCCCCATGACCACCCCCGCCAAGGTCAGGTTGCCCACCCGCCAGGCGTCCGGAGTCTTCGACGGGCGCACGTTGTCGGTGGTCAAGGCCATGCCCAGGAAGTCGCCCGTGATCATGACGATGACCATCAACATGGGGGTGAGGATCGCGTGCCCGGTCATGATCAGGCCCACCGCGAGGAAGAGCACCTGGACGATCTTCTTGGTAAGGGAATTCAACGTATAGGTAAGAATGCGCTGGAACATCACGCGGCCTACCTTCACCGCCGCCAAGACGCCGACCAGCCCGGGCTGGGTGAGCACGATCCCCGCCGCCGACTTGGCGACGTCGGTCGCGCTGCTGACCGCAATCCCCATCTGCGCCTGGCGTAGCGCCGGGGCGTCGTTGGCGCCGTCCCCGCACATGCCCACGGTGTGGCCGCTCTTCTGGAATAACTGGATCAGGTGGTACTTGTCCTCGGGGAGCACGCCGGCGAAGACAGCGAAGTCCCCTGGGCCCAGCGTCGCAGGGATCGGCCCGGGCGGGCAGACCGGCCCCTCCAGGCCCACCGCCCGCGCGATGATCGCCGCCGTCGCAGGAGCATCTCCGGTCACCATCACCGTGTGCACCCCCAGCGTGCTCAGCTCCTTGATCAGTTCCGCCGCATCCGCGCGCGGCGGATCGCTCAGGGCGATGACGCCCGCAAGCCGCAGCGTCTTCCCGGTGCCCACGGCCACCCCGAGCACCCGGAACCCCTTGGCCTCGAGCTCGCGCTCCGCGGTTGCCGCACCGGCCCCATCGGTCTGCTTGCAGACCGCCGCGTAGGCCCCCTTCACCACCCGCAGGGTGGCGCCCTTGGCATCCACCACAGTCGCCTCGGCCATTTTGGTCGCCGGATCGAACGGGACGAACGTGGTCACCCGCGCCGGATCGGTGATGGGGGCCTTGGCGGCGGCTGCGCGGATGGCCATGTCCACGGGATCCTGGCCGCCATCGGAACTGGCCAGGGCTGCCCAGGCCAGAAGTTGGGCCTCGTCGAAGCCAGCCTCGGGCAGGACGCTGGTCAGGGTCAGCTCGTTGCGGGTCAGGGTCCCGGTCTTGTCCGAGCAGAGGATGTCCAGGGTCGCGGCCTCGTCCACGGCGGACAGCCGCGTGGGCAGCACGCCCAGGCGCGCCAGGGCCCTGGCGCCCAGCACCGCCGCCAGGGTGAAGGTGGCGGGCAGCGCCACCGGGATCGAGGCCAGCACCGAGGTGAGCACCAGCGGGATGATCTCGCCGACGGGCATCCCGCGGAGGCGGGCATAGGTCACCAGCGAAACGATGACGGCACCGTTGAACAGCGCCAGGTTCCGCACCACGCGCACGACGGTTTTCTGCTGGGTGCTCTCCACGTGGGCGGTGCGGACCAGTTCCGCGGTCCGCCCGAACTTGGTGCGCGCCCCGGTCGCGGTGACCAGCGCGGTGGCTTCGCCGCGCCGCACCAGCGCCCCGGCAAAGGTCTGGAAGTCCGGGCCGGCTTCCACCGGGACGGATTCGCCGGTGAGCATGGACTGGTCGAGCAGGACCGAGCCCTCCACCAGCTTCACGTCGGCGGCCACCACCCCGCCCAGGGACAGCTTCACCAGGTCGGCCGGCACCAGTTCGGCGGCGGGCAGGGTCTTCCAGGCGCCATCGCGCCGAACCGGAACGGTGAGCGCGAGCCGCGATTTCAGGGCGGCGAGGGTGGCCTGCGCGCGGCCCTCCTGGAAAAAACCAAGGGCGGCGTTGAACACCAGGAGCCCGGCGATGACTGCGGCTTCCACCCGCTCTCCCAGCACGATCTGCAGGACAATCGCGGCCTCGAGCATCCAGGGAACCGGCGCCCAGAATTTGGCCAGCGCCAGCCGCCAGAGCGGCGTCTCGGTGTCAGGCATGGCGTTCGGGCCGGACTGCGCCAGCCGGGCTCGGGCTTCGTCGCTGGTGAGGCCTGTTGATTCCATAGGTTGACTCCTTTGGTCGACATGGGTAGCCTCAAGCAGCTTTCACCCTCCGTCCCTGCCATGCCATGGATTTCTCCGGGAATGGCGCGATTGGTTTTCAGATCCCTATTTCCCAAGGCTCCCTTGCGCTTGGGCGTAATGAATTGTGCGATCCGGCCTGAACCGATGGTGCCGATGAACAAGTTGCTTCCGCCCCTGGATGGGGGGCTGTTTCCACACCTCTCCAGGTTCCTTTGGCCCATGGCCGCCCTCCTGGTGCTGCTGCCCTGGGTGGACGGGACCACGGCTCTCCTGGGCGGCGCCCTGCTCGCCCTGGTCCTTGGCAATCCCTATCAGGATCGCTTCAGGCGCTGGATCCATCCGCTCCTGGGGTGGTCGGTGGTGGGCTTGGGGGCCGGGATGAATCTCGGGGTGGTGCTCAAGACCGGGCTCCGCGGCCTGGGCGCCACCGCGGTGAGCATCGCCTTGATCCTGACCCTCGGCGTCTGGCTCGCCCGGCGCATGGGGATGCGCGGCGACACCGGCCTGCTCATCAGCGTCGGCACCGCCATTTGCGGCGGCAGCGCCATCGCGGCCGTGGCGCCGGTCATCGCCGCCGCGGAGCATGAGACCTCCGCGGCCCTGGGTATGGTCTTCCTGCTGAACGCGGTGGGGCTGATCGCCTTTCCCTGGATCGGCAGGGTCCTGCGCCTCTCTCAGGAGGGGTTCGGCTGGTGGGCCGCCCTGGGCATCCACGACACCAGCTCGGTGGTGGGGGCGGCCCTGGCCTATGGCCACAAGGCCCTGGAGGTGGCGGTCGCCGTCAAGCTGGCCCGGGTCTTGTGGATCCTGCCCGTGGCCATGGGCCTGGGGCTGATCAGGAACCAGGTCTTGGGGACGACAAAAGGGCATCGGCCCTGGTTCATCCTTGGCTTCCTGCTGGCCGCCGGATTGGCCACCCAGCTGCCCGCGCTGCGGGTCCCCGCCCGGTGGGTCGCCAGGGGCGCTGAACAGGGCCTCGTCCTGACCCTGTTCCTGGTCGGGGCCGGCCTCACCCCCCAGACGCTGCGCAAGGTGGGGATCCGGCCTTTCCTGCGCTGGCTGCTGCTCTGGGGGGTGGTCGGGGTGGTGAGCCTCGGGGCGGTTCTCGCGGGTGCCCCATGAGCGCGTCCGCCGCCCAGGCCGAGGAGCTGAACCGGCGCTACGCCGACGCCACGGCGGAGGAGGTGCTCGCGGCGGCGCTGGCGACCTTCCACCCGCACCTGGTCTTCGCCTGCAGCCTGGGCCTGGAGGACGTGGTGGTGCTGGATCTCATCGCCCGCGGCGACCCCAAGCCGCGGATCTTCACCCTGGACACCGGCCGCCTGAACCAGGAGACCTACGACACCCTGGCCGCCTTGAAGGCCCGCTACGGCCTTCCCATCGAGGTCTATTTTCCGCGCACCGATGCGGTGCAGGCGCTCCTGACGGCCAAGGGGCCCAATGGATTCTATGAGAGCCTGGAGAACCGCCGGGAGTGCTGCCACATCCGCAAGGTCGAGCCCCTGAGCCGGGCGTTGGCGGGCGCTTCAGCCTGGATCACCGGGCTGCGGCGGCAGCAGGCGTCAAGCCGCAGCACAGTGAGTCCCTTCCAGTGGGACCCAGCCAACGGCGGCCTGGTGAAGGTCAATCCCCTCTGCGGCTGGAGCCTTGACCAGGTCTGGGCCTACGTGAGGACCCACGACGTGCCCTACAACCCCCTCCACGACCAGGGCTACCCCAGCATCGGCTGCGCCCCCTGCACCCGGGCCGTCCAGCCCGGCGAGGATGTGCGCTCCGGACGCTGGTGGTGGGAACAGCCCGAGCACAAGGAATGCGGCCTCCACAACCCGTCCCGAATAAAGGCGATGCCATGATCCTGCAAACGCGAACCCTCACCCACCTGGACACCCTGGAGGCGGAAGGCATCCACATCCTCCGGGAGGTGGCCGGCCAGTGCCGGAACCCGGCGCTGCTGTTCTCCGGCGGCAAGGACTCGGTCTGCCTGCTGGCCCTGGCTGAAAAGGCCTTCCGGCCCGGCCCCTTCCCCTTCCCGCTCCTGCACATCGACACCGGGCACAATTTTCCGGAGGTGATCGCGTTCCGCGACCGGCGGGCCCGGGAGCTCGGCGAACGGCTCATCGTGCGCACGGTGGAGGATTCCATCCGCGGGGCAGCGTGGTGCTGCGCACGCCGACCCAGTCCCGGAACCCGTTCCAGAGCGTCACCCTGCTGGAAGCCATCCGGGAATTCGGCTTCGACGCCTGCATCGGCGGCGCCCGCCGGGACGAGGAGAAGGCCCGGGCCAAGGAGCGCATCTTCTCCTTCCGGGACGAGTTCGGCCAGTGGGATCCCAAGCACCAGCGCCCCGAACTGTGGGACCTCTACAACGCCAGGTGTTTCCCCGGCGAAAACATCCGGGTGTTCCCCATCTCCAACTGGACCGAGCTGGATGTCTGGCAGTACGTCGCAGCGGGAAGCCCTGGAACTGCCCAGCATCTACTACGCCCACACCCGGCCCGTGGTGCGCCGGGGCTCGGCCCTGGTGCCGGTCACCGCCCTAACCCCGGCCCGGGACGGGGAACTGGTGGAGGGGCTCTCGGTGCGGTTCCGCACCGTGGGCGACATCCCCTGCACCGCCCCAGTGGCCTCCAAGGCGGCCGGCATCGTCGATATCATCCGGGAGACCGCCACCGCGGAACTCACGGAACGCGGCGCCACCCGGCTGGATGACCAGGTGTCCGAAGCCGCCATGGAACAGCGCAAGAAGGAGGGCTATTTCTGATGACCTCATCGGTTCGCGACATCCCCGACGCCGGCCTGCTGCGCTTCATCACCTGCGGCAGCGTCGACGACGGCAAGAGCACCCTCATCGGCCGGCTGCTGTTCGACAGCAAGACGATCCTGGCCGACGCCCTGGACACCCTGGAGCGCACTTCGCTGAAACGGGGCGCCCAGGGGATCGATCTCAGCCTGCTCACCGACGGCCTCCAGGCCGAGCGGGAACAGGGCATCACCATCGACGTGGCCTACCGCTACTTCTCCACCGGAACCCGCAAGTTCATCCTGGGCGACGCCCCGGGCCACGAGCAGTACACCCGAAACATGGTGACCGCCGCCAGCACGGCGGATCTCGCCATCATCCTGGTGGACGCCCGCAAGGGCGTGCTCACCCAGACTCGCCGCCACACCGCCATTGCCCACCTGCTGGGCATCCGGCACCTGGTGATGGCCATCAACAAGATGGACCTGGTGGACTGGTCCGAGCCGGTGTTCACCCAAATCCGCAAGGACTGCCTGGCCTTCGCCGCGGAGCTGGGGATCCCTCGCCTGGAGTTCATTCCCATCTCGGCACTGGCCGGAGACTCGGTCGTTGAGCGGGGGAAACGGATGCCCTGGTATGAGGGCCCAACCCTCATGGAGCTCCTGGAATCCGTGCCCCTGGCGCAGGAGGATCTGGAGCGCCCGTTCCGCTTCCCGGTCCAGTGGGTGTGCCGGCCGCGCACGGGAGGCTTGGATTACCGGGCCTATGCCGGAAGGATCGCGACGGGGACCATCCAGGTGGGCGCGGAGATCGTCGCCCTGCCGGGCCAGGGCCGGGCCCGGGTCCAGGGCATCCGGGTGGGGGAGACCCGCCTCGAGGCGGCCCAGGCGGGACAAAGCGTCACCTTGGAACTGGCGGGCGACCTGGACATTTGCCGGGGAGACCTCCTGGCCGATCCCGGGGCGCCCCCACCCCTTTTCCAGGATCTGGAGGCCACCCTGTGCTGGTTCTCCGAGACCCCGGTCCAGGCCGGAGCGCGGTTCCTGCTCCGCCTGGGTCCCTGGGAGACCCGGGCCCTGCTCCAGGAGATCCGTTCCCGTCTGGAGATCACCAGCATGAAGCCCCAGGGCGCCGACCAACTGGCCATGAACGACATCGCGGAGGTCCGGCTGAGGCTCCAGGCGCCGGTGGCCGCGGACCCCTACGATGTCAGCCGGTCCACCGGCGCCTTCATCCTGATCGATGAGGGCAGCAACGCCACCGTTGCCGGCGGGTTGATCCGAAGCCGATGAGCTTGGGGCCTCCGCAGCCCTCTTTCCTCGCAATCCGCACCGCCCCCTTTCCAGGAGATCAGACATGAAGATCATTATCGCCGATGCTTTCGATGCCTCCCTGCCCCGCCGGCTTGAGCCGTTCGGCGAAGTCACTTCCGATTTGGCAGAACTGGGCCAGGCCCAAATCCTGCTCATCCGTTCCAAGACCAAGGTCACCCCGGAACTGATCGAACAGGCTCCGCATCTCAAGCTCGTCATCCGGGGAGGCGTCGGGCTGGACAACGTCGACCGGGAGGCCTGCAAGACCAAAGGCATCGAGGTGATGAACACCGCCGCCGCCTCCAGCGTCGCTGTTGCCGAAATGGCCATGGCGTTCATGCTGGCCATCCCCTGCCGCCTCATCGAAGCCCACACGGCCATGCGCGAGGGCCGGTTCCCCAAGAACGAACTCAAGCGGACCGAGGTGTTCCAGAAGACCCTGGGCCTCATCGGGGCGGGCGCCATCGCCACCGAAGTGGCCAAGCGCGCCGTCGGCTTCGGCATGAAGGTGATCGCCTACGATCCTTTCCTCACCACCCACACCTTGGCCGAACTGAAGCCCCTGGAGGACGTGCTGACCCAGGCCGACTACACCAGCATCCACACGCCGCTCACCGATCAGACCCGGGGCATGTTCAATCAGGACACCTTCGGCCGCATGAAGGATGGCGTCGTCATCATCAACACCGCCCGCGCCAAGGTGCTGGTGGAAGCGGACCTGGCCGAGGCGCTGAAGTCCGGCAAGGTCCGGGCCTACGGCACCGATGCGGGTACACCGATCCCCCGGTCGCGGAGTGCCCGCTCCTGGCCGCGCCCAACGTCTTCATGACGCCGCACATCGGCGGCAGCAGCAAGGAGAACCTGTTGCGCATCGGCGATATGGTCGTGGACATCCTGTCGCGCTTCAAATGTTAGCCGGATCACCCGGTGCCGGCGGTTCCACCCGGGCCCCGCCCTCCCTCCCGCCGTCTATCCAGGTGTCTTATTGAATGGTCTCAATTTAAATATGGAGAAATTAAGATGTTTAAAAATATTGTCATCCCAATCCTCTGTGCCGGAACGGCCCTCATGGCCCAGTCCGTGAGCGACATCAACGGCCTGACAAGCGCCGCGGCCCAGTTCGTCGCCCACGGGGTGGCCGGCACCCAGCACAAGTCGAAGCTGGATCTCCGCGAGATCAAGGGCGAAAGCGCGCTCGTTCCGGGTGCCCTCATGACCACGGCGCTGGATATCCAGCGCTGGACCTTCTTCTACAACGTCAATGCCACCCCCGGCACTGAGGGCGTTCCCGATATGCCAACGCCCATGTCCGCGAGCTGCAAATGCGTCAACAGCCTCTTCTCGGACTTTCACTTTTCCGCCAACGCCATTCCCGCGGCCAAGAGCCTGGAGTTCACCTGGGTCGCGGTCACCGTGGACCAGGCCATTCAGGCGCTGAACCAGCAGGGCTATGTGAGAGGCTTCTCGGACGTGAAGCTGATGCGGCCCGATGCTCCGAACATCCCGGACGGGTATGTCTACATCTTCAACTGCCCCTGGGAGCGCACCCTGGTGGCCGTCTCCGCAGCAAGCGGTCAGGTGACCTGGTGGGAGCAATTCTAGTCGGGGCATAGCCTGCCGGCGGTAATGGTCAGGGCGCCGGCGATTTGAATGGGGGAGCACAAGGTCCGGGATCGCATCCGGCCTGGGCTCCCCCTTTCGGCTTCATTGCCGGCGATGCCGCCATCCCGGCAGGTCTCAACCCTGCTCCCAGAAGGGGTCGGCCAGGTAGCGGCTGCCGGAATCGAACAGCACCGTGACCACCACGGAACCCGGCGGAAGCCTGAGGGCCAGGCGCAGGGCGGCAAACACGCTGGCTCCGGAGCTGGGGCCGACCAGCACCCCTTCTTCCCGTGCGAGCCTGCGCGCCATGGCCTGGCCCTCGGCCGTGGACACCGTCACCTGGGCGTCGGCCAACGCCGGATCGTAGATGCCCGGGACGATGGCGGTCTTCATGTGCTTCAAGCCAGCCAACCCGTGAGCCTGGACGTCGGGCTGGACAGCGACGGCCGTGATCGAAGGGTTCAGTTCCTTCAGCCGCCGGGCGGTTCCCATGAACAAACCGGAAGTGCCCACCCCGGCCACCAGGTGAGTCACCCGCCCTCCGGTCTGCTCCCAGATCTCCGGGCCCGTGGTCTCGTAGTGCGCCTTCCAGTTGGCATCGTTGTTGTACTGATCCACATGGAAATACCGGCCCGGATCGGCCTGGAACAGTTCCTGGGCCTTGCGCTGGGCGCCGTCCGAACCCTGGGACGGATCGGTTTCGATGATCCTGGCCCCGTAGAGCTGAAGAATCCGCTTCCGCTCGGCGGTGGCGTTCGCCGGCAGGCACAGGGTCACCCCATAGCCCAGCGCCGCGCCGATCATCGCGTAGGCGATCCCGGTGTTCCCGCTGGTGGCGTCGAGAATGGACTTTTGCCGGGTAAGGGCTCCGCTGGCCACCCCGGCGAGAATCATGGCCTTGGCTGGACGGTCCTTGAGGGACCCGCTGGGGTTCAGGTATTCGGCCTTGCCATGGAGCTCGGTCCCCGACGGCAGCCCTTGCGCGATCCGGCTCAGGCGCAAGAGGGGTGTCCCGCCGATGTGACTCAGCAGTTCAGGGAGATTCGCTGACATCCGTTCGTATTCCAGGCTCAAAGCAACTTCGGTCATGGGCAGGCCTCCTGTATCGCTGGGGGATCCGACCAAGGCCTTTCTTTCCTGCCGTCGCTGGATTGATGCCTATCGCGATCACCGCCGTGCTAGCATTTTTAGAGGGTAATCGTCTTTCCTTCTAAATTAAACTCGTCATTACAGGCAAAAAATTGATCAATTTATTAAATTTTATGATTTTTATTTAGATTATTTTTGAGTTTGGAATAGCCATGAAAAATTGTCCTCGTCGTTCCACTGAATGAGCACCCGGAATCATTCCACCCGTTTTATCAATCTGGATCCCAGCCACGGCCCCGGCGGCGGTTCCTGATGGTGGCGGTCCAGCCATGCAGCCAGATCGCGGCCGGACTGGCGACTGGGCTTTCTGGAGGGCTGCTGTCCGGTCTTTTCGGAATCGGGGGCGGCATCATCCTCCTCCCCCTGCTCAAACTGCTGCTTGGGCTTGGCCAGCACCAGGCCCAGGGTGTCACCCTCGCGGCCATGCTGGTCCCCGGCAGCCTTCCAGCGCTGATTCATTACCATCAACGCGGGATCTCCATTCCCTGGACTCTGGTCGGGTGGCTGATCCTGGGGTTCCTGCCCGGAGTCTGGGCTGGAGCCGCCATCGCCAGCCGGACCCCGGGTGGCCTCCTGTGTTGGGGGTTTTCGGGCCTCCTGGTCCTGCTTGCAGTCTGGACGACGGTCAGGCCGGGGGAAGTCAAGGACACGGAATCGGCTTTGCTGCAGGGCAACACCCGGTTGCTCTGGAAAGGGGTCCTGGTGGGCATGGTTGGCGGTGTCCTTTCCGGACTGCTGGGCATCGGCGGAGGGGTGATCATGATCCCCCTCCTCGCACTGTGGTTGCGCCTCCCCCAGCATCAGGCGCAACTCGTTTCCCTTGCCGTCCTGGTTTTCCCCATTCGCCTGCCAGGGGTCCTCGTCTATGCCCAAGAGAGGTGCCCTTACCCTTGGTTCATCCTTGCCGGCTTGGCGTTGGGCTTCGCGCTGGGAACCTATTTCGGGGCCCGGTTCGCCACGGTCCTTTCAGGCCAGCGCCTTAGGAATGCCTTTGCCGGCCTGATGCTGGTCACGGCCGGAATGATGCTTTGGAAAGGCTGAACCTTCCCCTTGGTCCGGGAGATATGACATGTTCATCGCACGAATTGTCTTGCGGCCTAGGCCCTGTCGACCTAGCTTAAATGCTGGTGCCGAATGTTTTTCATTGGTACGAAAGGACAGCCCTCGTTGCCCGTTGCCCTGCGAAAGTCCCTTCCCAACCCGGATCCATTGGTTCCGACCCGCGCGTGCGCAGGCCAAGCCTCTGCTGCGGGGACCGCCATCCGCGTCGGGCTGGCGCTGATCCAGGGGATTTGATGGGCTTCCGGAGCGTCCCCAAGGTCGGCAAGGCCCAGGCCTGGATCGGTCTGATCGCCTTGGTGTTGTGGCTCGTCTCCTTGAGTGCCCATGCCCAAGGGAGCCTTCCCCCCTTCCTGGTCCCGCCGAACCGGGTTTGCCATGCCCTTCCCCTTCACGGTCCCAACGCCCACAGTGGGAAACTCAAGGACCATCAGGGTACCGGCTTCAACCCAAGGAAACGGTCAGGCGCAGGTATCCGAAGGGGAAACCGGCGGGGACAGCAACGGCGGGGCCGATCTGATTCCCGGACAGCCGGTTCTTGTGCCCAGCCCAGGTGAACCGGAAAGGGCCGGTGGCCTTCCAGGTCCCAGACCGCCCTTCCTGCCAGGTTGGCCGGCCGGTGGAACCTGGCCGCGCCCACCCCCGGGCTGCTGAACTTTCATTCTGGGTGCCGACTGGGCACCCGCGCTGGCTTAGGCTGAACCCGCAACCAGTTCGCCACCTCAGCGCCGCCGCGCATACGGGAACAGCCAGAACCTCCACGAAGGTGGGGCCGCTGGCCCGTTTCTCTCATGGGTCAAGGTCCACCCCAGCGCGTTACGTGTCTCACCGTGCCTTTCACCTCCACCTCGGCTCCCGCCCTTCCCGGCTGGCGCCCCTTCCATAGGAGACGCTGCCATGCCAGCTCTCAACAAAACCACCCCCACCCTCGTCCTGACAGCGGCCCTCATGGTGGCGGGAGGCCTGGCCTGCCGCAAACCCGCCATGGTGGCGAAGCCCGAACCGCCCAAGGTCACAGCGCCGGCCCCGGATACCGTCAAGACCGATGATTCGGCCCGACAGGCCGCTGAGGCCGAGCAGAAGCACAAGGCGGAAGAGGCTGCCGAGGCGGCGCGGAAAGCCGCGGCCATGAAGGAAGCCGAATACCAGAAGGCCGCCGCGGCCGCCCTCAAGGATGTCCATTTTGACTTCAACCTGTCCGACATCCGGGACAGCGACAAGCCCGTCCTCGTGGCCATCGCGGATTTCATGAAGGCCTACCCCCAGGCGAACGTGTTCATCGACGGGAACTGCGACGAGCGGGGAACCGTGGAATACAACCTTGGCCTGGGCGAACACCGGGCCCACGCGGCCATGGCCTACCTGGTCGGACTGGGCGTGCCGGCGGCCCGCCTGAGCACCACCTCGTACGGCAAGGAGAAGCCGGTCTGCACGGAATCCACCGAGTCCTGCTGGGGCAGGAACCGCCGCGCCCATTTCACCTTGAAGTAGCCGGGGGCGTTGGGCCGTCCGCTGCATGAGAACAGCGGACGGCCTAAACCACTCACGCTTTGGGCCTGTCCGAAAGGGGTTATGAACATCCAAGATCGAGCTTGCCGGTCCAAGCGGCCATCGTTGGCTTGCCTCATGATGGACGGCCCCCCTTTGAAGAAAGGCCTCGTGTTCGGGTCCTGCCTGGCCCTCTGGGCCGCCTTGGCCTGGCTCGACCTCGCGCTGGGACTGAGGGTCCGGTTCGGACCGTTCTACGCCGTTCCGGTTCTGCTGGCCACCTGGTACCTGGGCCGGGCCTGGGGCCTTCTGTCCGCCCTCGTCTCGGGCACACTCTGGCATGCGCTGCAGATGGCCGTACTCCATCAGTATCCGGTTCTCGCATTCCGGCACTGGGTCTACTGGGATCTCTTCTCGGGCATCATCGCCTTCCTGGCCATCGCCTTCGCGGCATCCTGGTCCAGGGCTTTGTTCGACCGGGAACAGTAACTGAATCGCAACCTCCAGCGAGCCAACGACCAGGTCAAAGCGTTGGAGGGCCTGCTCCCCATCTGCGCCTGGTGCCGGAAGGTCCGGGATGATCAAGGGAGCTGGGAGAAGATCGAGGACTACCTCGTCAAGAACACCAACACCACCTGGACTCATGGCATCTGTCCGGATTGCGCGGAGAAATTCATCCAGGCGGGCGACCCCCGACCTTGAATGCTGATGCCAAGGTTTTCATCCCCAACCCGAAAGGCCAACCCCTGATGCCCGACCCGGTAAGCCTTCCCATCCCATTCCGGACCCAGCGGCTCTGCTCGCCGGCTCGCCCCCGGTCCCTCGTTGCGGGGTGCCTATCCTTGGCGCTGGCGCTCTCCGCCCTGGGGGCCCAGGCCCAGGACAGGGTGGCCGGCGCTCTCCCTTTGCGAGGCCTGCCCACGCTGGCCTTCCCTTCCTTCTTGTCTCCTGGGCCGGACCCCCAATCGGATGACGCCAGGGAGTTCCACGCCACCGCCGATCGCGACCTCAAGGCTTCCGGGGCCTTCCAACTGCTGAGCCCAGGCAGGGCGTCAGCCGGATCCGGGCCTTCGTCATACAAGTTCGGGCCTGTCCCGGGGGCCGATCTCATGCTCCGGTTCGTATCCCATTCCCTGGCCCGGGGGAAACTCCTCATCGAGGGCGAATGCATCAACGTGGCGACCGGAGCCGTCGTCCTGAAAAAGAGTTTCATGGGACAGACCGCGGCGGTCGATCGCATGGCACACCGGATGGTGGATTTCCTGGTTGGCAAGGTCACGGGAACCCCGGGGGTCGCCGATTCGAGGCTCGTCTTCGCCCGGGACACGGCGCCTGGCATCAAGGAGATATTCCAGACGGACCGGGATGGCCGGAACCAGCGGCAGCTCGACCGCCTACGGCAGCCTCACCCTCCACCCGGCCGTTGCCAGCGATGGCAAGCTGGCCTTCGTGACCTACAAAGGCGGGCCTCCCCAAATATGGGGCCAGATCCAGCCCAAGGGCCCCTGCCAGCTTATGTATCCGAAGGATGGCCAGGCGGGGATGGAACTTTCGGACCTGGCCTGGTCCCCGGATGGCCAGCGCCTGGGCCTCGTCCAGGGAAGCCGGAAAGGGCTCAAGGACATCCTGGTCCTGGATCTGCGTTCCGGTCGGGTCGCCCAGCTCACCCAGGCAGGCCACACCAGCTGGAGCCCCAGTTGGAGCCCCGACGGCACCGCCATCGCCTACCTTTCCGACCGGGATGGAGCCCCCCAGGTGTATCTCATGGCCAGCGATGGAAACCAGGTGCGGCGACTGACCACCGATCCCGCTCCCAAGGTCGGGGTGACCTGGAGTGCCAAGGGTGACCGGATCGCCTACAGCGCCAGGGCCGCGGGGCAGTCCGAGCTGTACACCCTCGCCCCGGACGGGACTGGAAGGCAAAGGGTCCTGTCCACCCCTGAACCGGTTGATTCCCTGTGCTGGGCACCTGATGGGCGCTCGCTGCTCCTGGGTTCGAAGGCTGGCAACGATTCCCACCTCCGCATTGTGGCTCTGGACGGGACGATCCAGGCGCTTGTCGAAAGTGCGGACGGCCGCCAGTTTCCCCAGTGGATCCAGAATCCCGCACCTGCCTTCGCGCGCACCCGAGGCCCTTCCACCCCTTACCCCATTCCCGCGCTTCTGGGCGCGGCTTCGCTCCAGTAGACCCAGTTCCCGCGCCAGCCTTCCCCGCCGGGGAACAGGTGGCCTAAACCCGTATGGCGGTTGAGTAGTCCAAGGGGGATATGAATATGCGCGGTCCAGGTTACCCCTCCAAGCAGGCGCTCGTGGCCTGTGTCCTGCTGTGCGGAATTCTGCCCCTGCACGGAGCCCCCCCGGAAACCGCCAAGACCATCCGGACGGAAGCGCCGGCCCTGGTAGAGGCCTTCCAGAAGGGACCCATCTCTCTTTCCGCGAAGGTGACCCGGACCCTCGCCAGCGGGGAGCAATCGGAACTGCCCTTGTTCCAGGTGCCGGTCCTGAAATTCAAGGACAAGCTGGAACTGGCCTTTTCCGGCGAAGCCTTCGACCAGCGGGTCACCGACGCCGACTGGTCCCTCATCGTCGTCTTCCTGCCCAGGACGGTCGCCCCCACGGACCAGGGTGTGGTGGATTTCAGGCTGAAGCGCAAGGACGGCCGGATGGTGGTTCCCCCCATCCTGGCGCCCTACGATTCCGTCCCCATGATCTTCCTGGTCCCGGACAAAAACGGCCGGAAGAAGGTGCTGAAGGACCTGAACGACCACCTGGAATCCTTCCGCACCCTGTGCGCGAAGATCTCCGACATCGCCACCGAACGGGCGGCGGCGGACAAGTTCATCACGGACCTCGACGCCATCGACAAGAACCTGTCCCCAGGCCAGTACGACAACGCCCTCGAGGGCTTCCTGCATGCCTATGGCGACCCGGTCTCGTCAGATCTCCAGGGCTTCCTGGGAACGTCCAGATCCAATCTCGACAAGTGCCAGTTCCTCACCCAGGAGTTCCGGAACACCAACGTCCTGGTGCCGGCCCCGGCCACGGCCGCGCCCGTGACCGCCCAGGTCGCGGTGGGAGCGGGTGGAAATCGCCCGGTTTCCGCCTACGTCTCGATTATTTTCGATCTGGCCGCGATCATCAACAATCTCTGGCCCGGCCATCAATTCCAGTACCTGCCGGCGGTGGCCAGGGATTTCCACGATTCCAGCGCCGACCTGTACTACAGCGACTGGATCCGGACCACGGGCGATGTCCGCGGCGCCCTCATGTGCTGCCCCGGAAAATGGGAGGACCTGGCGCCGCCCACCTTCGGTCTGGAGCTGCCCCCCGGCGAATCGCTCCTCAAGAAGCAGACCCTGCTAACCGTCCGCCCCAAGGACAAGGACCGGAACCCCTTTGCCCTGTTCGGCCATGACTGGAAACTGCTGGTGACCGGCCCCAAGGGCGACAGCCTCCCCCCGCTCCCGCTGACCGTCAGTCCCAACCGGCAGGCGTTCGTGGCTTCCCCCGGCCCGCTCCTGGAAGCCCTCCGGAACCTGGGCTCCCCGAAGGTCAAGGCGCGCATCGTGGGCCGGTGGGGGTTCACCAGCATCGCCATGGATCCCACGGAACTCCCTGCCGGATGCGACCCAGCCTGGAAGCCATCCCCGGAGGAAACCGCCGCCTTCCAGATCGGGAAGGCGTGTGCGTTCAAACTGCCGGGCACCTGGGCCAGTTCGGTGGAGCGGGTGATCTTCCACCCTTCCGCCCCGGGCGCCACTGCCCTCACCGCCAGACTGACCGAGTTGAAGGAGGGGGCAAGGTCGGCCCTGTTCGCGCCCAAGACTGCGGATGCTGGACCCGGCACCCTGGAAATCGTCGCCTTCGGCGCCGACAAACCCGCCCTGTCCTTCCCGTTGACCTTGCGGGAGACGCCACCGGAGGTGGTGAAGCTGGAGGCGCGTCTCGGGGAGTCCGCCGTGGTTCTGCACGGCCGGCATCTGCAGGGGGTCCGGGGCTTGGTCATCGGGGAGCGCCGCTTCCGGGCGGACGCCCAGGAGCCGGGGGATGGGACCATTCGGACCTTCCAGGCAGAGGATGGAAAGCCCATGGAAGGCCCGGTCGGGAAGACCTTTCCCGCTGGCATGGTCGGACCGGAGGGCAAGACCGCCCTGGGTCCGGTGGTCCTGTTGCCGGCGCGTCCGCGGATCGGGGAAGTGCAGATCCTCCCCGTGGCGGAGAAGAGCACCGGACTGGCGGTAAGTTCGGCCATCCCCATCGCCTCTACCAATGACCCCAGCCAGGTCAGTCTGCTCACCCCCAAGGGCTATCAGTTTCCCCCGGACGGGGCCTTCCGGGCGGCGCTGAGGAACCCCGAGGAACCCACCGAAATCCGCGTGATCGCGCCTGCCAAGATCCGGGTCATGGGGCACAACCGGAAAGCCACTTTCACCTTCACCCCTTCGGAGCTGCTGGGAGGGCGGGCCTCCGGAAAACTGGAAATCCAGGTGCAGGATGACCACGCCGGCGCCAGCGACTGGGTCGCGCTCCCCGCCACGTTCCTGGACCTTCCGGCCATTGGTTCCGTCCAGGGGACGGCCACAGGCTTCCGGCTCACCGGCACCTCCCTGGACCAGATCGAGGCCGTGGCTCCTGCCCGTGAGGGGCCCTGGGAGAAAGCTGGCCTCACGATCGAGGATGGGCGTGAAGTGGCCGAATTCAAGACACCCCTTGCCGGGAACACGTGTTTCCTCCGGCTGTTCGGATGGGATGACCTGGCGGTCGCGGTGACGTTCCCGCCCTTGATCCCCGCGGTAGCGCAAGCTCCGAAGCCGGTCCCGGGACCGCTGCCTCCGCCATCGCCCGCCGTGGAAGCGGTCACCCCGCCCATCCCGCCCATGAAGGCGGATGTGCTGGCGGGCGGTCCAAAGGCCTCAAACCCCGCCCCTGGAACCTGAGCCAAGCCGCGAAACCGGCCTTGGGCCACGTCGGCGGATGGATCAGGCCTCGAATGGCAGGGAATATTTCCCAGGGTTACCGGCATTTTGCCCTGCCCGCGCCACCGGAACCAGGTGGTTCCCTTGCTTTCAAGCTGCATGCGGGACTGGCGCAATTCTTGATTGGATCTTGGCCATGAAGCAGGCCCGCCCAGGATTTTTGAACCCAGTTACCAGCTTTGATTTCCGGAAGATTTGACCATGGAAATGTCCGAACCCTGTCCGGCTCACGTCAAGAACACCACCAAAGGGGTCCAGGCCCGGCCCTCACCCGCCCCCTTCCGCATCAAGTCCTTCGGCATCGCCCCGGACGAGTCCTCCCAGGCTTATGTTTCCGCGCGGGTCGAGGGCAAATTGGGAAAGTTCGCGTTCCACATCCAGGGCCTGGAGATTCGAATGAAACGTCAGGGCTGGACCGGGAACGACCCCCGGGTCTGTTGTGTTCTCTCCGTCACCCTGGATGGGGGTGACCGGGTGGCGGTGGAGCGTTCCGCGCCCGAGGCCCGCGCAGCGTTTGATCACACCATGGGCGTGGCGGAACGCTTGATCCGCCGGAGACTCCAGCGTCTCCGCCACCAGTAGCAAGGCAGCGCCATGTGGCCGATCCACCTCGACCTGGGCTTCAGGGTGTTCTACTACTACGAAGGGTTCTACTTCTTCGTTTCCATCGCCGCCGCCTCCTGGCTGGCCTTTCGCTGGTTCAAACTGGCCGGCCTGGATGCCTGGGGCCTGGTCGGCAACCTTCCATGGATTCTCCTGGGCGCCGTTTTCGGGGCCAGGGTCTTCCACTTCCTGTTCTGGGATCCGCGCGGGTTTCTTGCGGATCCGCTTTCCTTCTTCGGGATCTGGGAAGGGGGCGTGTCGATCACGGGGGGTTTGGCCGGAGGTGTCCTCACGGCCTGGCTCCGGTTCCGGCGCGAGCGGGTGGACTTCTGGCACGCCTTTGCCGTCGCCAGTCCGGCGGTCCTCATTGGCCAGGCCCTCGGCCGGGTGGGGTGCTTCCTCAATGGCGATGCCTGGGGCATCCCCACCACCCTGCCCTGGGGCGTAGCCCAGCCGAAATTCGGGATGATCCTGCCCATGATGGTCCGGGACCGTCGCGTTGCCAGCAGCGCCTGGCTCTGGTGCGTCCAGCGGGGCTACAGCTCGGCTGCGTCCTTGGCGACCGTTCCCCTCCATCCGACCCAGCTCTATGAGGCCCTTGGGGATCTTCTCCTGGCGGGTGCCATGGTTTCCCTTGGGCGCAGGCTTGGGAGAACGAACGGTCCCTGGCGCAGTGTGGTCTGGTGCCATCTCGGTGGGTATTCCATCCTGCGGTTCGGCTTGGAATTTCTCCATGGCGACCGGGATGCCACCGTCTGGATGGGTATGACCGCGCTGCAGCTTGCTCTCCTGGCATTCACCTTGTTGAGCGGGATCCTGCTGTCGCGACTGCCTCAATCGGGAAGGGTCAACCTATCCTACCGACAATAACCCGACCCGGACCGCCTCCAGCCCAAGGGAGGCGACGATCAACCAGAGCACCAGGCCCTGGATGAAGGGGCGGAACCCCACGGTCCGCAGGGCCTCCCGGCTCAAGCCGGCGCCGATGAGGAAGAGGGTCAACACCAGGACATGATGCGCCCCCAGGGCGACGAAATGGCCCGCGTGCTGCAGACCCGGGACCCAGGTCACCAGCGCCGCCACCAGCAGGAACCCGCCGATGAACCAGGGCTTCTTCACCGGCCCGGCATCCTCGCCCCCGGACTCCGCCGCCCCTGCCAGCTTCTGCCGTCTGGCCACCCAGAAGCCGAGCCCCAGGGTCATGGGCACGATCCACAGGGCCCGGGCCAGCTTCACCGTGGTGGCCACCGCCAGGGCCCGGGGCCCGTAGGCCAGCCCCGCGCCCACCACGGAACTGGTGTCATGGATGGCCAGGGCCGCCCATAGCCCGAACGCGTTCTGGCTCAGGCCGGCGAAATGGCCGATGGGCGGGAACAACACCAGCGCGACGCCGTTCAGAAGGAAGACCGTGGCCAGCGCCACGGAAACCTGGTGCGGACGGGCCCGGAGGACGGGGGCCGCGGCCGCGATGGCGCTGCCCCCACAGATGGCAGTTCCTATGCTGATCAGAAGCCCAGCGTCGCGATCGACCTTGAGGAACCGTCCCAGCAGCATTCCGGCCGCCATGACGAACGTCAGGCTGATCGCCGTATAGCCGAGGCCATGGAGGCCCACCCGGGCCACCGTGCCCAGGTTCATCTCCGCGCCCAGCCCCACCACCGCCAGGGGCAGGAGCCGGTGGGTCCAGCGGTGGGTCAGGGCGTGGACCGGGTTGCCGACGGTCAAGGCGATCACCGCGCCCGCGACCAGGGCCATGGCGGCCGAAGCCAAGGGGGTCAAGGCGAGGAGGGCGCCGATGGCCAGGACCGGGAGTGCGATCCGGGATAGGGGGGAACAGGAAGAAGCGTTCGCTTGGCTCATACCGTTGAAAGGTAGTGCCTAGACATTCAAAAAACAAATTCAAACTTCGTATCTTCCATCAGCTTTCCTGATGGACAATCCCGCGGTAAGCCGCTGGAATGAGACATGTCCTCCCAATCGCCCCTCGCCCTGGATTCCCGCCGGCTGGAGACCTTCCTGGTCGTGGCCCGCAGCGCCCAGGTGTCCGCCGCCGCCCGCCTGCTGAACCTGTCCCAGCCCGCGGTGACCGCCCAGATCCGCCAACTGGAGGCCGAGGTCGGGCATCCCTTGTTCCTGCGCCACCTCAAAGGCATGCAACTCACGGAACGCGGCCGGCAGTTGCTGGACTATGCGCGCAGGGTCCACAACCTGCTTGCCGAAGCGGCCGAAGGCATGGTGGGGGAACAGGCCCTGGCCGGGGAGCTGCGGCTGGGGGCGAGCACGACCGCGGCGGCCTATATCATTCCGAAACTGCTGCAGAGCTTCCTGCCCAACCACCGCCCGGCGACGGTCACGCTGGAAGTAGGGAACACCGACGAAGTGCTCGGCTGGATCCGGGAAGGCCGGATCGCCCTGGGCCTGGTGGAAGGGTTGACCAGGGCCCCAGGGGTGTCGCTGGAGCCATACCTCCAGGATGAACTGGTGGCCGTGCGCCCATCCGGGGCGCCACCGAGCCTCGCGGCCGTCCGCAAGGCGTCGGACCTTGCCGGAGTCCCGTTGATCCGCCGGGAGTTCGGCTCGGGCACCCGGGCCGTGCTGGAACGCGCGTTCCTCAAGGCGCACATCCCGGTCCAGACCCGGCCTTCCGATCTGGTGGTCGGGGATACCGAAACCATCAAAGCCTGCGTTCTGGCCGGGCTCGGCATCGGGTTCCTCTCCCTCTGGAGCATTCAAAGGGAACTGGCCAACAGAAGCCTGGAAGTGATCCCCCTCCCGGACCTGAGGATCGTCCGGACCTTTTCCTGGGCCCGAGGCAGCGGAGCCCTGGCCGGCCTTGCCTCCGCGTTCTGGCGCCATGCCTTGCAGGAACCGCCGGATCCACCCAATTGAACCAATGGAAGCATTCTGCCCCCCGACGGGAATGGCCCGGGCAATTCATCAAACTCCATTTATCATGGAGGATGGAACCAGGACTTGATGGGACATTGGCGAAACACAGCGCGGGTGCTGGTTTCCCTGGCCAAACGACTGGGAGGCAAGCGGAGCGGCCCTCGCTGGGAGCGCTGTCCCTGCTTTTCCTCAAGTTCGGCGCCATCGGCTTCGGCGGCGGGCTGGCGGTCGTGGCGCTGCTGGAACACGAACTGATCCAGCGCCGGAAGCTGATGGACCCGGAGGAATTCCTGCATGGCGTAGCCCTGGGGCAGATCCTGGGACCGGCAGCCGTGAACACCGCCTTCTTCGTGGGCCATCGCCGGTTCGGCATGGTGGGTGCCCTGGCCTGCGCCGCGGCCTTCCTGACTCCCTCGGTGGCCTTGGTGATCCTGCTGTCATGGCTCTACTTCAGCTTTCACGCGCTCCCGGCTCTGCAAACGGCCCTCCTGGGTCTGGGGCCGGTGGTGATCGCTCTCATCGCCAGCGCCGCCTGGTCCATGGGGCGCAAGGCGGTTCGCTCGTGGTCCGCCGGACTTCTGGTGGCCCTCGCCTTGATCCTGGTGCTATTCAAAGTGAACAGCCTGCTGGTGCTCCTCGCAGGCGCTGCGGTGGGCCTGTGGGCTGGAAGGTCGGCACTTGCCGGAAGATCAACCCAGGACGCGGACGGGAGCAAGTCCAACCCATTGCTGGCTCTGGGCATATTCCCCCTGAAAGCGCTGACCATCGCCTCTGCGCTGAGGGGCATGGCCTGGACCTTCCTGAAGGTGGGCTTCCTGTTCTTCGGCGGCGGCTTTGTGCTGGTGCCCATCCTGCACCAGAAACTGGTCGTGTCCCTTGGCTGGCTGAGCCCCAGGGAATTCCTGGATGGGGTTGCCATCAGCAACCTGACCCCTGGCCCCATCGCCGTGCTGGCCACCTTTGCCGGCTATAAGATGCACGGTGCGCTTGGAGCCGTGGTGGCAACCCTGGCCCTCTTCGCGCCAGCCTTGGTGTTGATGGCCATCCTCTCCCACTTCTACAACCGGCTGAAGGATCTTCACCAGGTGCAGAACCTGCTGGCGGGCCTCGCCCCCACCGTGGTGGGCCTGATCCTCGGCGCCGCGGCGCTGCTGGCGCCGGGAGCCCTCCACGGGGTGGGCGGCTGGGTCCTCTTCATCGGATCCTTGGTGCTTCTGCTCCGGTTCCGCTGGCACCCAGCCTTCGTCCTGGGCCTTGGCGTCCTGACGGGCGTGGTGGGTTGGGTACGATGACCCGCTGGCCCCCTCTCCAGGGGGCGATACCTGGGAATCCTCGCCCCCCTTGCCGATCTTTTCTATCCTGACTTCATGTCAGGTATCAATATCACCGCTTGGCGGTATGATTGCCTGCTTTCTTCGGCACGCCTGGAGGAAACCATTGCGATTCCTATTGATGTTGCTGCTCACGATTCCCTTGATGGCCCTGGTTCCGAAAGTGGCTGGCACACCTGGAATGACAGTTCTGCATGTGTACGGGCCTGGCGGACCCGCACCGGCCATGAAGGAGGCCGCCCAGGCCTTTTCCGCCAAGCGGCAAGTGGACGTGGAGGTGACTGCGGGCCCAACGCCGACCTGGAAAGAGCAGGCGATGAAGGATGCTGATCTCATATTCAGCGGCAGCGAATACATGATGACGGACTTCGTCCAGAAGGACCTGCCCGGCATCCTGAAGGCCGAAGATGTTCAGACCCTGTACCTCCGCCCCTCCGCGATCCTGGTGCGGCCTGGAAATCCGAAGAAAATCCAAGGAATCCGCGACCTCGTCAAGCCGGACATGCGTGTGCTGGTGGTCCAAGGCGCAGGCCAGCTCGGTCTATGGGAGGATGTGGTCGGGCGCACAGGGGATGTGGCCCTGGTGCGGGCTTTCCGAAAGCGGATAGCCCTCCACGCCGCCAACAGCGCGGAGGCCCGAAAAAGCTGGGTTTCCGACCCCACCCTGGATGCATGGCTGATTTGGAATATCTGGCAGAAGGCAAGCCCGGAGTTGGCGGACGCGATCCCGACCGAACCCGCGATGACGGTTTACCGCTCATGCGGGGTAGCGGTGACCACCCGGACCCCCGAGCCCGCTTTGGCCGCGGAATTCCTGACCTTCCTGGGATCGGCGGAGGGCAGATCCATTTTCGCCAAGTGGGGCTGGATCACCGGGCCTGCTTAGCCAGGTCCAGCTAAGGCATGATCCGTTGCCATGAACCGGCATTCCGGACCTGGGTGAATCCGGCCTTGTCCAGCATGGCCTTGGCGGAGCCGCTCCGGACGCCGGAGGCGCAGCAGACCAGGATGGGCTTGCTGCGGTCCAGCGCCTTCAGTTGACTGGGAAGGCGGTCCAGCGGGACATTCCGGCTCCCGGGCGCGTGGCCCTGGCTGAACTCACCCGGAGTGCGCACATCCAGGATCATGGCGCCCTGATCCACCAGCGCCTTGATCTCCTCCTTGGAAAGTCCGGAACGATTGGCAAAGAAGGCGCGCAGAGCGAGCGCCAGGGCGGCGATGCCGGTGCCGGTGAGAATCAGGATGGTGGTTTCCATGGGGTTCCTTTGGGTTGAACGAGTTCAAGAACCGGCAGCCTGGAGGGCCCCGACCAAGGTCTCGGCCTCCTGCACACCGGTGAAACGCTGGACCACCTTGCCGCCCTTCATGACCACCAGGGTGGGGATCGCCTGGATGCCGAACGCGGCGGCGAGCTTGGCCTCCTCGTCGACGTTGACCTTGGCCACGATGGCCAGGCTCCCGATCTGGGCGGCGACCTGGTCCAGGATCGGGCCCTGGGTCCGGCAGGGACCGCACCAGGGCGCCCAGAAGTCGATGATCACCGGCTTGTCCTGGTTCTTGACCTGGTCGAAAGCGCAGGTCGTGAGGTGGATGACGCCGGAAGGGGTCGTCACGGAAGCCTCCTTGGAGGATGGAACGGTTGGGGCCAGGAGCGCCGGCCCGGGCAGGGTCCGGTTCGAGCATCCGCTCAGGGCGAACAGGAGGCCCATGAGGGCCCCGTAGCTCATGGCCCTGAGCGGCGTGGCGGTGAGCGGGCAGGTGCCGGTGCGGCAGCCCACCAGCTTCTGGTAGACGAAGCCGGCGGCGGCCCCCAGCACCAGCCCCAGGGCGACCCGCTTGAAATCGAAGGGGAGGGCCACCGGTCAGCCCTTCAGGCCGCAGGCGCCCTGGGTGGGCACCCCCAGCCGGGACAGGATGCTGGACAGCAGGCACCAGTTGGTGAGCCCGCTCTGCAGCAAGTTGGCACCGACGAAGGCGGTGAGCCAGAGCCAGTACGGGCTGTGCCAGTGGGCCAGGGCGAGGCTGCCCAGGATCATGGTGCCGGCGGCGGAGTGGACGATGCGGTCAACGTTCATGGTTCGACCTCCTTGGAAGGAATGGTGCAGGTAAGTGCGGGTTCAGCCATGGCAGGCGCCATGCGCTGCAGTTCGGCCGCGCGGCCGTGGCGGGCGACGAGGAAGTACAGGACTGGCACGGCGAACCGGGACAGCAGGGTGGCCGCGACCTCACCCGCCATCAGGCTGATGGCGAGCCCCTGGAAGATCGGATCGGCCAGCATCACGCTGGAACCCACCATGACTGCGGCGGCGGTGAGCAGCATGGGCCGGAACCGGACCACGCCCGCCTCCACCACGGCCGACTCCAGGCTCATGCCCTCCTTCAGCTTCAGCTCAATGAAATCCACCAGGATGATGCTGTTGCGGACGATGATGCCGGCCCCGGCGATGAAGCCGATCATGCTGGTGGCGGTGAAGAACGCCCCCAGCAGGCCATGGGCGGGGATGATGCCGATGAGCGAAAGCGGGATGGGCACCAGGATCACGATGGGCACCACGAAGCTCTCGAACCAGCCCACCACCAGGATGTAGATCAGCACCAGCACCACAGCGAAGGCCAGGCCCAGGTCCCGGAACACTTCCAGGGTGATGTGCCATTCGCCGTCCCACTTCATCACCAGGTTCTCGGTGTTGTCAGGATGGGCGAGCCCCAGGCGGGCCACCGGCTGGCCGCCGCTGCCCGGGATGGCGTCGATCTTCTTGTTAAGGGCGGCCAGGGCATAGACCGGGCTCTCGATGGCGCCGGCCAGATCCCCGAACACGTAGGTCACCGGCATCAGGTTCTCGTGGAAGATGGCCGGGTTCTCCCGTCCTTCCTGGACCCGGACCAGTTCGGACAGCGGCACCGCACCGCGCGCCCCGGGCACGGTCAGCTGCAGCATCTGGTCCAGGCTCTGGCGCTGGCCGGCTTGCCAGCTGGAGGACCACCGGCACCTGGGTCGAACCCCGGTCCACGTGGAAGCTGCCCAGGGTCTGAGCCCTGGCCGGCCATGTAGAGGGTCTGGATCACCTGGGCGGGGGCGACCCCTTGCAGGGCGGCCTTCTCCCGGTCCAGGACCAGGGACACCTTGGGGCTGGTGGGATTGAGGGTGCTATCCACATCCACCACCCCGTTCACGCTGCGGAAGGCCTTTTCCACCTCCCCGGCGTAGCGCATGCGCTCGGCCTCGGTGGGGCCGTAGACCTCGGCCACGAGCGTGTCCATGACCGGCGGGCCGGGCGGGATCTCGACGATCTTCAGCCGCGTGCCCGCGGGCATGGGCAGCTTGAGCAGTTCCGGCCGCAGCCGCACGGCGATGGCGTGGCTCTGTTCCTTGCGGTCGCCCTTGGCCACCAGGTTGACCTGCAGGTCCACCATCCGGTCCTCCTGGCGCAGGAAGCTGTGCCGGACCATGCCCACGAAGGTGAACGGCGCCGCCGTGCCGGAGTAGACCTGGACGTCGCGCACCACCGGTTCGCCCAGCAGCCGGCGGGCCAGGTCCTGGCCCAGGGCCAGGGCGTCCTCCCGCGGCGTGCCGGCGGGCAGGTCCAGCTGGACCATGAACTCGGACTTGTTGTCGAAGGGCAGCATCTTCACCTTCACCACCCCGAAGCCCACCAGGGACATGGCCCCCGCCAGCAGGACCACGACGCCGAGGAAGAAGCCCCAGCGCACCGCGGGCCGGCCGATCAGGGCGCCGATGGCCCGCCGGTAGAGGAGGGTGAGGCGCGAATCCGGTTCGGTCTCCGCGTCCCGGTCCTGGTCCGGCTCGGGCGGCGTGTTCTCGCTGGTGGCCGGGTGCAGGCCGCTGGGGTCCGTATCCGGCAGGTGGGCCTCGGAGCGGAACACCTTGAGCGCGGCCCAGGGGCTGATGACGAAGGCGATCAGCAGGCTGAACACCATGGCCACGCTGGCGCCCACCGGGATCGGCCGCATGTAGGGCCCCATCAGCCCGCGCACGAAGGCCATGGGCAGGATCGCGGCGATGACCGCGAAGGTGGCCAGGATGGTCGGGTTGCCCACCTCCGCCACCGCCTCGATCACCACCTCGGCGAACGGCCGGCGCGGCCCGGGCAGGTGCATGTGCCGGTGGATGTTCTCCACCACCACGATGGCGTCGTCCACCAGGATGCCGATGGAGAAGATCAGGGCGAACAGGGTGACCCGGTTCAGGGTGTAGCCGAACAGGTAGGTGATGAGCAGGGTCAGGGCCAGGGTGACCGGCACCGCCACGCCCACCACCACCGCCGAGCGCCAGCCCATGGCCAGCAGGATCAGGGCGATGACGCTGAGGGTGGCGATCAGCAGGTGCTCGATCAGCTCGTTCGATTTGTCCCCGGCGGTCTCGCCGTAGTTGCGGGTGACGGTCAGCTGGAGGTCCCGGGGCAGCAGGCCGCCGCGCAGGGCCGCGACCTTGGCCAGCACCGTGTCGGCCAGGGCGGTGGCGTTGGCGCCGGTGCGCTTGGACAGGGTCACCGTCACCGCCGGCTCGAAGCCGGTGCCGAGCACCGAACTGGACCACCGGCGGCTCCGGTTCCGGCCCGTCGGTCACCAGGGCCACGTCGCCCAGGTAGATGGGACGGCCGTTCTTCACCGCCACCACCAGCCGGTCCAGATCCGCGGCCTGGAGGATGAAGCCGGTGGCCTCCAGCACGGTGCGCTGGTCGTGGTCCACCAGGGCGCCGGCGGGCAGCTGGGCCTCGGCGGACTGCAGCGCCGGCTGGAGCTCGCCCAGGCTCAGGCCCAGGGCCCGCAGCCGGTCCGGATCGGGTTCGATCCGGACCATGCGCCGGGCGCCGCCGACGACCTTGACCTGGGCCGTGGCCGGAACGGTGCTCAGCTCCCGGGCCAGGGCCTCGCCCAGGGTCCGCAGCTGGCCTGGCGTCTGCCCGGTGCCATGCAGGGTCAGGCCCAGGAAGGGGACATCGTCGATGGTGAGCAGGCGCACCACCGGCTTCATGGCCCCGCTGGGCAGCAGATCGGCGTTGGCCGCCAGCTCCTGGTGGATCTTCACCAGGCTGGGCTCCTGCGGCTCGTTCACCTTGAAGCGCACCGTGATCATGGCCAGGTCGGGCAGGCTGGTGCTGTAGAGGTACTCCACCCCGGGGATGCCCCAGAGCCGCTTCTCCAGCGGGGTGGTGACCTGGCTTTCCACCTCCCGGGGGCTGGCGCCGGGCATGGGCACGTAGATGTCCACCATGGGCACGATGATCTGCGGTTCTTCCTCGCGGGGCGTGAGGACCACCGCCAGGACGCCCAGCATCAGCGACGCCAGGACGATCAGGGGGGTGAGCTTGCTGCGCAGGAAGGCCTTGGCCAGCCGGCCGGCAAGGCCCAGGTGGGCGGTCTCGTTCATCGGGCCACCTCGATGGGCTGACCATCCTGGAGCCCGGCAGGGCCGTCGATGACCTGGTCACCCTGGGCCAGGCCCTGCGCGCACCGCGACCCGCTCCCCCTGGCTCGCGCCCAGGGACAGCCAGCGCAGCTGGGCGATGCCGTCCCTGGCCAGGAACACCCCGTTCAGTTCGCCCCGGCGCACCAGGGCGCTGGCCGGGACCGTCGGGTCCTGGCCGACGGCGGGGGCCGCGCCCGGGACCTTCAGCCGGCCGAAGGCGCCGCTGCGCAACCCATCAAGCCCCTTGACCACCTGGGCCCTCAGGCTGCCCCGCTGGGAGATGGGATCGCCGCCCGAGGCCAGTCCGTTGATCCTGGCCGAACCGGTCCGACCTTCCGTTTCGAACGGCAGGATCTGGCCGAGCTTCAGGCCCTTGGCTTCGGCGGCGGAGACGCTGCCGGTGAATTCCATGCCGGACTGCCCTTCCAGCTCCAGCAGCGGCGTGCCGGGGCTGACGAAGTCGCCGTCGTTCACCCGGCGGGTCTGGACCACGCCGGCGAACGGCGCCCGGAGCTGGGTGTAGCCGAGGTTGGCCTGCACCGCGGCCATGGCGGCCTGGGCCTGGGCCAGCTGCACATGGGCCTGGTCCAGCTCGGCCGGAGTGGAGGCGTCCTGGGCGGCCAGATGCTCGATCCGCTGGACCTGGGCCTGGGCGGTGGCCACGGCGGTCTCCGCCGCCTTCCGCCCGGACTGCAGGTCGTCGTCGGCCAGGCTCACCAGCAGCGCCCCGGCGGCCACGTGCTGGCCCTCGGTGACGTGGACCCGCCGCACCGAGGCGGCCAGGCGCGTGGCCAGGGTCGCCCGCTGGCTGGCGGCGAGGGTCACGGCCACCCAGCCGGCCGTCTTGGCTGGGTTCCTGGGCACAAAGGCGAACCGTGGCCTTGGCCAGCGGCACGGGCACCACGGCGGCCTCATGCTGGCCACAGGCCACGCCCGCGAGCAGAAGGGTCAGGAGCGACAACTGCAGGATTCGGTTCACCGGACTACTCCTTCACGTTTTCAATGGGTTGGCCGAGGGCGAGGGCCAGTTGCGCCTCCCCCAGCCGAAGATCGAGTTGGCTCGAGAGCAGGAGCGTGCGGGCTCCGGTCAGGCTGGTTTCCGCATCCAGGACCTCCACCAGGGGCAGCAGGCCCTCCCGGTAGCGGGCGCTGCGGATGGCGCGCACCGATTCCGACGCTGCAACCCCGGTCCGGGCGAAGGCGATCTTGGCCTGGGCGGTCTGGACGCTTCTGCGGGCCTCCTGGACCTCGCGGTCCGCCACCGCCTCCTGCCACTTCACGGCCAGTTCGGCACCCCGCGCCTCGGCCCGGGCCGCGCTCACCCTGTGGGCGTCGGCGAAGGAGAAGGTCCACTGGGCGCGCACGTTCACAGTGGTCCAGTTGCCGCCGACATTCCAGGCCTGGCGCAGGGTCCCCGCTGTCACTTGAACCCCCACCTCCGGTTTCAGGCTGCCCTGGGCCGCCTTCACCCCTTCCTGCGCGGCCTGGGCCTGCTGGCGCATGGACGCCAGGTCCTGGCGCTGGCCGGCGACCGTGGCTTCCGCTTCCACCGGGGCATCCAGAGGGGTGGTGAGCGTGTCCGCGGCCACATCCGCCCCGACCATGAGGGCCAGCCCGGAACGGGCCGAGGCCACCCGGGCCCTGGCCTCCACCAGGCCAGCCTCGCACTGGGCCCGATAGGCCCGGGTACGCTCCCCATCGGACTTCAGCAGCAGGCCCTCGGCCACCCGGGCCTGGACAAAACTTTCGGTCGCGATGGCCTGCTTCAGGGTGTCCTCGGCGTAGCGCACCCCCTGCTCTGCCATCTGGGCCCCGAAGTAGGCCTGGGTGATGGCCAGGGCCGCCTGCTGCTTGCGCTGCTCCTGGGCGGCCGCCGCGGCCCCGGCCATGGCGTTCCCGGCCCGCCGGGCGGCATCCAGCCGGCCGCCGGCATAAAGCGGCTGGGACAGGGTCAAGGTTGCCCCCGTGCCGGCGATGGCGGCCGGCCGGTTCAGGCTGGACGGCTGGAAATCGGCCTGGGTGATCCGGGCCTGGTCCAGCCGGGTGCCGAACGCCATCATGGGTTCGTCGGTGCGGATGTAGCCCACGCCCAGCGAGGCGCTGGGCAGCCGCAGGCTGCCCTGGACCGCGGCTTCGGCCCGGGCCCGCTCCACCGAGGCGGCCCCGGCCTGGAGACCGGACTGGCCGCTCCAGGCGGTGCGGATCGCGTCCTGGATGGACAGCGGAGTCTGGCCCTGGAGGGCCAGGGTGGCCAGGGGCAGCAGGACTTTCAATCGTTCGATCATGCGGTCAGCTTCCTTTCCGGAAATTCAGCTCAGGGAGCTATAGGCCTTGTGGATCCGATCCTTGACATGGCCGCAGACGAGGGCGCAGACATTGTCGACGAACGGGCTGACCGGAAGGAAGTAGACCAGGTTGCCCCGGGGTTCCCGGGTCACCAGCCCCACCTGGACCAGGAAGGCCAGGTGTTTGCTCGCGTTGGCCTGGGACAGGCCGGTCAGGTCTACCAGGGCCCCCTGGGACAGGGGCTCCTGGGCATCCAGGAGCGCCCGGAGCAGCTTCAGGCGGGACAGGTCGCCCAGCGATCCGAAGATCCGGCCGACTTCCTCGAGGACTTGGTCATTGATCGGGATGGCGCTCATGGTTCGACCTCACAACTATAAAGTTATATCGTTATTAAACCATGTCAATGATTTTAAAAAAGGTTTGTTGCTTGCCAAGGCCAGGGCCTTGCCCGGACACTGGTCCTGGAGGAAGCCTTGCCCCGTCGCCCCTGCTGCAAGCGAGTCGAGGAAATGCCCGGGGTGAGCTATTTCAAGCCCCGAGCCGTACCCCTGTCGGTGCTGGAGGAGGTGGTCCTGTCCGTGGAAGAACTGGAGGCGCTCCGGTTGGCCCACAAGGAAGGCCTCTACCAGCAGGCTGCGGCAGAACGCATGGCCGTTTCCCGGGCGACCTTCGGCCGGGTGCTGGACGCGGCGCACCGGAAGGTCACCAAGGCGCTGGTGGAAGGATGTGCCCTGCGCATCGAAGGCGGTTCCTTCTGCATGATCGGCCCGGAACGGTGCGAACGCTGCCCCGCCAAGGCCAACCTGGCCGAAGGCGCCCCTTCCCCCTGCGAAGCGTGCCCGGTGAAGGGATCGCAAGGCTGACAGCCTTGGCAGGGCCATGGTCGCCGCTGGCAGGGTCCGCGGATGGAGGCCCGATCGGGGTTGGAAGAACGGCTTCAGTGCCATGGTGGGCCCGCCTGGGGCTTTCTCTGGTTGCAGGGGTGGCCAGAATCAAGTTGACCAATAATGAGCATATGCTCATTGTTTGACAAGGGATTTCCAACCCCGCCCCGCTTTCGCCAAACGTCGTCATCACCCGCCCAGGCAAGCAGTCCTTTTCCAGGAGACCTTCCATGAACTGGCTCAGGCCCATCGGTTCCCGTACCATCCCCGCCAACTTTGGCCCCATCCGGGACTCCAACGCCCACACCCGCATCGAAGGCCCTGGCGAGGACACCTTGGAGGTCTGGCTCCGGCTGGAGGGGATCAAGGTGCTCGAGTCCTCCTTCACCACGGATGGCAGCGAAACCTCCATAGCCTGTGGCAGCATTGCTGCCCACCTGACCCAGGGCAAAAGTCTGGGCGAAATACGGCGCATCCACCCTGTGGATGTGGTCGAAATCCTCGGACAACCCGACAACCCGGACGCCACCCCTTGCGCCGAACGGGCGCTCGCCGCCTTCGCCTCGGCGCTGGGGGAATACGAACAGGCCCTGAAGTCCAAGGAAGAGCGCGGGCATGGCTGCGCTGAAGGATGCGGTGGCAACGGCGACCACGATTGCTGCGACAGCTGTGATTCGGAACCGGCCGCGTGCGGCTCAAGCCGGAGCGCGACCTCGGGTCCGGGCGTGGGCCGGGTCCAGCGGCGGATCCTGGTCATGTCCGGGAAGGGAGGAGTCGGCAAGAGCACCGTCGCGGTGAACCTAGCCATGGGCTTCGCGGCGGCGGGTCTGGGCACGGGCCTGCTGGACGCCGACCTCCACGGCCCCAGCGTCCCCAAATTGCTGGGACTGGAATCCGAGACAATCCAGATGGAAGGCAGGACCATGCTGCCGGTGGAACTGGGCCCCCTCAAAGTGATGTCCATGGGCTTCGCCCTGAAGCCGGACCAGGCAGCCATCTGGCGCGGCCCCATGAAGGCCGGCGTGGTGGACCAGTTCGTGAACCAGGTGCGATGGGATGCCCTGGACGTATTGGTGGTGGACTGCCCGCCGGGCACAGGTGACGAGCATCTCGCCGTCCACCAGGCGCTGGGCCAGGTCGAGGGCGCCATCATCGTCACCACACCCCAGGAACTGGCCACCCTGGATGCCCGAAAGGCCGTGACCTTCTGCCGGACGATGGGCATACCCGTCCTGGGTGTGGTGGAGAACATGAGCGGGTTCACCTGTGCTTCCTGCGGCACCGCCACACCGGTGTTCCGGATCGGCGGGGGCAAGCGGATGGCCAAGGACCTCGGGATTCCCTTCCTGGGCGCCCTCCCCATCGACCCGGAGGTGGGCGAGTCCGGGGACGCAGGGTACCCCCAGCTGTTCCGGGATTTCGGTTTCGGCGCCAGGAAGGCGTTCCAGCCGATCCTCCAGGCCCTCCTCAAGCCAGTGGCGGCCACCTCCGCCTGAACGTCCCCGCATCCCGTATGATAGGCCAATGGATAGAGAGCGTCTTGTGCAGTCAACCAGGAGACCTTCCATGAAGAAAATCGGCATCATCATCTGCGACCGATACCACACATGCGGTGGAGGCAAGTGCCTTCGCGCCTTCCACAAACGCGAAGGGGCCTTCGCCCGCTACCGGGACGAGGAGGTCCAGCTCGTGGGATACGCCAACTGCGGAGGATGTCCCGGCGGCAACGTGGAATACGTGCCCGCCGAGATGAAGAAGAACGGCGCCGACGTGATTCATCTCGCCACCTGCATGCTCGTGGGCTATCCGCCTTGCGAACACCTCGACACGTTCACCCGGTTCATCCCGGTGAAATACGGGCTCGAAGTCACCGTCGGTTCGCATCCCATCCCGCAGAACTACTATCTGACCCACCAGGAGTTGAACACCTGGCACTCGGCCAAGTGGCAGCAGCATATCAAGAATGCGCTCACGGATGAGACAACCCGATTGGCCTACGATTGAAGGACCACCCGACCTGAACTGTCCTGAGTTTGGGCTCCGCCTGCCGCGAAGCGTATTTGACCGAACAGCTGTAGGGTTTGCTGCTCCGGTCAGTCCCTTTCAGGCAATCCCAAGCGCTCCTTCAGCTTTGGTGCAGCCCCGCGACTCACTTCCACGGAGATGTTCCCGGCAAGACGGACGAGCATCCGGCCGAATTCGCCGGCCTTGAAACCGACGATTGCCTCAGGCCGGATCAGCAGGTGCCGGTGTCCCCGCACCAGAGCCTGGGACGGGAAGGCCGCTTCCACCTCGGTCAGAGACTTCCAGGTGGTCCGGAAACGTTCTCCGTTCACGAAGGACCAGACAGCATCCTCCTCGAAGACGAAGTGGGTGGTTTTGGCCAAGTCCAGGAGGACCAGCCCGTCTCCCGCCCGCACCGGATAGCGGAAAGAACCCCGGGTCCGGGCCGGCGGGGCCTGCCCGCGGTCCAGACGCTCCCGGATGCGGGCCAGGCTCACCGCCAGGCGCTCCGCGGTGGCAGGCTTGATGAGATAATCCATGGCAGCAGCTTCGAAGGCGCGCACCGCATGCTCCGCGTAGGCGGTCACGAAGACCACCGGAAGATGGCTGGGTATATCCAGAGCCACATCCAGGCCCGTAGCTCCCGGCATCTCGATATCCAGGAACAGGGCGTCCACCTCGCCGCCTTGCTCGAGCCACTCCAGGACCGAGGGTCCGTCCGGCAGTTCCGCCACGACCTGGCACCCCGCCTCCCGCAGAAGCCGGGACAAGCGCTTCCGGTTGTAGGGTTCGTCTTCGGCCACCACCACCTTGAGGGGTTCAGGCATGCCCGGCCTCCCTGGGCTTGATGTGCACTTCGGCCAGGGTTCGGCCTGCCTCGGCGCGGATATCGAACCTGCCCGGTTCGCCTTGCATCAGGGCCAAGCGCTGTCTGAGGTTGGCAAGGCCGACTCCCTCCGGGGCGCCCTGTTTGAGGGGTGATCCCGTGTTGGCGACCCAGAGCAACAGGGCCTCCCGGGTTCCCGACAGGCCGATTTCAACCTCTCCTCCGGTCCGGCAGGGGGCGATGCCGTGCTTGATCGCGTTCTCAACCAGGGGCTGCAGGAGCAGAGGGGGAATCCACAGGGATTCCAGCGCCGGATCCCAGACCCAGGTCACCTTGAGCCGCTCTCCCAGGCGGAACTGCTCCAGGGCCAAAAGCATTTCCACCAGGATCCGCTCCTGGGCCAGAGGGGCCGCGATCCGGCCCGCGTGCTCGAGGAGCCGGCGCATCAATTCCGCCAGCCTCACCAGCGCCTCTTCGGTGGCGGCAGGGTTCTCCCGGGCCAGTTCCGCCAGGCCGCTGATGACATTGAAAAGCACATGGGGGTTCATCTGGGCCTGAAGCGCCCGTGTCTGTGCTTCGCGTGCGAACCGCTCCGCCGCCTCGGCGCGGATCCGCTCCCCATCCCGGTCCGCCAGGATCCGGCCCAGGAGCGTTCCGAAGGCGACCGTCGCCAGCCCCAGGATGAAGTCCCTCATCTGCCCAGGGTGGAAGGGCAACGGGCCGGCAAAGGAAGCATCGCGCATCATGCCGCGGCCCATCATCATCCCGCTCCAGCGCGGGGTGGGGAACAGGTACAGAACCATGATGACCAAGGCGGCGTTCCAGGCCAGGGCCTGGAGAAACCCCCTGGAGAGGCCGGCCGACTGCCGTTCGTCGCCCGTCCACTGCCAGGGTACCGGCGCGAATACCAGCAGGAGAGTAGCCAGCAGGAACGACACCAGGAGCCCGTGCGGCAGAAACAGGCCGGCCCCGCGTCCGGCCATCGCCGGTCTCAGCAGGTTCCACAACCAGGCGAAGAAAAGGACCGCGCCCCAGGTTTCAGGGCGCCGGATCCTTTCCTTCACGGGCCGGCAGGCTGCGTCCATTCGCATGGCGCAGGTCTAGCGGAGGCGGGCAGAAGACATCATCGAAGATTCCATCCGGGGATCAGAAGCCGCCCATGCCTGGGGTGCCGCAGCCGCGCCCCATCCCGTGTCCCATGCCGGAACCTGGCCCGCCCTGGAGCCGCTGCTTATCCAAGGCCGCCTTCTGATCGGGTGTCAGGATGGCCTCGAATTCGACCATCATGGCGCGGCGTTCCAGCATCACGGGCAACTGGGCTTCCGCGACCTTCGCCTGCAGTGCCTTCAACTGGGCATCGCCAGTGGCCGGATCGAGCATGGCAGAGCGCATGGCGTTCTGGGCTTCCGCGGCCGCCGTGAGCTTGCCGTCGAAGGAAACCTGGTGTCGGTCCCTCACCCCCTTCATGCTCACCCGCTGGGCCTCGGTCAGGTTCAGGAACCGGGCCATGGGGCTGTTCAGGAAGGATGTTGCACCCTGGCCCTGGCACCGGCCGCCACCCATCCCTGGTCCGAACCCCTGGGCAACCAGAGCCGTGGTAACCAGGGTGAGGCTGGCACTCCAAAGAAGGATCTTAGAGATATTCATGAGGTTCCTCCATGCAGGAGCGGTAGGTTCGCTCCAAGGTCATGGAACCACGGGACCGTCGTCGCGTTGGACCCAGGTGGCGGGTTGCAGAATGGGGGGGCCGAATGACAGATCCACAGCCATGGGCTGCAGAGGTCCTGCCGTCATCCGCGCCGCAGTTTCTCCTGCATGATCCGCAGGATCTCGGCGTCCACCCCCGCCATACCCTGCTGGGCCAGCCGGCCCAGGTTGGCCAGGGAGGTTTCCCCATCCTCACCCACGATGCCGTCCGTGGCCGGAATGCCGATGCCGGCCATGGCCAGGTTGGCGGCCCGGAAGGCGGCATCGACCCCGGTCATGGTCTTCATGGCGCAGCCGATCTTGGCGCCGTCGCAGATCATCCCGGCGACATTGCCCACCATGTTGGAGACCGCCAGCCCCACCTGGCGGGCGTCGCCGCCCTCCAGCAGCACCAGGGCCGAGGCCACGCCGATCCCGGCCGCGTTGGCCGCCCCGCAGATGGCCGACAGGGTCCCGAGATGCCAGGTGGTGGCGGTGGTCATCAGGCAGGCGAAAGCCAGGGCCTCCTCGATCCGGTCCTCGGGATGCCCTGTCTCCCTGCCCCACAGGCTTACGGGCACTGCCACGGTGATCCCCTTGTTGCCTGAACCGGCCAGGGTCATCACCGTCCGGGATTCCCCGGACATGCGGGCGTAGACGCCCGCGCTGACCAGCCGAACGAGGCGAGTCTGGGAGTCCTGCCCGGCCAGCGCGACCAGGCCCGATGGCAACAGCGATAAGCCATGCCGGGCGATGGCCAGGTTCATGGCCGCGCCCTCCTGGAGACGTTGCCGGTCCTCAGGGCTCAAGGCAAGGGCGAGCTCCATGAGTTCCTGGATGGTGAACGCCGCAATTTCCTGGCGCAGGGACGGGGCCTCCGCCGGACGGTTCGCCGAATCCGCCCCCCGACCAGATGGCCATCCTTTTCCAGCCGGGCCAGGTGGGTGTGCTCCCGCGCCAGCACCGCCCGCCCCACGCCCCCTTCCCGGACGACGGTCACATCCACCAGCAGGCTGCCTTGCTGAGGATCCACCTCCACCAGAACCCCGTGGCGTTCCAGCAGGGCGCCGGACGCCTCGATCCCGGCGGGGGTGGTCCCCTCGAAGCTGCGCAGCCCCAGCGAGCTGTCCGGAAGATGCGCCCCCAGGGCCATGGCCCAGAGGATGCCCGTGGCCCGGCCCGAATTGGGCAGCCCCACGGCATAGCAGTTCTTGTAGGTCCGGGGATCACAGACCAGGCGAACCTGGCGGACCTGCCCAGTTCCTTGCTCGGAAGCCAGGGCGGCAGCCCAGGCCACGGCCGCAGGCTCGGTGCAACCCAGGGAGGGCTTCCATTCGGAACTGAGAAATTCGGTCATGCGCATGGGTGCTGCTCCGGGGACGGGTTCCAGTGGATTGATATTGTCCGTACCGATCCGAACATTGTGTGCATGACAATGGGGGGTCCCCAGCCATTCCAAAACCAAGCGAGCCTACTTGGTTTTGAATAATCTCCCTGTGGCCTGGGCGTAAATTTGTCCTGAGCTGTCGTGGATGCGGCTTTCAGCCGTGAAGATGCGGCCGCGTGTCTCCAGGACCTTGCCTGAAACCAGGTAGGACACGCCGGTGGTGGCAGGTTTCCTGTATTTGACGGTGATTTCGGCCGTGACGCACTTGATGCCGATCGCCGCCGCGGCCTTGACCATCGTCTCATCGAGCACAGTGGCAAGCAGCCCGCCATGCACCGTCTCCTGCCACCCCTGCAGGTATCCGGGGAACGACACCTCGGTTTCGACGTCGTGGCTGGACTCGTTTTCCCGGAACTCGAGCCTTAAACCAGCCGCGTTCTCGCTGCCACAGACGAAGCAGTTCTGGTCATCGTTGAAGTCGCCCATGGCATGCCCTCCCCTTGACTCGATTTGAGCATATCGTCAGTTGCGCCGGAGTCCGTTCTCCGTTCAAGATCGAGTCAGGGGTTCGCAGGGCAGCGGCGCAGCCCGGGTACCCTTCCACATGGCATAGCGGCGGTATCCGCCGGACAGGTTGCGCACCTTGAAGCCATGCTGGGCCAGCATCCGCGCGGCGACATAGCCGCGCAGGCCCACCTGGCAGAACAGCAGCAGCTCCTTGTCCCTGGGCAGATCCTCCAGGCGGTCGCGCAGTTCGTCCACGGGCGCGCACAGTGCGCCGGGGATGGAGCCCTGGGCGATTTCCTGGATCGTCCGCACATCCACCACCAGCTGGTCCGCGGCCAGGGTCGCCAGTTCCTCCGGCTCCCAGAGCGCCACGTCCCCCCGGAGCACGTTGGCCGCCACGAACCCAGCCATGTTCACCGCGTCCTTGGCGCTGCCGAAGGGCGGAGCGTAGCAGAGCTCCAGGTCCTCCAGGTCGAACACGGTGAGGCCGGCCCGCTGGGCCACGGCGATCACGTCGATCCGCTTGTCCACGCCCGATGCCCCCACCGCCTGGGCCCCCAGGATCCGTCCCTGCTCCGGGTCGAACAGCAGCTTCAGGGTGATCGGGTGCGCCCCGGGATAGTAGGCCGCGTGGTCGGCCGGGAGCACGTAGATGCGCCGGTAGGGCACCCGCTTGCGCCGCAGGGCGGCCTCGGACAAGCCCGGTCATGGCGAAGGTCAGGTCGAACACCTTGCAGATGGCCGTGCCCTGGGTCGCCTTGTAGCGGCTGTCCCGTCCGAGGATGACATCGGCCGCGATCCGCCCCTGGCGGTTGGCGGGGCCGGCCAAGGGGATGAGCGCCGGCTCGCCGCTCACGAAGTCCCGGACCTCTACCGCGTCGCCCACGGCATAGATGCCGGGCTGGCTGGTGCGCATCCGGTCATCCACGAGGATGCCGCCGGTGGCGCCGAGGGCCAGGCCCGCCGCCTTGGCCAGGCGGGTCTCGGGGCGCACGCCCACGCTCATCACCGCCAGGGCGCAGGGAATCCGGCCGCCATCGTCCAGGATGGCCACCAGCGACCCGTCCGCCGCTTCGAAAGCCGCCACCGATCGTCCCAGGAGCAGGTCAACCCCCTTCCGGGCCAGTTCCTCCTGGAGCAGGAAGGTCATTTCCGGGTCCGCCACCGCGAGCACCTGGCCGAGCTTCTCGACCAGGGTGACCGGCAGGCCGCGGTGCCGGAGTTGCTCTGCCAGCTCCAGCCCGATGAAGCCCGCCCCCACGACCAGGGCCCGCCCCGCCCCGGCCGCGGGCAGGGCCGCCAGGATGGCGTCCATGTCGCCCATGTTGCGCAGGGTGAACACCCGGTCCGAGTCGGCGCCGGGGATGCCGGGCCGGATCGGTTCCGCGCCGGGGCTCAGCACCAGGGCGTCGTAGGACTCCGTCGTTTCCTGGCCGGTCTTCAGGTTCCGGGCCACCACCACCTTCGCCTGCGGATCGATGGACAGCACCTCGGTGTTGACCCGCACGTCGATGTCGAACCGGGCGTATAGGCTTTGGGGGGTCTGCACCAGCAGGCGCGCGCGGTCCTCGATGACCCCGCCGATGTGGTAGGGCAGGCCACAGTTGGCGAAGGAGACGTAGGGGCCCCGTTCGAACAGCACGATTTCGGCCTGCTCGGAGATCCTCCGGGCGCGGGCGGCGGCGCTGGCGCCGCCCGCGACGCCACCGACGATCAGGATGCGAGGGGAACTGGACATGGGATTCCTTTCGGAAAGGTCGACGGTTCGCGCTGGACGCGAAACGTGCCGGGGACCTCATTATGAACATATACTCAATATGAAACCACAATTGGTGGCTTCGGATCCTCCCCGTTCCCAGATCAAACCACGCGCAAGGAAGGGTTTCGGCATGGCGAATAGCCGCTACGACATTCTGGAAACCATTGGCAATACGCCAATGATAGTGCTCAAATCGCTCTCCCGGGAATGCGGATGCCAGGTCTTCGCCAAGCTCGAATTCCTCAATCCCATGGGCAGCATCAAGGACCGGGTGGCCCGCTACATGATCGAGGCGGCCGAGCGGGACGGCCGGATCCATCCGGGCGACCTGATCCTGGAAAACTCCTCGGGCAACACCGCCCTCGGCCTGGCCCTGGTGGCCATCCAGAAGGGCTACCGCCTGAAGGTCGTGGTCCGGGACCGGACCAGCCGGGAGAAGCTGGATCAGCTGCGGGTACTCGGAGTGGAGGTCCACCTGGTGGACAGCAATCTGCCGCCGGAACACCCCGACAGCTACAACCGGATCGCGCCGCGGCTGGCCCGGGATACCCCCCACTGCTACTTCCCCGACCAGCACAGCAACCGCGAGAACAACGCCGCCCACTACCATGGCACCGGGCCCGAAATCTGGGAGCAGATGGAAGGCCGCATCGATGCCTTCGTGGCGGGGGCCGGCACGGGCGGCACCATCGGCGGCGTGGGCCGCTACCTGAAAGAGCGGGATCCGCGAATCCAGGTCATCGCCATCGACCCCGTGGGCTCGGTCTTCCACGACCATTTCCACGGCCGGGAGGAGCTGGTCTCAAGCCCCTATCTGCTCGAGGGGCTCGGTGACGAATTTCCCATCCCCACCATGGATTTCGAGATCCTGGACGACATTCTCACGGTGACGGACCGGGACGCCTTCCTGGAGGCGCGCGCCCTGGCCCAGAGCGAGGGACTGCTGGTGGGCGGGTCCTGTGGCGCGGCCGTCCAGGGCATCCGCCAGGTGGCGGAAAGGCTGGGCCCGGATGCCCGGATCGTCACGGTCTTCCCCGATGGCGCCTCCCGCTACCTCAGCACCATCTTCAACGACGACTGGATGCGGGCCCATGGCTTTCTTGCCTGAAGTGTGATCAAGATCATCGGTGATCGTAGTGAGCATATGCGCATAATTATTTCTGGGTCGGCCCCGCCGGCATGACCCCCGCTTTCCTTTCCAAGGAGCACCCCCATGAACCAGGCCCGTATCGCCATTCCCTCCACCCTTCCTGGCGGCCTCAACGCCGAAGTCGGGGCCCATTTCGGCCACTGCGATGTCTACACCCTGGTGGACCTGAAGGAAGGCCTGATCACCCAGGTGAGCACCCTGCCCTGTGTCCCCCACGAGCAGGGCGGCTGCCTCGCGGCCGTGAACCACCTGGCCCGGAATGGCGTGACTGTGCTCATCGCCGGCGGCATGGGCCTGCGGCCCTTGATGGGCTTCACCCAGGCCGGGGTCGAGGTCTATCGCGGCACCGGCATCCGCAGCGTGGAGGCGGCCGTCAAGGCCCTGGTCAAAGGCGATCTCGAACGGTTCAGCCGGGAGTCCACCTGTCAGGGCGGCCAGCACCACGGGGAAGCCGAACACCAGCACTGAGCCACAAGGGACCTCGACTGCCCCGCGGGGCAAGGAGCGAAACGCATGAGAGTAGCGATGATCACCGCCCGGAAGGACCGGTTGTCGGCTTTCCGGGCAGGGCTTGAGCAGCGAAGCGCGCGGGTGGACGATTTTGCCGACGGCTGGAGCTTCCTGCGGGCGGCATCCTCCGGGAGCTGGGAACTGGTGATCCTGGATGGCCTGCGCATTCCCTTCCAGGATTTTCTGGAACGCTTGCTGGAGATCAACGCCAGCATGAATACAGCTGTCATCACCGACCTGGACCCCCAATCGTTCCACGAAGCGACCGAGGGCTTGGGCGTCCTTTGCGGGCTGCCCGCCCACCCTGCCGCGATGGATGTGGGCCCCCTGCTGGAACGGCTCACCGCCGTGGGCGGGCTGGACCCTGCGGTCGAGGCCGCGCAACACCGGCTCGAAGCGTCGAAACGGGCGCACCACCCGCACTGCGTGGTCTGCTGGGATCGCCATCCGTTCGGGTTGCAAGTGGACTACCGCGCCACCGGCGAGCACGCGGTGGAAGGCACCTTCGGTTGCGGCAAGTTCACCGAGGGCTACGAGAACGTGGTCCATGGCGGCATTGTCTCCAGCCTCCTGGACGGCGCCATGGCCAGTTGCATCCTGGCCATGGGGCTGGAAGCATACACCGTCGAGCTCCGGGTGCGATTCCGCGCCGCCGTGGCCACGGGGGTGCCCGCCACCATCCGCGGAGCCTGGCTTAGAGCCGAGGGCCCGATCCATCTCCTGCACGCCACCCTCGAACAGGGTGGGCAGGTACGGGCCAGCGCCCGAGCCAAATTCTTTGAAGGCAAACCGAACCAGCCCAGCCAACCCATGCCTGGGGGCGCTGGCGTGAGACATCTGCTCAGCCAGGCCCGCAAGCGTCTCACCTGACGCAAGGAGTTGCCATGGATACCCGGAACAAAGGTTTCAACACCAAGCTGGTCCACGCCGGCATCCCCGAGGACGCCCACGGCAGTGTGGTGACGCCCATCTACCAGACCTCCACCTTCGCCTTCCGCAATGCCGAACAGGGCGCGAACCGATTCGCCGGCAAGGAGGACGGCTACATCTACACCCGCATCGGCAATCCCACCACCGCCGCCCTGGAGGAGAACGTCGCCCAGCTGGAAAACGGCTTCGGGGCCACGGCCATGGCCAGCGGCATGGGCGCCGTGAGCACGGTGTACCTCGCCCTGCTGAGCGCCGGGGACCACATGGTGAGCACCGACAGCGTGTACGGCCCCAGCCGCAGCCTCATGGAGAAGCACCTGAGCCGGTTCAAGGTGGAGAGCACCTATGTGGACACCTCCAATCTGGAGAACCTGCTCCGTGCCGTGCAGCCGAACACGAAGCTGGTCTACGTGGAAACCCCTTCCAACCCCGCCATGGCCGTGACCGACATCGAGGCCGCTGCGGCGATCGCCCACGCCGCCGGCGCGCTGCTGGTCGTGGACAACACCTTCGCCAGCCCCCACCTGCAGAAACCCCTGGACCTGGGCGCGGACATCGTGCTGCATTCGGTCACCAAGTTCATCAATGGCCATGCCGACGTCGTGGGCGGCATCGTCGTCGCCAAGACCGAGGCCTTGCACAAGCAGCTCCGCGCCATGCTGGTGAACCTGGGCGCAAACATGGACCCGCACCAGGCCTACCTGGTGAGTCGCGGACTCAAGACCCTGGCCCTGCGGGTGGAGCGCGCCCAGCAGAACGCCCAGGAGGTCGCGGTCTGGCTGGCCAGGCACCCGGCGGTCGCATGGGTTGGCTATGTCGGCCTGCCCTCCCATCCCCAGGCCGGAACAGCTTGATGGCCGCAGAAGGACGAATCTGGATGCCGACAACCTTGGTGTCGGTCCCGGCTCCCTCCATGAAGCCTGACCATTCCTCGTCATGAAGCGAAATCTGGCCATGAAGGAATAGCTCAGCTGGGGGTTTCCCGTTCTGTTTCCGGTAGGCCTCGATGCACATGGACACGATTTCCTTGGCGGAATTCTTGTCCAGATGGAACTCGCCTCGTTTGTCGTGGAACCAGGGACCGACAGCGCCTTTGAATACCACACCATCCCCTGAGTCCATGAACATCTGGGCGGCACAGCAGGCAGTCCTGGTGTCTGTCTCCCGATCCATTTGCTTGAACACCATCCCGATGTAGCACACGCCGTCTCGGGCAGCCCCTAGCTTCCAGGGGCGTCCCCCGGCCTTGTAATACATGGCTGTCGACAGGTTCCAGGCGATTGCGGAATGCAGCTTGGGATCTGGCGATAGGAATTTGCCGGAAGAGGATACGAGATCCGCCTCGGCAATTTTGATCTCCCGGATGATCTGGACGGGGACAAGATGTGGAAGCAGGCGGGCTTTTAGCTGGTGCCGGAAGTTTGCTTCGTATTTGTATTCCTCCGCCAGTTCATTCATCTCCTCGAAGAGGAACTGTTCGTTGACGGACTTACGGAGATCCATCTTGCTAAGGCGGTGGGTCGGCTGGACCTTCTCGCTTTTAGGCACCGTGGATTGAGGCCGACAGTAGGTATAGACCTCTTCCGGGATGAGAACGCACCAGATGGTTGGTGTGATGTCCTCATTCCTTTTGGCCTCAAGGATCTTTTCCACATATAGCTCGGTGGTCCGAAAGACCCGCTGGTGGCTATCGGCATTGCGGACTCTGTGCCTGATCTCCTCCGCCGAAATTTCCAGTTCCAGCACTGGGTTAGAGTCCCAGACGGTTCGGAACACGGATTCAAACCCTGGGAATAACGGCCTCGCGATTGCTCCAGGAGGGCCATATACAGGTCCCTGGATCCGTTCGACCCACCTCTTCATCCGATCAATGCAAGTCCTTGGTCCAACCGCAGCCCACTGGATCCTGCCGATGGCTGGCTCTTCCAGGGGGCCAAACAGTGTCAACCCATCCCTTGGATCGAGTGTCGCTTGACCATGCCGGAACAGCAGCGGCGGTTCGGGAAAATGGACAAGTTCGATCATGAAGCATCTCCTTGATCCGGATTAGCCCCCTCGAACGCTGGGTGTTAAGGCTCATGCTCTCTGAGAGTATTCGGCCCGATTTGAGCGAGAGCGAATCAAGGTAGGGCGGTCTTGAAGCCCGCCCGGCGAGGGCAGAGAGGAAACGCCGTGGAGGCCACCATGGGCCCGCAGGGCCCCTGGTGGTCTACATGGCAGGCAAGCGATAGCGCGGCAGGGCTTGGCCGTACGTCAAAAAGCAGGTAGAAAGAGAGCCTCCCCACGTTCAAACGGCACGGTTTACTAGGCCAAGTTCCGTTTGGGCGTGCCCTGGAGGCTCGTCCATGGATTGTGCCCCAACCAGCGCCCAGCGCAAGCAAGAAACTGCTCCCATCTGCCCCCGCTGCCACCTTCCGGGCTGTTGGGACGGTCGGCGTTTCGTGAAGCGGCAGGCGAAGGTGGCCCCGGACGGAGATCTGGAATGGGTCGAGGGCTTCTGGAGGCTGAGGGCCCGCTGTCTCACTCACGACTGCTGCATGCGCAGCTGGACCTGCTACGAGGGTCAGGGGTACCCCCACCGCACGTTCCCCCCGGCCGTGGCTGCCTCTGCCACGGCCGAATTTCTGGTCCGCGGCGAGGCCTCCCTGGCCCTCGTGGCGGAGCTTTGGGGTTGCTCCGTGCGGACACTGGCCCGATGGGTGGTTTGGATCGGTGAGCTCACGACGGTCGACGAACTGGTTGAGGTCTGCTGGCTCCAGGACCCGTCTGGCATGCCACCTCCGATGGGCAGGGCTGACCAGGTGCCTGATCTTCCCGCCGCCGGGGTGGGCCTTTGGAGGTCCCGGCTGACTGTGGTCGGAAGCCTGATCACCCTATTCGAGTGGCTCGCACGGCTATGCCGGGACCAGGGTGTCCCGCTGGAGCGGGGGCCGGGGCTGGGCGCCCTCCTGCGCCACCAGTTCGACCGCTTCCGCCGAGTGTGCCTATTAATTGGTTCATACCCGGCGTTGCATTTCTATGGCCTCCGCCCTGACGGTTAGGTTGGATCCATGAGCCATCCAGACGATCGAGCCCTCGCCGTAGCCGCCTTTCGCTATCACCTCCTCGCCACTGCCCTCGAAGCGGAGGGCGAAGGCGTGTCCGCTGAACTTCAGGAGGTCGCCTCCGTGCCGCATCGGGACCCCGACGGGCGCGAGGTGCGGGTCTCCCTGGCCACCCTTTGGAGGTGGCATGCCCTCCACCGCGAAGGCGGGTTCCAGGCCCTTCAGCCCCGGGCCCGACGGGACAAGGGCACCCTGCGGGCCTTCCCAAGGGTCGTCCTGGATCGCGCCGTAGCCCTGCGCGGGGAGGGGCCCAGTCGCTCGACCCGAACCCTCCTCAAGGCCATGGTCCTTGAGCAGCTGATCCGGCCAGGGGAGATCTCCCGCGCCACCCTGGACCGCCATCTCGACCGTCTGGAAATGTCCCGCAAGCGCCAGGGCACCCTGACGAAAAAGGTTCATCGCCTCATCCGCACCGACGCGCCCATGGAACTTGTCATCACCGATTTTCACCATGGCCCGTACGTCCTGGACGGGGGGCAGGTCAAACGGGCCAAATTCAGCGGCTTCATTGACCACCACAGCCGCGCCATCCTCGAGGGCCGCTACTTTCTCACGGAGGACTTCGCCGCCCTGCGGTTCGGACTCCGCCGCCTTCTTTGCCTCCACGGCCTTTGCGTGAAACTCTACCTGGACAATGGCGCGGCCTATCGCAGCCTTCGTCTGGAGACGGGGTGCGCGGCCATGGGCATCCACCTGGTCCACTCCAAGCCCTACGTGGCCGAGAGCCGCGGGGCCATAGAGCGGTTCAACAGGACGCTCGCCGAGCAGTTCGAGTACGAGGTGGGTCTCCGGGCAACGACGCCCACCCTTGAGGAACTGAACGCCTGGTTCCTGGCCTGGCTCGGCGAGTCCTACCATCGGGATATCCACTCGGAGACAGGGCAGAGCCCCGCGGAGCGGCTCACCGGCACTCCGGCCGCCGGGCACCCCGCACCGCCCCTGGAGGCCATCGAGGAATACCTGCGCATTCAGGTGGTCCGCACGGTCCACCGGTCATGGTCCACGGTGGAGGTTGCAGGCATCCGCTACCTCGTCTCCTCGGAACTGCGCGGGCGCAAGGTCAAGGTGCTCTACGATCCCTCTGATCTGGCCTACGTTCTCATCGTCACGCCCAAGGGTGGCGTCCTGCAGAAGGCCACGCCCCAGGTTCCCGGGGAGATTCCTCCCACGCCCCAGCCCGCCCCGGAGGGCCAAGTCAAGGGCCCGGGCAGCACCTACCTCGACATGCTCCTGGCCGAGCACGAGCGGCATCGGCGGATCGAGATGGCTGCCCTGCGGATGCAGCCGATGGGTGAAATGGACCTGGACCTGCCGGGGCTGGTGGCCCACCTGGAGGTCTGCCGGGGCGTGGCCCTCACGAACATCGAGCGCAGCGCCGCGGCCGCGTTCCGCCGCCGCATGAAGCCCCTGGATCCGGACGAGGCCCGCCAAGTCCTGGACGGGGCCCGTCGGCGCCTCGGGCCCGGCCTCCACCTGAGCGAATACCTGCAGGTTCTCGAAACCCATATCCACCGCGCTCCCCGGGGCGAGTCGCACCACCAGGCGCCCGCCGTCCGGCTTGGTGACCTCCACGACGGGTCCGACTGGACTCATCTCGCTCGTAAAGAAGGCGCCGTCCAACGCCGCGAAGGTTGGCTGGACGGACTTGGGCAGTTGGAGGACCCCGAGGACCTGCTTCGGCTGGAGACGTTTTTTCAGGTCCGCATAGCTCAGGCCCAGGGCCTTGCAGACAGGGTTGATACCCACCTTGGCTGCCCAATCCCCGGCCTCCCTCCAGAGGTCCTCAGGCATCGGGGCGCCGCTTTTCCGGGAAGAACGCCACGCCTGGATCCTGGCCAGGATTTCACCGATCTGGCTCGGCAGGTCTGCGTGCTTCGGTCTTCCCACGGGGCGTGCTCCTCAACTCCTGTGAGATTACCTTTCGGTGATTCAGGAATCACGCCGCCCTGCCGGAAAGACACGGATCTTTTGCTGCCCATTGGACTGAGAGACCGGGCGATTCTCCTTCTCCTGGCCCGACTTGGACTCCGTGCCAGCGACATCATCCACATGCGCCTGGAGGACATCGACTGGACTTCGGGCACCTTCGCCATCCACGGCAAAGAACGACGGCCGGGCCGGCTTCCCCTGCCCCAGGAGGTTGGGGAAGCCCTCCTCGACTACCTGGCCAAGGGGCGTCCCAAGGTGAATATCGAACACGTGTTCCTGAGGGCCCGCCCTCCCTATTGCCCCTTTCGCACGCCTTCATCGGTCTCAGACGTGGTGTTTTCCGCCGCGAGACGCGCTGGCGTCAAGCTCCCAGCAGGACAGATGGCACACGCCCTTCGTCATTCCTTGGCGACCAGATTGGTGCGCGGTGGAGTTTCTTTCACGGTCATACGGACTGTCCTCCGTCATCGCGGGGACGACACGACTGCGATGTACGCCAAGCTGGACCAGCCCTCCCTTCAGAAGATCGCCCAGCCATGGCCAATGGAGGTGGGGTCATGTTGAAGGATGCGGTCTCGGCCTACCTTGCCCTCCGGCGAGCCGGGGGATTCCTGCTGAAAAATGACGAGAGGCTGCTCCTCGGCTATGCCAGGTACGCTTCCGAGCGAGGCGAGGACCACGTCCGGACTGCCACTGCCATCGACTGGGCAGCCAAGGCCAAAACCCTGAGGGAGCGTGGATTTCGCCTCAGAACCCTGGTTCGATTCGCACGTCATGCCCGGGCTGAGGATTTCGGACACGAGCTTCCGCCGAACCATGTCTTTGCCGCCCCCATTCACCGTCGCCTTCCGCATATTTTCGAAACGGAAGAGATCCGTCAGCTGATGGAGGCGGCCGGCAAGCTGGGGTCTGAGGGCTCCCTCAAGCCCCGCACCTACCTAACCTTGATCGGCCTGCTGGCATCATGCGGGCTCCGGGTCTCAGAAGCCCTTTCACTGAAGGTCGAGGACATCACCTTGGACGGCCTCCTCATCCGTGAGACCAAGTTCCGGAAGACCCGGATGGTGCCCATGCACGAATCGACGGAGCGGGCGCTGAAGGAATACCTCGGGTGGAGGCAAATAGCGGGAGGGGCCACCGGCCATCTCTTTGTATCCCCGCAAGGTGAGCCCCTCGTCTACGCGACAGTGTCCAGCAACTTCCTGATGCTCCTGCGTGCCACCGGCCTTCGTGGAGGCAAGGGGCAGCCGGGGCCGCGGCTCCACGACCTTCGCCACACGGCCACGGTCCGTTCGTTGGAAGCGTGCTCGCCCGACCAGGTTGCCAATCACATGCTCGCCCTTTCGACCTACCTTGGCCATTCAAAAATGGCGAACACCTATTGGTACATCCATGCAACCCCGCACCTCATGGCCGGAATCGCCGATGCCTGCCAAAACCAAATTGAGGGAGAAATCCAATGAATCCCCTCGCGCCGCACATCACCGCCTTCCTCCGAGAGCGCCTTCCCCTGGAACGGCGCGCAAGCCAGAACACATGTAATACATATGCTTACTCATTCCAGCTCCTGTTCCTATTCGCCAGCAGACGGCTCGGTATCCCTCCTTCCGATCTCCATTTCGAACATCTCAATGCCCCGTTGGTCATGGCCTTCCTGGAACACCTCCAGGTCCAGCGCGCCAACAGCCCAAGGACCCGAAACCTCCGCCTGGCGGCCATCAAATCGTTCATGCACTTCATGGAATACAGGCTTCCCGCCGCACTCGACCAGATCCGCCGTGTGCTGGCATGCCCCATGATGAGGACGGATGGGCGGGTCGTTCATTTCCTTTCTCCCGAAGAGCAGAAGGCTCTTTTGGATGCCCCCGATCCAAGAACCCGCGCTGGCACGCGTGATCGCGCCCTTTGCCATTTGGCGGTTGCCGGGGGTCTAAGGGTCTCGGAGCTCATTACCCTCCGCCTGGAGGACCTGACCTTTCGAGGACGGTACGTCGACGTGCTGGTTCATGGGAAAGGCCGGAAGGAACGCGTCCTTCCCCTCTGGAAAGAGGTCGGAGACAGCCTCCGGGCCTGGATCGCGATCCGGGGCAACTTCAAGGCACCTGAGGTGTTCCTGAACGCCCGGAATGAGCCTCTGACCCGCTCGGGTGTGGCCTTCATCCTTCGCTGTAACCAGGCTGGAGCCCAGAAGAGGTGTCGGTCTCTCGAAGGAAAGCACGTCTCACCCCACGTCCTTCGGCATTCCTGCGGCATCAACGTCCTGCATGCCACAGGGGATATACGAAAGGTGGCCCTTTGGCTGGGTCACGAACGAACCGAGACCAGCGAGATTTACGTCGCAGGAGACCCCAGCCAAAAGCTGGAAATCCTCAAGGCCGTAGTTCCTCCGGGCCTGCGCCCAGGAAAGTTCAGCCCTCCTGACGCCCTCATCGCATCCCTGAAACCTCGCTAATTATGAAGAGGAGAACGAGGCTGCAACCAGTCCCCCTGCTGCTGGAGCCCGACCAACTCCACATAACGAGTTGCTGCACATAATTTCCATGGGAACGGGCGCAGTCCGCAGGCCTTCCATGGCCGAGCAAGGCCTGCGGGCACCGCCAGGGCCAACAGGATCCAGAGGACCATCAGACCTTGTCCTTCATGTTTAGCCAAACCGTCCCCATCCAGGTCTCATGCTGCTCCATCAGGAGCGCGCCATAGATCCGGGCCCGGGCCTCGGCGTTGCCCCAGATGCGCACCAGGCGGCCCTTGCGCTTCAGTTCCTGGTTCACCCGTTCCACGGTATTGGTGGTCCGGAGCCGCATGTGGTGGCCCCCCGGCAGGGCCAGGATCGCCACCAGTCCCTCCAGGTGCTCTTCCACATAGGCCACGGCTTTCGGAGATTTCGCATTCCAGCGCTCCTGAAGGCGCTTGAGAAGGTCGTCGCATTCCGCCCGGTCTGCGGCCTGCAGGATCATGCGCACATCGTTGCGGAAGGCCTTCTGATCGTCCTTGCGCACCTCCTCAATGGCGCGCCGGAGAAAGTGCGCTTGGCACTCCTGCCAGCTCGCTCCCGGAAACGCCTTCATGGCCGCCTCGCAGAGCCCCTCGTGGGCGTCGGAGACCAGCAACTCTACGCCCTTGAGCCCGCGACGTTTCAGGGATGCGAAAAGGCTCTCCCATGCCACCTCCGTCTCGCCGCCCCAATCCAGGAACCCCAGCACCTCCCGCTCCCCTTCCTCGTTGACGCCCATGGCCCACAGGAAGGCCCGGCTCACCACCCGCTTGCCCTCCCGGACCTTGTCAAACCGGGCGTCGACGAGGAGGTAGCGGTACCGCCCCAGGGGCCGAGTATTGAAGGCCTCGACCGCCGGATCCAGGTCCTTGAGCAGTTGGGAGACCAGACCGGCGCTCACCGAAGCTCCAAAGGCCTCCTCGGCGAGCCGGGTCACTTTCCGGTTAGAAACGCCCATCAGGACCATGTCCACGCAGGCGGCCATCATCGCCCGCTCAGACCGCTGCCAACGATCGAAGACCGCCGGCTTGAAGGAACCGTTCCTCGCCTGGGGCACCGACAGGTCAAGGGCGCCGGCCACCGTCTGGAAGCCGCGGGACTTGAATCCGTTCCGGTAGCCATTGGGCCGCTCGACCCCCCTCGCATTCCAGGGGGCATTGAAGTGCTCATCAGCCTGCCTCTCGATCAGGGCTTGAACCACGGTTTCGACCAGCACCCGGAAGCCTTCACCTCCCGGTTGCGAAAAGAGTCCTTCCACGGCCCCCTCGGGGACCTCAAACTTCAACTCGGCCATTGGCTTTCCTCTCGTAGGTCTGTTGCTCGTAACCTCAAACCTACCGGAGCCAGTGGCCCCTTTGCTACCTGGCCGCCTGCGGCGGCCCGGGGGGCGTACTTACAGAAGAAATTTTACGCAGCCGCTTTGCCCAAACGTATCACTGGGCGACGATCGTCAAAGAATCTGGTCCCGTACAAAGGTTCGCCCCACGTTTTGCACGAAGGGCTTCCGACCTCAAGGGGAGGTTGGGTTGGGTCGTGCCCAGACCATGGATTGGCCTTTCCTCGTCAACCATCCCAGTCAGCATCGACCACGGTGGTGAGCAGGTTGTGCCCCCTTCAGCCAGGACGATGCCTTCGGCGAGGTTTATTACCCGTGTGCCCCCCACGATCATCTGCCTGAAGCCATCGTGGACATGAACGTGGATGGCCATGAATAGTGACCACCTTCGCCCACCTAGGTTCTGCCTTTGACACTCAGTGATTCACAGAACTATGCAAAAACGTACCCGGCGGCAAATCATGGCTTAGCCGCCCTATCCATCGACTTTAAAAATCGAATACGGGCCCCTGTCCTGTGCAGATCCGCCCTGGCATCTTGTGGCGCCGAATGCGGTCTTTGCCTGGTTTTCCATACAAGACCGGCCATTTACGTCTGCGCTGGCGAATCCGTTATTCCCGGGTGTCAAAACCACGGTTGACCAAACAGGTGCTTGATTCTCTTCCTCTTAGAGGAATGTCTGTGAAAGGTATTTTTTAGATTTCGAATACTGGTCTCGCAGCAGGCGCTGTGATGGAGGTAACCGATGACTGGATGGATACAAATAAGAAGACCACTTCAAATACGGAACAAAGGGAGACCGACACTTGGCTTTCCTCGCCGAATATTCCCCCGGCAACTCCGGGGGAATATTCAAAATCAATCGACACTCCATTTGATTTCTGGCACTTGGCGTTGGTCCCCGAATCCTTTCAGGAAGTGGGGTTGGCACGCCAATGTGCTGACCCAAGAGATCCCAGACGCCAAAGACGTAATTGGCAAGATTCCCAGCCCACCCAACGGCCGGCCGATGGAAAGACCTTCAACCAACCCTCTACTACCCCAAGGAGCTTCAAATGAATAAATTGCAGAAAGCCCAATCCAACCCCAGCGGAGCCGACAAGTCCACCCCCGTCATCGCCTGCCCGGCCTGCGGTGCAAGCATTCCAATCGCCGATGCCCTGGGCCAGGCACTGGCCGAGCACGCTGCTGAAGCAGAGCGGGCAACCATGAATTGGAAACAACAGGAGGCGAAGCTCAAATCCGAGCTTGCCAAGGCGGTGCGAGCGAGGGAGGCCGAACTCGCCAAGGTCCATGACCAGGAATTGATCCGTCTTCGCAAGGAGCAGGAGAAGGCGCTCTTAACCACCGCCTCCCGCAATAAGGCATTGTTGGAGCGTGTCAAAGATCAAGCCGATGCCCACATGTTCGACCTTCGGAACCAAGTGGGACGGGCGGAAGCTTTGGGGCAGAAGCTGTACCAGGATGGACGCGCCCAGGGCCAATCCGAGGCAAAGCATGCACAGCAGGCCCTTCTCGATGCAAGCACGGAGGCAGCCAGGCTCAAACAGGACTTGGCTGCCGCCCAAGCGCGCCTCAGCACCGGCCAGTTCGACCAGCAGGCAGCATTTGAAAAGGGCCGCAATACCGCAGCTCAAACCTCCCAGAAACAGCTCACGGAAATGCAGAAGATGCTCGATGAGGTCCGGGCCCTCGGGTTGAAACGCGAGAAAGAACTGGATATTAAATTGGCCCAGGCAATCCGGGAAGCTGAGGAACGGGGCAGTGCTGCCCAAGCCCGGGAGAAAAGGGTTGCTGTGGATCAGGCCCTTCAAATCGAGCGGGAACGTCTGTTGGCGGAAGTGTCGCGAGAGCGGGCCGTGGAGCGTCAACGCTTCGAGACCCAGGCGACCCGAATGAAGGCACAGGTTGACGCCCTGCAGCAGCGGGCTGAGGTCGGGGCTTCTGAAGCCACAGGACAGGCAGCCGAGGATGTGCTGGAACGCGAGCTTCGGGACGCTTTCCAGGCTGACGGGGATGTTCTGACCCGGGCTCGGAAAGGACAGAAAGCTGCCGACCTGACCCTGGCTGTGACCCGGGCCGGCTCTAGCAAGCTCCTGATCGAATCCAAGTGGACCCAGACCTGGGACCATGGGTGGATCCCCAAGGCCAGGGAAGATCGGGCGGCTGCTGGGGCTGAAGCCGTAATCATCGTCAGTCGGGCTCTCCCGAGTGGCGTGGAACACCTCCGTCAGATCGAGGATGTTTGGATTGCCTCGCCAAAAACGGCGCTGGTCCTCATCACGGCCCTTCGGCAAGGTCTCGTGGCCGTGGAACGGGCCAAGCGGTACTTCGACCATGGATGAAGCCCGTGTGCGCGAACTGAAGACCTACCTAAGTGGGCCTCAGTTCCGGGAGCAGGTTGAAGCCATGGTCACCATGGCCCACCAGCTCCTGGATGGCCAGACCCGCGAACGCACCCAGCATGAGCGGGCCTGGAAGGAGGCCAGGGCCGCCTTCGACCGCATCCTTGGCTCAGCCCTCGGCATCTGGACTGACCTTGAAATTGCTAGTGGGCAGAGCCTCCAAGTGAGCGAAGTGCTCCAGCCGTATCTGAAGGTCCCGAACGTGGACCTGAAACCCAGGAAAAGGCAGCAAGCCGCTTGATGCAAGATCCCCCGGCTCTGCCGGGGGCTTTCAGTTCCGTGCCCAGCAATGGGGCCTGTTCGCGACAACCAAACGTGGGAAGGGAACCCGAGGGTATGGTTGACGCCTTATGAAATTGCGACAAGCGATGACGCAATCGATGGAGAACCTCATGTTGGCCCGAGTCACGCCTTCCGGAAACCCCAAACCTCCTGTCTCTGAGGAAAAGCTCAGGCAGGTTCATGCTGCTCTCCGAGAGGCCAGTGCCAAGGGGATTACCCGGAGCCGTCTGGTGGCAAACCTTGGAATTTCACCCAAGACGCTGGAGCGGGCCTTGGAGGCCATGGTGATTGATGGTGCAAGGATCGAGCGGATCAGTGCTGAGATGCCTGGCCGCAGGACCATCTGCTTGGTCCTGGCCAAGGACCCTGCCTGGGCGGACGGTTACAGCCACCATGCCCGTCTGGCGCTCCAGTTAGCCGAGTTGGCGTTGCAGCAGTGCGGTTCAGAGTTTTGGGCCCAATATCTGCCCGTGTTTGAGCAGCTCCTGGCGCCGCACTTGACCCGGAAGGATAGGCTTCTCTTTGATCAGCTCAAGGACCAGCTCAATTTCCGAGGCTCTGTGGGCAAACCGCAGGAGCGTGATTCCAATATTTTTCTGAACTTGCTGGATGCTCTGGCCACCAAGCCAGTGCCACCCCAACTGGAGATACTCTACAGTCGCGCCAGGGATGGGCAAGATGCCTGGATTACCGTGGTTCCGTATTCCATCACCCATGATGTGCTCGCTGGAAGCGCATATCTGCTGGCCTGGGACACGAGGAGTCTATCGGCCGGCCATTTCCGGATCGGCCGGATCAAAGCGGTCAAAACGAATGGCCGACATGGCGTGCTGGGCAGCGAGGCGAAAAGCTCCTTGGAGCGTGCCCGACAGTTCCAGGTTGGAGGGTGGTTTGCCAACCAGGATCCCTTCGAAATCGAGGTCGAGATTCATGGCAAGAACTGGGTGAAGGCATTCCTGGATACCCCTCCGGCCTTGCCAGAAGTGAAGGTGGTGGAAGTGGACGATGGGACAGGCCTCCGGGTGAGGATTCAGTTCAAGGCCACGGAATTGGAGGGGCCTTCCCGGTGGATTATGCAGATCGGCTCGAAGGCAAAAGTGCTATCCCCGGATCATTTGCGGCAACACGTGGAGGCCAATTTGCGAGCTTCCGTGGCGCATTACGCCTGAGGGTTGCGGCGGAGCTTGACCTTGCCTGAATTCGACCAAGCCAGGGCACGGTGCCCACGCCCCTCGAATGCAGGCTCGGTTCGGGGGCAGGCAAGAAAAGGCCCCCACCCCTGCCACATGGCCGAAGGGTGAGGGCGTGCCCATCCAGGCGTAAACGGCTTGCAGTGTCCCTTGCTTCGTGGATCTTGGCAACCAGGAATGGAGCCTCTCGGAAAGTCGCAATGAATGCGTCAGGCATTGACGCATTCAACGGCCCATCCTGTAGATTACCTCTGTCCCGGAGGCCCAATCCCCGAGAATGCCCATGACCATTAACGGCGAACGCCGCAGAAAAATCCCCCGTGAATGGGGCTTCCTGGAGCCGGAAGGGAGCACCTGGCTCCACCTCACGTTTCCGCGCCACCACATCAGCAGGATTGAGGCCGCCGCAGCCGTGTCCGGATGCGGCTTTGAGGAGACGGCCAGAACGATTTTTCGCCTGCGGCTGGCCAGATTGATGCGGCATTGCGGAGAGCCGAATGCTGCCCCGATGGATAACAGCCGCGGTTCAATGCGGTGGAGGAAATGAATGACCGTTCTGATCGGGAGTTCCGTCGAATGCCTTCCTGGGCTATTGCTACGCCTGACCTATTCCGATGGCCGCACGGTTGAACGGGACCTGACGCACTTTCTGGCCCTAACCCTCTTCCGGCCGCTGGAACATGACGTCCTATGGCAGGCCGGTCGCCTTGCTGGCGGCGGACAGGTTGTGCTCTGGCCCACGGGGGCTTTCCTCCGGATCGATTTCATCCGCCACCGGATGGAATTCATTGAACAGAGTGATGCCCTGGCCCGGAAGGGCCCTTTGGCGCCGCTGGGGAGCGAAGCGGTGGCGGTCGCCAAGTTGCTGCCATTCCATAAGGGGAGGCTGGAGGATCCATTTGCCATTTACCTCCAGGAACCGGGGCGGATGCATCAAGTGGAGTTCCCGTCACAATTGGACGTTCGCCTCCACTGGACGATCCGGGCCACAGAGGAGACGCTTCCAGGCGCAAGGGAACTGGTGCTGAGGGCCCTTCAGGAGGAGCGGTCCAGGTTCCTGCACAGCCCTTTGCTGCAAGATGTTTTGGGAATCGATTCGTCGAATTTGACCGAGGCAGTCTCCCTCGAATCCTGGGTGGACACTTTCCTGTCCAAGGCTCGCCAAGACTACATGACGAATGGTCTGACGGCCCCCCAGTTGGCTTCCGTGGAGGGGTACTTCCGCATGGAGGCGAACCCGGAACCCCAGGGTTCGACAGGGGACGAGTGGGTTGGGCTGCATTTCCAGAAGAAAATCCCCAGGAAGCCCCAACCCGGCGACCCGCTCCGGGTCAGGATGCTTGAGAGCGAGTTCCGAGCGCATCTCCATTTTCATCGCCGCTTCGAACGCCGCGTCTGCGCACTGCAATGCCGCATATTCGCGGTGCTGCTTGGGGCGGGATCCTTCCCGGAGGCGGGGCGGGCCCTGGAAGCGTTGTCCGATACCTGGGAGGCCAGCCTCGCCGCGCCGGGAACCGAACTGCAGGACTTCCGTAAGGTCTGGTCATCGGACCTTGAAGACCGGCTACATGGTGCCGCTCTGGTCGCGGCCCGGAAGGATTGCCAGGCAGGCATAAGGGCCCGGGTCAGGGCGGTCAGTCCAGCGGAGGAGTCAGCCCGGGGCGGGCTCATACGTCTATTTGAGCGGCTCGTCAGTCCAGGGCTCAGGTCGACCGTGGCAAACACCTGGCCCCAGGACTTAGAAGCCATCGGCCCGGAGGATCAGGCCCGGCGCGCCTGTGCGAGCATACTCTATGAACGCGGACGGGATCCCCAGGCGGATGACTATGGCTGGTTCGATGCCCTAGATACGGCCCGGGCTCAGTTCTATCGGGACCTGCTGCCGGGCCATTCCGGATTGGAGAATTTGGGGGAGGAAGGGGGGTGACCGGATGACACGGAAATCCCACAAATCAAAGCCTGAGAAACAGGTCATCCGGCTCACGGTCGCGGATCAGGAGGTATTCGCCCAGGCGATTCTGAATCCACCGGAGCTTTCTCCCGCCATGGAACGGGCCACTGAGCGGCTTCGGCGCTTTTTGGCTGGTGAGGATCCCAGTTCACCGCGCCAGTAATCTGGTGGGGAATCGGGCGAGGGTGCGTCTTCAGCCCGACCATCCAGACCATGCCGGCCCAAATTCGGAAGAATCCAGAATGATGGCCGCTGACAAATACGTTCCCTGCACCTTGGAAGGATAGATTCCATGCGCCTTGTTCTGGTTTCGGACACCCACACCCACCGGGGATTCAGCCTTCCGGATGGGGATGTCCTGATCCATGCCGGTGACGCCACTAGCAACGGCACTCTGCCCCAGGTGACCCAATTCCTGGCATGGTTTTCGTCCCAGCCGCACCGGCACAAGATCTTCATCGCGGGTAACCATGACTGGCTGTTCGAACGGGAAACGGATTTTGCTTCGATGTTGCTGGCGGAACACCCCAACCTGGTCTATCTCCAGGATTCCGGCGTCGAGATCGACGGGGTCCGCTTCTGGGGCTCCCCCTGGCAGCCGGCCTTCTGCGACTGGGCGTTCAATCTTCCACGCAAGGGGCTCCGGCTACGGGAGGCCTGGAACAAGATCCCCATGGATACGGATGTGCTCATCACCCATTGCCCGCCCTTCGGCGTTCTGGACCAAGTCCGAGGCGGGGAGCATCTGGGCTGCGAGGAACTGAATATCCGGCGTGCGGCCGTGAAGCCCAGGGTACACATCTTCGGCCACATCCATGACGGCTATGGGGTAGCCTTTGCCGGCTCCAGGGTCTTGGTGAACGCCAGCATCTGCGACGAGGACTACCGAGCCATCAACCGCCCCGTAGTGGTCGACATCTCCCCCGAGAAGGTCGAGGTACTCGGCATGGGACCCTGGCCCCGCAAGGAACGCCTGGCGGCCCTGACGGCCATTCTTGACGCCGCGGAGCATGCCCCCAAGGAGGTCCAGGGCCTCGCAGTCCAGACTGTCCTCCAAGGGCTAGCAGAACTCCGGGGCATCACCCCGGCGGACTTGAGCCAGGACTATATGAAGCGCGGCCTGCGTTCCGATTTGGTCCGGTTCGCTCGTTCCGAAGGGAAACCCAGCAGGCGTCCCCTGCCCATGAAAATCCTTGAAGGCTATGAAGATGAATGACCAGACCCCAACTTTGGAGGAACTCCATTGAAACGCGTCCAGCGCTGGCGGTATTACTGCGACTACTGCGGCAAATCCGGAGGGTCCGGCGGCCACATGCAGAAGCACGAATCCGGATGCACCGCCAACCCGAACCGGGTCTGCGGCTACTGCGGACGGACCAAGCCGGTGGAGGAACTCGTACGCCTCCTGGGCTCCGAGGGCGCCCACTGGAAAGCCGGTATGGCTGCCTTGCGCGAAGAGGCCCAAAGTTGCCCCGGTTGCATCCTTGCCACCATTCGACAGGGAAAGTTCCACCACCCCAAGGATGGAGGGCCCTGGAATGCGGAGAGCCTCCAAGGGGCCAATTGGGCAACCGAGAGCGGGGAACAGCAGCCCTTCGGTTTCGACTTCCATGCCGAGAAAGCCAACTGGTGGCGGGCCCACCCTCGAAAGCGGCGGCGGCCCCTCGCGCTCCCGGTTCTGGGGGACAAGCCAGCCATCGCCAACCTATTGCTGGCAATGGTTGCGCAGGCGGAATTGGACGACATTCTGATTTGCGTTGAGTCCCTGCAGATCGATCTCAAGGCGCTTGAACAATGAATCCCATCTCCGGCCCGCAACTCATACGGATCATTCAGCAAGGTCTACTCCAATGCCCAGCCGTGTATGGGGAGGTGAAAGATGTAGTCCTGGCTTGCAACCCCTGAACTTCCACACTCGGCAGTTGAGGCAGGAGGAAAAAACATGATGGACCCAAAACTAGAGCAGGCTCTCAAAAACCTCGACGCCGCTTGGTTAGGGAAGAAGCCTTTGATCTCACTCCCCCTCAAGATCAAACCAGCCGATGGTCGCAACCCGGTGGACCCGGAGCTGGCAGCCTTGGAGCACACCCTGGGCATGGCCGGGGTGACCATGGAGGATATCGAGACCTACTTGTTCCTGGGAGGCTGGGGGGACGGCTGGACCTTGATGCGGACGCCGGCTCGGATCACCCTGGAGCAGGTGGAAGATGGTCACGTATTCTTCCTGGCCGGCTGGGCCCCGTCCGGGTTCAGCGGCGGGTGGTTCAGGCTGGAAGACTTGGCCAAGGTCCGCGCGCTCACGATCGAAGAGGAGGCAACGAGGCAGTTGGAGCAGACCCTGACGGGATACCACATCATCTTCGAGCAGAAACCCGGCGATACTGGGGTAGTGGTCGTAGCTTTGACCCCGGAAGGTGAACGCTTCGGGGTGGCCCACGGAGGCACCCTCGAGTGGGCCCTGTCGGACCTCCGGGTGCGCGTTCTGTCATCGATGATGACCATGGCCAAGGCGGGGGAGAACCCCCTTTCAGTCCTTGGCCAAGGTTCTGCAACCGGACACCCGTCCGCGGTTCTGCTAGGCCATGAACTCGCGTCGTCCGTGCTACGCTTCCGCCGGTCCCAAGACCCGAATGAGGACTCGACTGTACAGGCTTATTGAGTGATTTGAAGGACCATTCTGATCGGGAGTTCCATTGAATGCATTCCCGGTTTCCGATGTAGGGCAGGTGCTGGAATTGGTATGGGCTCGGCACATGGCCATGAGTAACGGGATTCGCTACCGATTTAGCCCTCATTAAAAATTCCACTGAAAGCGTCAACCCATGGCGCATTCGAAGAGGCAGCATGAATCCAAGGCCCACTTGAGCTAGGGAAGTGTGTGGATTGATTGAAAGGCCCCTGCCATGAAACCGCTCCAGAAAGACCAGGAATACCGCCAAGCGATGGCCCGCTTGGGCCAGATCCATGGCTCCGCAAAACCTGGAATCCCCGAAGGCGACGAATACGAGAGCCTGGCTGCACTGATCACAGACTGGGAGCGACGGAACGCAGTCAAGGCCCAACCCCACCAAATGGTTTTTGATCCCATCAAGAAGGTCGCAATGGAGCCGATGGCATTCGAGCCCTTGACCCCCACCACCCCTCAAGATCGCCCCATTGGACTGACCCCACCATCCCCATGGCGTATTGCGGCCCTCGCAGTCCTAGACGGCTACCGCCTTTGGGCCCGCTTCCTAGACGGCACAGAGGGCGTGGTGGACCTGTCGGCCCTTGTGCAAGGCCCTGATGCCGGTGTCTTTTCGGGCCTGCGGGATCCTGCCATATTCGTGCGGGCTTTCCTGGAAAGGGGCGTGGTCACTTGGCCTGGGGGCCTGGATATTGCTCCAGACGCCATGCACACTGAGGTCTTTCGGGCCGGTCACCAATCTCGGCACGTAGATTTTGATCTCATCGAGAAGGTTGCATTGGAACCGACCGAGTTCGCGCCAATGACCCCCGAGATCAAGCTAACACCCGGGGACCTGGCGTTCTTTGCCGAGGGCCTCCTAAACCCACCGCCCCTCAACCCCGCTAGTGCTCGGGCCTTCGAGCGGCTGAAAGCATTGGAGACTGGTCAACGACAGGACGACCAGGAGGCGCCATGACGAAGCCCAAGCCCAGAACCAAGACGCCGAGCCTAGAGACCCAGGCTGCCATGGCCGAGGCCGAAGCTATGATCCTGGGCCGACAGTTGGCCCCCGGTTCCAAGGAGGCCCGGGAAAATGGGTGTAGCTGCCCCATTGCGGATAATAGAGGACATGCGCGGCGTGAAAAACGCAAATGGGGATCCCGTGTTCGTGATCAGCGGCGCTTGCTCTCTACACCGCCACATCGTCGAAGGATGGAACCGTGACGTGGACTGAGCCACCCTGGATAAGCGACCTCAAGGCACGCTTCCCCAGACTCTTTAAGGGGATTGATAAATTGAACTTCGCCGTCGGAGATGGCTGGAAGGGAATCATCACCGGCCTTTGCGAGCGGTTGGATGCCCTCGGCCCCCGTCGATTAGTCATCACTCAGATCAAGGAAAAATTCGGGGGTCTCCGCGTCTACACCAACCGCAGCAATGATGAGGTGTCCAGGCTGATCCGGATCGCGGAAGAGGCCGCATCAGCCACCTGCGAGGGCTGCGGGGCCCCGGGAAGAAATATTAAACTCGCAACCCTCTGCGACTTGTGCCGTGCCAAATTCAGTGAGGATGACGATGACTCCGAAGGCCCCTGACCCCAAGCACCGAGCCGCCCTTGTCGAGGCTTTACGCAAAATCGACCCGAGTTGGTCCAGCAAATGCCCGAATCTGCCGAAGCCGCTCCAGATTCGCACCCCCGACGGCAGGAACCCCGTGGATGAGGTCCTGGCGCGGGAGCGTGACAGTAGGCAGCACGAAATCACCCCGGAGCGAAAGGGTGGTGAGGCTCTCCGGCTTTTCGCCAACATCGCCCGGGAACTGGGCTGGACTCCCACCGAACAGGTAGGGATCTTGCGGATTCCGGAAGCCGCCTACCTCGCATTGCAAGAGGTCGCCCAGGCGGGCAAGGACGTGGCCGTCGGAGATGCCACCATGGAGCGCGTCAGCCATATCCTGGGCGTCTATAAGGAGCTGGAAACGACCTTCCCCGGGGACCATGGCGCGTGGCTGCTGCGGTGCAACACCAGCCCCCTGTTCGGAGGGATCACGCCCCTCGATCTGATGATTTCCGACCCCGGAGGGCTCGTCAGTGTCCGCCGTCACCTGGAGTGCGCCTACGGGGGATGGGCATGATCAAGACGATGCGGAAGAAGGTCCCCCAGGAAGTCCCTGTCGGCTGGGTATGTGACGCCTGTGGGACGTATGAGGAAAGCCAGGAAGAGGCCCAGGAGTGGCTGTCGTGGCGGCACAGGGGCGGGTATAACTCAATGTTCGGGGACGGCGAGGAACTAAGCCTAGACTTGTGCCAAGCATGCTTAAAAACCCTGCTTGGCCACGCCATCAAGACCCACGGCAATGCCTACTTCCCGAAGCCCCGACGTCGTAAGGCCCTGCTGCCTGCCACAATACCCCTCACTCCCGAGGGCAGGAACGCCTTGAATGAAGTTTTGGCAAGAGATGCTGGCCCATGCGGGAGCCCGGACCCCGCACGGGCCAAACCGGAGGCTTGAATGGATGGTGAGGACTTAGTCCGCTCGGCGTTCGGCAAGGCGGTGGAGGCTCTTGGTCTTACCGCCGACCAAGCTGCCCAGGTCCACGACCAAGCGCAGGTCCTCGTGATCTACCACTTGGCGGGGACGGCATTCCCGGGCGGGGGTGGAGCCGTCGGATGGCTGACAAGGCCCAACACGGCCCTGGTTTTCGGGGGAAGGCGCCCCCTTGACATGATGCTCGCGGGTCAGGTGCAGCCAGTGATCGACTACTTGCAGGCTGCCGTCTGGCTAGGCCTGTTCTATCCGACGAGATTACGGAGTTGGCCCCTTCGCTCGTCTACCGAGACACCTGGTCCCCAAGGAGGAATCGCGCCCAAGGCATCGAACGCCTGGTGAACTCTGACCCTCGGGAACAGACCCGGGTCACGCCGATAGATCCAGAACAGCAAGAGTTTGTCCGGGTCGTCGAAACCTTCGCGGATGCAGCCAGGAACGAGCTGGAGGCGTGTTGCGAGGTCCTCTGGCATGCAGCCGCCCCGAGTTTTCTCGAAAACCCGCGCGATGATCGAGACACCAAACGCAAGCGCACTTGCCGACTGCAGCGAGAATCTCCTCCCGAGTTGGACTGCCTTCACTCGGCCGTCGGCGCCCCGGTGGCGATGGAGCGCGGCGCCGATCGACGCAATCGGGACGCCCGAACGCCACATCGGGAGCACCTCCAGTAGCGCTTGTCGCCAGCGGCCTTCCCATGCCTCCACCGTCTCGGTGAACGCGTAGGTGCCATCGCGCTGTTGGGTCCTGCTCCGAGGGATGATGCGAGACAAATCGGAGTTGCTTGGGTCCACACCGGATGGAATTCATTGAACAGAGTGATGCCCTGGCCCGGAAAGGCCCTTTGGCGCCGCTGGAGGGCGGAGCTGTGGCGGTTGCCAAGTTGCTGCCATTTCATAAGGGGAGGCTGGAGGATCCATTTGCCATTTACCTCCAGGAACCGGGGCGGATGCATCAAGTGGAGTTCCCGTCACAATTGGACGTTTGCCTCCACTGGGCGATCCGGGCCACAGAGGAGACGCTTCCAGGCGCAAGGGAACTGGTGCTGAGGGCCCTTCAGGAGGAGCGGTCCAGGTTCCTGCCCAGCCCTCTGCTGCAAGATGTTTTGCGAATCGATTCATCGAGCATGACAGAGGCGGCCTCGCTCGAATCCTGGGTGGAAACCTTCCTATCCAAGGCTCGCCAAGACTACATGACGAATGGTCTGACGGCCCCCCAGTTGGCTTCCGTGGAGGGGTACTTCCGCATGGAGGCGAACCCGGAACCCCAGGGTTCGACAGGGGACGAGTGGGTTGGGCTGCATTTCCAGAAGAAAATCCCCAGGAAGCCCCAACCCGGTGACCCGCTCCGGGTCAGGATGCTTGAGAGCGAGTTCCGAGCGCATCTCCATTTTCATCGCCGCTTCGAACGCCGCGTTTGCGCACTGCAATGCCGCATATTCGCGATGCTGCTTGGGGCGGGATCCTTCCCGGAGGCGGGGCGGGCCCTGGAAGCGTTGTCCGATACCTGGGAGGCCAGCCTCGCCGCGCCGGGAACCGAACTGCAGGACTTCCGTAAGGTCTGGTCATCGGACCTTGAAGACCGGCTCCATGGTGCCGCTCTGGTCGCGGCCCGGAAGGATTGCCAGGAAGGCATAAGGGCCCGGGTCAGGGCGGTCAGTCCAGCGGAGGAGTCAGCCCGGGGCGGGCTCCTACGTCTATTTGAGCGGCTCGTCAGTCCAGGGCTCAGGTCGACCGTGGCAAACACCTGGCCCCAGGACTTAGAAGCCATCGGCCCGGAGGATCAGGCCCGGCGCGCCTGTGCGAGCATACTCTATGAACGCGGACGGGATCCCCAGGCGGATGACTATGGCTGGTTCGATGCCCTAGATACGGCCCGGGCTCAGTTCTATCGGGACCTGCTGCCGGGCCATTCCGGATTGGAGAATTTGGGGGAGGAAGGGGGGTGAACGGATGACACGGAAATCCCACAAATCAAAGCCTGAGAAACAGGTCATCCGGCTCACGGTCGCGGATCAGGAGGTATTCACCCAGGCGATTCTGAATCCACCGGAGCTTTCTCCCGCCATGGAACGGGCCACTGAGCGGCTTCGGCGCTTTTTGGCTGGTGAGGATCCCAGTTCACCGCGCCAGTAATCTGGTGGGGAATCGGGCGAGGGTGCGTCTTCAGCCCGACCATCCAGACCATGCAGGCCCAAATTCGGAGGAATCCAGAATGATGGCCGCTGACAAATACGTTCCCTGCACCTTGGAAGGATAGATTCCATGCGCCTTGTTCTGGTTTCGGACACCCACAACCACCGGGGATTCAGCCTTCCGGATGGGGATGTCCTGATCCATGCCGGTGACGCCACCAGCAACGGCACTCTGCCCCAGGTGACCCAATTCCTGGCATGGTTTTCGTCCCAGCCGCACCGGCACAAGATCTTCATCGCGGGTAACCATGACTGGCTGTTCGAACGGGAAACGGATTTTGCTTCGATGTTGCTGGCGGAACACCCCGACCTGGTCTATCTCCAGGATTCCGGCGTCGAGATCGACGGGGTCCGCTTCTGGGGCTCCCCCTGGCAGCCGGCCTTCTGCGACTGGGCGTTCAATCTTCCACGCAAGGGGCTCCGGCTACGGGAGGCCTGGAACAAGATCCCCATGGATACGGATGTGCTCATCACCCATTGCCCGCCCTTCGGCGTTCTGGACCAAGTCCGAGGCGGGGAGCATCTGGGCTGCGAGGAACTGAATATCCGGCGTGCGGCCGTGAAGCCCAGGGTACACATCTTCGGCCACATCCATGACGGCTATGGGGTAGCCTTCGCCGGCTCCAGGGTCTTGGTGAACGCCAGCATCTGCGACGAGGACTACCGAGCCATCAACCGCCCCGTAGTGGTCGACATCTCCCCCGAGAAGGTCGAGGTACTCGGCATGGGACCCTGGCCCCGCAAGGAACGCCTAGCGGCCCTGACGGCCATTCTTGACGCCGCGGAGCATGCCCCCGAGGAGGTCCAGGGCCTCGCAGTCCAGACTGTCCTCCAAGGGCTAGCAGAACTCCGGGGCATCACCCCGGCGGACTTGAGCCAGGACTATATGAAGCGCGGCCTGCGTTCCGATTTGGTCCGGTTCGCTCGTTCCGAAGGGAAACCCAGCAGACGTCCCCTGCCCATGAAAATCCTTGAAGGCTATGAAGATGAATGACCAGACCCCAACTTTGGAGGAACTCCATTGAAACGCGTCCAGCGCTGGCGGTATTACTGCGACTACTGCGGCAAATCCGGAGGGTCCGGCGGCCACATGCAGAAGCACGAATCCAGATGCACCGCCAACCCGAACCGGGTCTGCGGCTACTGCGGACGGACCAAGCCGGTGGAGGAACTCGTACGCCTCCTGGGCTCCGAGGGCGCCCACTGGAAAGCCGGTATGGCTGCCTTGCGCGAAGAGGCCCAAAGTTGCCCCGGTTGCATCCTTGCCACCATTCGACAGGGAAAGTTCCACCACCCCAAGGATGGAGGGCCCTGGAATGCGGAGAGCCTCCAAGGGGCCAATTGGGCAACCGAGAGCGGGGAACAGCAGCCCTTCGGCTTTGACTTCCGCGCCGAGAAAGCCAACTGGTGGCGGGCCCACCCGCGAAAGCGGCGACGGCCCCCCGCGCTCCCGGTTCTGGGGGACAACCCAACCATCGCCAACCTATTGCTTGCAATGGTTGCGCAGGCGGAATTGGACGACATTCCGATTTGCTTCGAATCCCTGCAGATTGATCTCAAGGGGCTTGAGCAATGAATCCCCACTCCGACCCACAACTCATACGGATCATTCAGCAAATGGACCCGCAGTGGACCGGTGGAAAACCGACCTTCCACCCACCCCTCACCGGCTTGCCAAAGGACTGGGCAAGCCGGCTTGATGCCGAATCCGCAACAAGGGGTGGGTTGTCCCCGGAGGACTTGGCGGTGCTCTTCCGGGTGCCGATAGAGACGATCCAGGGACACCTGAACGCCCTCTCTGCCGAAGGCGCAATCCCCCGGGTAATCCCTGACGAGATCAATGTCGAGGCTATTTTCGCGGTGGGGTTCCGGGTGGATTCCTCCAGCGGGATTCAATTCCGGAAGTGGGCCACGGCCACCTTGAGCGATTTCGCCATCAAGGGCTATTTGGTCGACCATGACCGGTTGGCGCAGGAGGGGCCCTGGAGCCCTGACTACTTCGAATACCTGATGGAAGAACTCGACCTGATCAGGAAGAGTTCCCGCACCTTCCATCAGCGCCTCACCGACCTCTACGAGACCGCCCTGGACTACCACAAAGATGACCCGACCTCCCGGACCCTGTGGGACAAGGTAGCCGCCTTTCCGCTAGACGGCACCGCTCCCAAGGGCTCCATGGTGGAACTGCCGGTGCTGGACTGGATCATAGACCTTTACCTCGACTTCGCCGAGCACCGGGCCAGCCGGCATCTTCCCATGGCCATGACGGATTGGGCGGCGAGGTTCGAGGCGGTGCTTGGGGTCACGGAACAGGAACTCCTTGAACGGCCAGACGATGTCGCCAGCAGGGTTGCGAAGGCGTTGGCCGTTGAGACACAGGGCGTTGCAACCCAGAATTCAGAGATGTGATGTCGAGGCCCAACCAACGTGACAAATTCCCATGCCATGCTTCGGCGCAAGGGGGTTTCGACCTTTCTGCCCGGCAAAAGCCGGACCCGAGTTCTCCGGATCAAGAATGCACCTCCCCGAGGCCACCCCCTTGCCCACCGGGACTCGAAGCCTAGTTCACGCCCCGGTCTGGCGGGGCCTGCTGACCGGCCTCCTCTGTTAAGCAGATCGCCTTGAGAATCGACTCCCGGCACCTTTTCGAACGGTTTAATAAGGTTCCCCCTTCACGCCCATGGCACATACACCCAAAACCATCCGCAAGCAGGGCTGCGAAGAGATTCGCCGCCGAATGATCATCGGTTTCCCGCGCAGGGACTGGAAGGCCAGACGCCGACTCTACTGGCGCGCGACGGCCGCCGATGCTCGGCAGGTCATGAAGCCTTACCGGGACCCGCACAAGCGGCTCTATGCCTACAAGGACCTTCCGGCCCCCAAGCCCATAACAGGCCCACTGAGGCCCGAGGTCGACCGGCTTCGGGAGGACCCTGAGGGTTGGACCTTTTGGGTCAGGGCCGAACTGGTTCAGGAGGACGGGCCCCCCATTGAATTGCGGGGGGTGTGGTGCTTCCCGGTCCGGGACGGCAATTCGCGGCGCTTCGTAGAGCGCTACGCCCTGGGGATTGAGGCCGGGGTGATCGTCGCGAATATGGAACTCCGGATGGACGTGTATGGGAATCCCTTCATCCATTTCGATTGCCAGCCTTGGACTGAGCGCCAGCCAAGACTTGCCTTGAGGCGGATCCCCATCCTTGAGGCGGGCTTGGCTGAGCGGGGGATTCCCCCCTGGACCGGTGGACCGGGTTCCGGGCGCCGGCGGAGTCGGGAGACCGCAGAAACGGTGAATGCATCCATTCTCTGCCAGACCTGTCGCGCCAAGAGCCGTGAGGAGTGGATATGAACCAGAACCGAAAAGACCCTCTGCTGAAACCGCTCCAGACCAAAGAGGAATACCAAACAGCCATGGCTCTCCTGGAGCAGATTTTTGCCTACGCTAAACCCGGGACCCCGGTAGGGGACGAATTTGAGGAGCTGACCTGCCAAATCGAGAATTGGGAGCGGCGGAGCACCGAGCCCCCGGCCCGCCATGTGGATTTTGATCTCATCAAGAAGGTTGCTCTGGAGCCGACGGAATTCGAGCCGATAAACCTTACTCTCACTCCCGATGCCGAGACCCTGGCCGCGATGGCCGATGAGGACCTCCCAGGGATCACCCTGGAAGAGATCAATGCCGTGACCCGGGAGGTCCGCAAAGAACGAGCGGCCCGGAAAGCTGCGAACCCGACTGCCGCCAGAGCCCAAGACGAGGCAGCCCTGGCCGACTACCTGGCCGGGCGCACCACAGATGCCCGGGGCCTGGACGTTAAAATCGCCACCGAAAGGCTCAAGGCCTTCGATACAGGGCAACAGCAGGACGACCAGGAGGCGACATGACGAAGCCCAAGCCCCAATTCCGGGACCCTCGCACGGACCCTGGGTCCGCTACCGCACGAGAAATGGGATGCACCTGCCCCCAGCTTGACAACGAGAACCTGCGGGGCGAGAGAGACTCGATGCATCCCTACCGGGAGGTCTTGATGCGGGACCTTGCGATGGCCGCCCTGGCCAGCCAGACGCCAGAGGGCCCACAGAAGCCCCTCGGTTGGCAGGTGCTGGTCATGGACCTCCTGCCCGGATGGGCGTTCGGCGGGGGGTGGGCGGACGGTCCCTTCATCCACCATCCAGGAGCCCGGTTGTTCCTTGACTACGTTGTCGGCGGCCGGGTTTACTTCCAGGGTTACGTGCGCAAGGGGATCTTGGGCTGGTTCCGCGAGGAGCAGTTGGATAAGGTCCGACGCATGCCAGACGGCTGGGAAGAGGCCTATGCCCGCGTCCGAGCGAAGGCGGTCGATGCCCTTGGATCCGACGAGAAGGCTGACGGTTGGCTTCGGGCCCCCAATAGGGCCTTGGGGGACCGCCAGCCGCTGGCAATGCTCGACACCGAAGAAGGGGCCCAAGAGGTTTCGAACGTGCTGGGCCGCATCGAATACTGGGGTATTCGAATGATCGAAACCAAAAGCAAGGCCTCCTACACCGAAGTCCCCGTCGCCTGGGTGTGCGATGCTTGCGGGAAGCACGAGGTGAGCCAGGAAGAGGCGCAGGAGTGGCTGTCCTGGCGCCACAGGGGCGGCTACAACTCGGTGTTCGGGGACGGGGATGACCTTGCTTTGGACCTGTGCCAATCCTGCATAAAGGCCCTCCTGGGTCACGTCATCAAGACCCACGGCAATGCCTATTTCCAAGCCGAACAGGAAGGCCCGGTGAGAACATGACTGAGATGGATGAGACTGTTGCCCTCGTGGCCCACCTGGAGGCCGTCCTGACCCGGTTGGAGACCGGGAACAGTGAGTTTCCCGGTGGTTGCTGCGCCTGCCTGCAGGATGTGGCCACCGCCGGCCACTTGCCATCCTGCTATATTGCCCAGGCATTGGGAGAGGTCAGGAAGTGGAGGGCCAAATCTCCAGGCTCATGAAGGTTGTTGGCTCTCCACGGTCATCTCCGTGATCGGATCCAAGACCGCCAGGGCCAGCCGCTCCTCCTCGGGCGTGAGTTCCACCCTGTCCACGGGGACGCTCTCCCCCCGGCGCATGGCCTCCTCCAATCCCTGGATGATACCCCAGTGGTCAGCCTGCATCTCTCTTGAGTGCCCCAATTGATGGAGCCCACGCATTGCTTCTTTTCCGGCCCGGGAAGCGTCCCAAATCGATCTGGATGGGCTAGGCTGGGTGATAACAATAGGCACTTTATCAACAGGAGGGTCTTCCCGTGGCTCGAACCAAAAGCGCCGCTACGCCACCCATGCGCCCAGGCCAAGCCATGGGTCCCTATTACAAGCCCGCCGGCCCCAAACAGCCGTTTTGGAAACGGTGTGTCCGGGTGCTGCTCTGGGCCCTTGTGGTCGCTGCGGTCGCGGCGTTCGTCGCTTGGCTTTCGATCGCCACCGGCGGGGCGGCCTTGCCGGCGGGAATGACCCTTTTGCATTACCTCCTGGTCCAAGCGGGGATCGGATTGGCCGAGGGACTTTTGTACGGCCTTATGAGTGAAATCATGGGGGCCAGGCAGGCTGAACAGGCCATCAATGCGATGTCGGTGGCCCGAACCACCCGGACCAAGGTGGAACGGGTCAGCGAGGAGCAGATGGAAGCTGAGATCCGCCAGGATAAGAAGATGCGTGAAACGCTTCTGGGTGAAGGTTGATGGGCGCACCGAAGTTGGAATCCTACCGGACGGCCGGAATACCGGTGCTGCTCGGCCAAACCGGGGCCCTTTCCGATGACCATGTCCATGAATTCCTGGCTGGATTGGGTGTGGTCCTGGAAGGAATCCAGAATGATTTCCGGCTACAGATCGAGAAGAATGAGATTCACGTCTTGACCGCAAATCCGGCCATGGCGCAATCCGTCCGGATCGCCATCGAACCATTGCTGGGCCAGCTTCCCGAGCCGGTCTCCCTGGTGGCCTCCAACTGCATGGGCTGGGAGGCGATGAAGAAGGCCATGCCCGGGATGGGCCAAGACCAAGACGAGGTCCTCGCTGAGGAACTTCCCCCCGGGCTGTCCCGGAACAGCCTCAAAGCGAAGAATAAGCTATCGGCATCCAAGACCCGGAGGGACCTGGAGGGAAAACTTGCAAGCCTGATCCATGAGCATCTCCAAGGGGATAGCGGAAAGGCTCTGGCAATCTGCCTCTGGGGGCCTCCTGGGAGCGGGAAGACGACGCTCGCCTTGGAATGCGCCCGACAGGCCGGGTTCGAGACCTTCCTGATGTCCGGCGATTACCAGACCAAATACACCGGCGAAAGCGCAAAAAGGCTGACAAAGATCTTCGATTTTCTGCGCATGCGCAAGTCCGTCGTCATCTTCGATGAGATCGACAATTTGGTGGGCCGGCGGGGAACCGATGGCGAGTCGGCCACCCTGGACCACAATCTGACGGTGGGAACCCTCTATAGAGAACTGGAAAAGACCCAGGTCGTACTCCTCGGCACCACCAACCTGCAGGGTGGGCTGGACCAAGGGTACATGAGCCGGGTCGGCCGGAACCTCTACAGCATGCCCGCCGCGGATCTGGACGAACGGCACGCCTTCCTGGAGGAAGCCAACCCTGGCTTCCGGCCGCCTTTGGACAAGAATGAACTGGTTGAACTGGCCAAGGGTGCCGAGGGCTGCTCCTTCCGGGACATGGAGGCGCTTTGCGTCTGCCTAGGCGAAGCGCATGACCTCCTGCTGCCCGGTTCCGTAGTGGCGTGGCGCAAAGCCTTCAAGGGAAGAAAGGGGCGCGGGCCCGACGGTCCAATAGATCCTTCGGAACAGTGGGGTAAGGCGATCCCGTCTGCCATCAGCCTAGACAAGATTATCTGGCATCTCTGTTCCCCGCGCCACGACAGCGAGGTGCTGGTTTCCTCCAAATCCGACTGCTGCTGCATCGGCCACATCGGCCAGACTGGCCACCTCGGGGTGATAACCAAGGTTGCCGCGCCAGACGATGTGAACGCGGCCTGCCTTTCTGCGGACAACCTGAGGCTGATACTGAGCACGGATGATGGTGCGATCGCCGTCAAGCGGAACAACCGGGGAGACAAGGATGTTTTGGATCTGGGGGGGAATGTCTGGGATACGGTGCAGATCGGAACAAGCCCCTATTTCATGTCCATATCGGACGATGGCGACCGGGTCGATCTCTGGTCAATGGAGGACAAATGGACGATAACATCCTGCCTGGATTCAGTTTCGGGATACGAAAAACTCAGGTCCATCCATTACCTTGGGTCGGCCGGTAACACCTGCACCATCCTCGCGGGTGGCCTGTCCGAATTGGCCATCCTGAAGATGAACCATCCTTGCCCAACCAAGGGCAGCCTCGTCAGAGTCCGGACGGTCAAGATCGGCAACCAGACCGGGAACCATCGGATCGCCTTGCTGCAGTTGGCGGACGCGGAATTCCTGGCGGCATTCCCGGCCGAAGGGCGGGTAGCGATTTGGAGAATCGATGGCACATGGAATCCTGAGTGTGTGCATCAGTTCCATATCGGTGACAAGAAATCTACCCCGGTGTGTGCGTTTGATGCTTCGACGGGAAGATTGGCCATTGGACTGACGAATGAAATCCGGATAATCGACGATTGTCTACGTGCGGATGGGGATAGCAAACAGACCATTGCCCACGACCCGGACTGGGGGGACATCACCGCCCTCTGTTTCGGGCAGTACGGCCGGGTGCTGATCTGGGGGACCAAGGATGGCAAAGTCTACACTTCCTTGCGCAATGGCTTTTAATTCGGAATGAGAGTTCGGGACCCCACGGAAGGCTTCAGCCTCTGAGAGAAGCCAGCTTTCCCCTTGTCCTAATGGAATCAAGGTCGGATACGTCAAGCACTCCGGCGGTTTCATCCAGGTTGTTCATTCTCTCACCGGGCCTTCCGGATCGGTTTTCTTTGGGACGACAGCGTGTGCCTTACGTCCTCGGCCCAGTCAGGTAGCTCCTTGTCAGCCCAGGCCAACAGGGCGTGGTCGGCGGAGCCGCGGCTCAATTCGGCCCACCTGCCCAGCACGCAATAGACCCCACCATCCCCTGGAAACCCTTCCGCATCATCGGGGAGCTTACCTTCAATGCCCTGAAGACCAAGGAGCAGGCCCTGGATCTGGGCCAATGCGAGGGTCTCCAGCCCCATGGTCAGCAGGCGCATCAATTCCTCCAGGAAGGGGTTGAGAGCTTCCTCAAACATAGTTCGGAGGCCGAGGCGCTATCCAGTCGCGCCTGGCCCCTAGCCTGGATTTCCACGAAGCCGAATCTCGCTAACAATCCATGCTGGCTCGCCTGATCTTGCCTGATCTTGGCCGCTATTAGTCCGTTATACGCACGGGGCATCCACCCCACCAGGGGACTGGGGTTGCTTGGTGGAGAAGCCCGGAGGCCAGGAGAATGGGGAGGTGCGCCCGGCGGTGAAGGCGCACCACCACTTCCTTTTCTGTGATCTCAACGTCTGCAGGGATATCGATGAGGTCCCGAAAGATGACCCTGGCTTGGGCATCGGAGTAGCCGCGCATGCGCCGGGCCGCCAAACGATAGAGGCCGCTGGCGATGACGAGGAGGACCATGTCGAAGTCCACCTTGAGGCCAACGGCGGAGGAGAGCGCGTCCATGTGGAAGAAGCGGACCGCATCCGAAAGCGCGTTCTCGATGAGCATGCGCTGGGCATACCGGGTGATGACCGCGGCCTCAGAGGCTTTCCGGTCGTTGGTGATCAGGATGGTCGGCTCCTCGTGGCCCAGGTCCCTGATGAAAAGCTGCCGGAACTGGTGGCCCACAAGGGTGACGTTCTGCTCAAAGACCCGAGGCGACTGGTATTTCCGAGTGGGCACATCCAGGTGGACGCGGCGCCAGGCGGAGGCCGGGAGGTCGTAGACCTCCTCTGGTGGTTGGCGGTTTCTGGCGTATTCCATGGCAACAAAAGATGTTGCAATCAACCGCCAATGAAAGGCCCGAATGTTAACATTTTTTGTTGGCGATCTGGTCACACAATGTGACCCGTCCCCAGGTTTTCACTGAGGCCTCGGCGACCTTTTTCCGGTGGCCACCATTGAGGGTGGTCAGCCGCCTGAGGGTCAGGCTTGAGGTTCCGGATCCCAAGATCCGCTGACCATTCCCAAACACCTGCGCGGGGTACGCTGGGTAGTTTCGGTTGAGCTTTCGATAACCCGGGTGGACAGTTTTTGCAGAGCGATCCTGGAGTTTTCTCGGAAAGCGTTACAGGTTCGAATGGGGAATTGTCTGTAATTTCATGGTCCATCATCGTTGAACCATTGCTTTCAACCCTTTCCAAAGTGCACTATGCTTGTCCCCCTCCGGTGATGGTGTTCACCTTCTGACCGCCCCATGGCTGATGACACCTAGGATGAGTCGCTCAAGGAGTCGATCATGCGCATCGAACGAATTTCCGCCATGGAGATCCTGGATTCTCGAGGCTTCCCCACCCTTGAAGTGTGCCTGGAGGCCGGTGGAAAGCAGGCCAGGGCTTCGGTCCCCTCAGGGAAATCCACCGGTAAGAATGAGGCCCTGGAGCGGCGGGACGGAGAAAAGGCCAGGTTCAACGGCAAAGGGGTATTGGCAGCAGTCTCGGCCGTGGAGACCGAGATCGCAGCCAGCGTGGTGGGACTGGACCTGCCGCTCCAGGAACCCCTGGACCGAATGTTGATCGCCCTGGACGGTTCGCCCGGCAAAAGCCGGCTGGGGGCCAACGCCATCCTGGGCGTCTCGATGGCCGCTGCACGGTTGCGGGCCCAACTGGAAGGCAAGCCCCTGTATGAAAGCCTGGGTGGACCTGACGCCACCCTCTTGCCGGTGCCTTGCTTCAACGTCCTGAATGGCGGTGCCCACGCGGACAATCCATTGGATTTCCAGGAGTTCATGATCGTCCCAGCGGGCCGGCCCAGCTTTTCCGAAGCCCTGCGGGCGGGCGCTGAGGTCTACCATGCTTTGGCAAAAATCCTGGCCTTCAGGAACCTCTCCATTTCGGTCGGGGATGAGGGTGGCTTCGCCCCGAGGATCAGCCACCCGGTGGAAGCCCTGGACCTGCTGGTAGAAGCCATCCAGGCCGCCGGTTATGGCCCGGGCAGGGACGTCTTCATCGCCCTGGACCCTGCCGCCAGCGCCTTCTTCAAGGGCGGGTATTACGTCTTCGCCGGGCAAAGCCTGAACGCAAAGGGAATGACCGCGATGTTTGGAGCTTGGCTCAAGGACTATCCCATCCTGTCCATCGAGGATGGCCTGGCTGAAGATGACTTTGCCGGCTGGGTGCATTTGACGCACGAACTGGGAGACCGTCTGCAACTGGTCGGAGATGACATCTTCGTTTCGGACCCCCAGCGGGTGCGCGAGGCCATCGCCATGCAATCCGCCAACGCGGTTCTGCTGAAGCCAAACCAGATCGGTACGGTCACTGAAATTACCGAAACGGCCCAGGTGGCGAAAAAGGGCGGATTCCGATGCATGATGAGCCACCGGTCAGGCGAGACCCAGGATGATTTCATCGCCGACCTGGTGGTGGCCCTGGGTGTGGGCCAGATCAAATCCGGCGCTCCGGCGCGTGGTGAGCGGGTGGCAAAGTACAATCAACTCCTGCGGATCGAGAAGGCGTTGGGCTCCCGGGCCCGTTTCGCCGGCCTCGCTGCGTTCCGGCCTGGGCGCTGACCGAGGCTCCGATCCGGTGGACGCTGATCCAACCTGCGCCTGGTTTCCCCTTGGAGAATGCCCATGTTCCGCCTGAGTATCCCCGGATTCAAGGATCTATCCCTGGAGCACCTCGTGGCCGACTTCAATGGCACCCTGGCCGTGGACGGCCGGATGCTGCCCGGGCTGTTCGAACGGCTCAATGCCCTGGCCAAGGTCCTGGATATCCATATCCTGACCGCCGACACCTACGGCCACGCGCAGGAGGCTTGCCAGGGCCTCGCGGCCGGGCTGAAGATCCTGGAGGGGGAAAACCAGGCGGAGGCGAAACTGGCCTACGTCCAGGCGCTCGGTGCGGACCGGGTGGTCTGTCTCGGCAACGGTCGGAACGACCGGCTGATGCTGCGGGCGGCAGCCCTTGGCATCGCCGTGTCCAGCCCCGAGGGGACCGCCGTTGCAGCCCTGACGGCTGCCCACCTGTTCACAGTCGATGCCCACGAGGCGCTGGCGCTCCTGGAACAGCCGACCCGCCTGATCGCCACCCTTCGGGACTGACGATGGCCGGTTGGAGCGGAACCTGGACCGGAACCAAGACACCCGCGAACTTCCGGGCCGCCTCCAGCTTGCCCTCGACTCGTGCGCGCAGTTCCTCGAAACGGGCGACCTCCCCGTCCGTGCTGGACTCGGCCGCCTTTCGCTGCAGCAGGACCGAATGGATGCCGCCCTGCGTGGTGGTGATCGTCTTTTCGAGGGCCCCCTCAAGCTGGACGCTGAAGAGCCCAAGGGACTGGTCGAGCCCCTGGTAGAGCGCCCAGCGGAGGTTCTCGACGTTTCGGACCACCAGCATCCGCACCTGGTCCTGCAGGCGGGCCAGGATCCTCCGCTTGCGGATGGCGATCGGCAGCAGGCGGTCGATCCAGGCCGGGCTGATTGGGCTCAGCGAGTCCGTCCACTGGCGGCTGACCCAGTACGGATCCCGCTTCATTTCGAAGGCCCCGGAACCGGCCGGGGCATGGAAGGGGAGTTCAAACAGTTCCGCAGCGACCCGCCGGAGTCCATCCAGGAGTTGGTCCGAACGCTCCTGGTGGAGTCGGAGCACCTCCTCCGTACGTTGCTGGAACCTGGCGGAGATGGTGCCGAGTTCGTGCTCGAAGAACGCGGGGATCACCTCCGCCAGGATCGCCTGCAGACCCGCTTCCGTCGGCCGTTCCTGGAGGTCGATTTCCAGCCGGACCAGGTCCTGGAAGTGCTGCCGGGCATTGCGCCGCAGCGCTTCCGACAGTTCCTCAAGGAAGGCATGAGCCCGCTTGCGGTCCCCGGCCAGCAGATCGCCGGCCAAGGTCCTCTCCCGCTTGATGTCGTCGATCTTCTGCTCGAACAAGGCCAGCCGGGCTTCCAGGTCCTGGATCGGCAGTTTCAGGGACTGGAGGATGAGCTGGATCTGGAGCCAGGCTTCCTCCAGGATCACCGAGACCTTGTGCGCCACGGACAACTCGAGGGTCCGGGCCTTCTCGTGGGTCACGAAGTCCAGCAGGAGCCTGTTCACCCCGGCAAGCCCGCTGGCCTCCCAGGCGGCGGTGTCGCCCTGCTGGGCGGCCTTGAGCGCCCTGCGGGAGGAAACCGCCAGGATGGGGGTCCCGGAGGGCAGGCCGAGGTGCTCCTCCAGGATTCCCTGGAGAAAGGCAGTGGCGTCGCGCTGGTCGTCGCGATCCAGATAATCCACTTTGTTCAGGACAAACAGGATGCGTGACATCCGGGTCCGGACCTGGCGCAGAAAAGCTACCTCCACCTCGGTCATAGGGGGATCGGCCGAAACCAGGAACATGGCGGCGTCGCATTGCGGCAGTAAGTTGAGGGTCGCCTCGGTGTTGTGCCGGAAAGTCGAACCGATCCCCGGTGTGTCGATGATGACCAGGCCTTGCCTGAGCAGCGGCGATGGATACCAGACATCCACTTGATGGACGCCCTTCTGGTTTTTCGGATTGCCCTCCTCGGTCACGAAGGCTTGCAGGAATTTTGCCAAGGAGGCTTCGGCACCATCGGCGGCCATTTCCTCCGACCGCCCGTCCTGGAACTGGACCCGGGCACAGGGTGCTTCCCCCCAGCGGAGGAAGGTCGGCAGGGCCGTGAGGGGCACTACCGAAGTGGGCAGCACCGGGACACCCAGGAGAGCGTTCACGAAGGTGCTCTTGCCGCGCTTGAACTGGCCGAGGACCGCGAGATGGAAGCGCCCTTCCCGGAGGCGATCAAGGAGGCCCCGCAGGCGATCCGCATAACCTGGATCCAGGGCACCCATGCCCTCAACGGCGGCTGCGGACTGCTGGACCAGGTCTTCCAGGTGGATTCCGGGCGGAGCACCAAGCTGGACCTGCGGGGTTGGCAACGGGTCGATGGTCATAGGTGGTCCTCAGCTTTTACCCTTGAGAGATTCCGTGCACCGGCAAGGAGTTCCAGAGCCGCCCAGGGGGCTATGCGTTCCTCGGTGGTGATGAGATTCCTCCGCCCCGCCTCGGATTTCAGGCGATATTCCCTCATGGCTTGAGCAACTCCGCCCATCAGCCGGGCCTGGTGGCTGACAAGGGCATTGGCCACGGCCCCGTGCACATGGTTGAGGACCCCCGAGAGGTGCTTCAGGCATAGGCTCGGCGATGGGCAACCGGGATCTGGCTGTCCCCGGCGACCGCCCAGACCCCGGCCGATTTGTTCGGTGGATAGTAATTCCGTCTGGGAACTCAGTTCGCAGGCCGGGCAATGATCCTGGCTGGGGAGCAGGTCTTTCAACCGTTCACTGGCGGATGCCCCTGCCAATCCGGAGAGGGACTGGAACCTATTGGCCAAATCATCCAGCAGGGATGGATAGCTTGCGCAAAGGCCGATGGGGGAGGCGAACCTCTCCAGAAGCCAGGCGTGGGCGCTGCAAAGGTTGGATATCGAATGCGATGCCTGCTCTCTACCCGGAACATCCCCGAAATTTCCTTGGAGTCTGGAAAAAAAAGCATAGAGCGATCCCCAGGTTTCCTCGCAGACCAAGCATAGGGGAACCTTGATCGGCCCAATCTGCCCTTGTGGGGTCAAGGCCGGGAGTTCGATTCCGGCCGTGATCCCCCAAAGGGCGAGAAGCGCCGTTTCGGCGCCTTCCAGGTCATCCAGGACCCGGGGGCAATGGGGTGCATCCAGGTCATCCTTGTCGGCGGCCAGGATGGCGTGTTCGACCCCCTGGCGAAGCTTCCCCAGCAGATGCCGGGAGGCGGTGTCGAGGCTCTGGATGCAGGTGTCAAGGTAATTGACAACCACCGCCCGCAGGATCTCCCTGCCCCGCCCCAGCATCCGGGGTAGTGCCTTTCGAAGTCTGCGAACGACCCAGGAGTGCTGAAAACGGACTGGCAGCAGGGTGGCAAACGTCGAATTCTTCAGATCCGTGTCGCCACGGTCGAGGGAAAAATCCAGGATATGGCCTTTGAACCCAGGCAACTCCCAGCCGTGGCCAATGTTGGGCCGGACCCTCGGGTGCGGCGGCAGGCTCCCGAAACCAGAGGCGGCCATTCGGTATGGTTCCAACAGCAGCCAGGCGATGGAGGTTTCTTCCTCTTGGAAGCTCGCCCTGACCCTTTGTTCCGCTTTCGGCCCCAGGTCCTGCAAAATCTCGATTACCCGCCTGGTCAGGAACCCATGAATTTCTCGCAGAAGATGATCCTCGTAAGCATCCGGCTCCAGATGCCGATGGCGCTCCGACTCGGATTGGAGCAGATCGATCAAGGGAAGATCGGTTGCCTGGGCGAAGCAATCCATGGCGCTGGTCAGGAGTTCGGCGACTCCGGATTCTGCTCGGGACCTCAGGCGCCGAAAGATGTCATCCAGTTCAGAATCCAAATGCTTGAATGACAGGATCAAGGCCATGGCTTGGGGAGGGGCCTCCGGGGCCGATCCGGCGATCCGGAATAGACTGTGCACGAAGCGGGCTTCCTCAATCAGCCCCAGGGCAAGGTCCATGATCGTTTCCAGCCTGGATCGACCTTCCACCAGGTCTGCAAGGAGTTCACGGAACCGTTCGTCCCCATCTGGCAGCAGCGGACGGCAAGCCTGGCGCGCCTGGCGCAGGGCATCAACCACGGCTTGCCGGTGGCGTGGCAAGTCCGGTTGAGGCAAGTTCATGCCGTCTCCCTGGCATCCGCAGCCTCATGGAAAGTTTCGAGCACCCGAAGGTCACGTTCAAGGCGCATCTGCTCTTCCGACGTCGACCCTTTCTGGGAAAGCACCTCCTCCCTGAGCACCCGGAACGGTCCCACCTTGCTATGGAAGGTCCTTTCCAGTTCTGCCAGAAGACAGCGACACCACATTTCCAGATCGCGTGCATGGAACGTCAGTTCTTCCTTGAGACCAGCCGCGATCTGGCTGCGGAACTGCGCGATCAGTCCGGCTTTCCGGATGCCCGGGTGCAGATACCCAAGGAAGGGCTCCCGCAGGGCCAGGGGGCGCATCACGGCCTCTCCACCGAAGACTGGCAGGCCAAAGGGATGCGGGAGTTCCAGCGCCCCCGCCAGTCCACCCGGAAGCTTGGCAACCTCACCCAGGGCCTCCAGCAGGTTCTGGCGGTATTCCGCGATGATCCCCATGAGGCGGTTGTGGCACCCCTGGACCGGCTCCTCCAGCACTTCCATCATGACCGCATGGACCTGTTCCAGGCTCTGCCCCTTGACGAGCTTCGAAGCCAGTGCTCTTTGGATCCGGTCACCTGCATGGGCCAGATGACGGATCGCTTTGACACAGGACCGGCGCGAGCCTTCCCCCATGCCTTCAATCTGATGGAAAGTCTGGTCGATGGCTTCCAGCACAGCGGCCGGAACCCCCTCCGCAACCGGGGCACCGGTCCCGCTCCGGCCGCGCAGGGCCTGCAGGACAGCCATCCGCAGGCGCTCCGTCTTGGCGGCCAACACCCCGGCCCTCTGCCCGACTTGGCTCGCGAGGAGGGGATCCAGGATGGATTCAATCCAGCGATCAGCCAGCTGGGCATCCGCGCCGATGACACTTGCCAGATGAACCGGGACTTCAAAACCCAGTTCGACGGCAAGGCGCTCGCGGGTATAGCCAAGCACCAGGGCGCGGTCATCAGCAGCGAGGAGGTCCGCCTTGCTCAGCAGCACCACGGCCCGGGCCCCGCTGCGAACGAGCATCTCGACCATCCGGACATCCTCGGCGCTCAGTGACGTGTTGGCATCCACCAGGACGAGGCCGAGGTCGGCTCTGGGGAGATAGGCCATCGTCTCAGCTGTCCCGTCGCTGGACAGTGAGCCGAGGCCGGGGGTATCAACGCAGGTGATCCCGTCCGGGATCCGGCTACTGGCCAGATCGACCTGGATCGAAGCGATGCGTTTGCAATTGTGGGGGTTCTCCTGGCCAGTCACGTAGGTGGTCAGTGCCGCGAGGGGGGAAAGCCTGGATTCGCCGTTGCTGAACTGGACCCGGACGCGGTCTTTCGTCCCACAGGTGATGCGGGTTACCAGCGAAGTTGCCGGGGTGACCCCGACGGGGAGGATCCCCCTGCCGAGGACATGGTTCAGGAGGGATGATTTCCCTGCCTTGACCCGCCCGAATACGGCGATGTCGAAACTGGCCCCATCCGCTTCCTCCATCAGGAGCTCCAGGCTGGGGCGCAGCGTGGCCAACCCGTAGGCCGTGACCAGGCGGGCCAACTCCCCAAGCTGTTCCCGGCTTCCGGTTCCGGAATCCAGCCGGGCCAGACGCGTGTCGAAATTCGCACCGGGTCTTGTGCCCAGGTAGGCGGCCATCTCAGCCAGAACAGTCTGGATCTCAGCGTTGGCCTCGCTCATGGTCCGGGCGTCCGCGACCGAAACGGGGCCATGTCCGCTGAGACATCTGGGCTCGATCTCCTCGATGTCGATCCCGGCGCCAAGGATGTGGGTGCGGGCCTCCCAGGTCGCCAGTAGCCCTGGGCAACGCAGCGGAATGTCCATTCGTCGCAGGGTGTCGCACATCAAGCCGCGAACCCTGCGCGCGTAGTCCTGGATGACCCGCTGCTGGATTGGAGCCGCATCCGGAACGACATCGGAAAAGGGCGAATCGGCCTGGTTCCCGCCCAGAACTGCGACGGCCTGCCCCAGCAGGCCGTCGACATGCCGGAAGGTATTGGCGATCCGACGCATCTGATGCCTGTTCATGGGCGGCCTCCCGGCATCCCGGAAGCAGGCCGAACAGTCCGGAGACCCTGGAACCCGGACAAGGCTGCTGGCCGGCGGCAAGACAAGGAGAGGCTGAACATCGAGGCTCCTATGGGCACACAGCTCACAGGAGTCATCAGCCCATCCTTCGGGCGGTTCTGGCGGACTCCATCACCAGCCAACACCTTAGCATATTCCCGCTTCGGGAGGCTTGTGCGATGGAAAACCGGCTGCTACCGTCGTCGTTGGCGATGGTGTTGGGGGTTTAGTAGCAACGGAACCGAAAACCGGCATAAGAACCATTTATGAGTCCAGGGTGACCGTGATTCTGCCGCCAAGAAGCCCAAGAACTCCACCCCATTCCACATGCGTGACTTCCTGGTACTGCCCCTCTTCCAGGCGCAGCAGCACCGCAACTCGCTCATCCGGATCCACGATCAGGTATTCCGGGATGCCTGTGGCCTGGTAGGCCCACCGCTTGTGCGTCCAATCCTTCTGGGCGGTGCCAGGGCTCAAAATTTCCACGACCAGGTCAGGGGCTCCTTCAATGCCTCGAGACGTTTTCTTGACTGGGTCGCATACGACCATGATGTCCGGGATGAAGACCCCCGAGCCCAGGTAGAGGTCCACCGGGGCGTGGAACATTTCACATTCTCCTCCCCCGTTCTTCCGTTTGACTTCATCCAAAGCCGCATCGATCGCGCGTTCCAAACCGTGGCTGACCTGGTAATGCTGCAGGGAAGGTGAAGGCGTCATGCCGTAGGCCACGCCGTTGATAAGTTCCCAGCACCCCTCCCAGGTCTTCCAGTCCTCGAGGGTGTAGCCGGGATGCTTTAGCTGGGGAAGGGCCATGGGAGAACTCCTAGTTCAGGGATGGGCAGAGGAAGGATGGTGAAAAGGGGGGTCAAGCAGCCTCGCTGGGATCCCGGAGGGGCCGCAGCTCGCCGCGGGCGATGCAATCAGGCACGAAGAAAGAGTAGTGACCCAGGAAATTGATGTGCTTGTAGCCAAGCGGAGAAAGGCGAGCCACATCTTCTTCCCGGACGGGGTGGCCCTCCGCTCGGAGCTGGGTGAGGGCCGCGTCCATGTAGAGCGTGTTCCAAAGCACGATGGCATTGAGCACAAGACCCAGTGCACCGAGTTGATCCTCTTGCCCCTCGCGGTACTTTTGGCGCATCTCGCCACGCTTGCCATGGAAGACTTCCCGGCCCAAGGAATGACGGCCCTCCGTGCGGTTGATCTGGGTCAGGGTGGACCGCCGTTTGGTCTCGTCGTCTAGGGTGGTGAGGACATGGATGGTCTTTTCGATGCGGCCAATTTCAGCCAAGGCCTGGGCCAAACGCGTGGGGTGGTCGCCCACCTGGAGCATACGCATGATGCCTATGGCGGGCACACGGCCCAGTTTGAGTGAACCCACTAGGCGCAGCACCTCATCCCAGTCTTCGGTGATCCGCTCGAGATGGACCCGCTGACGGGCAAGAACGTTCAGGTCGCCGTAGTCTGCGTGGGGGTCGATCCGCCAGAAGCGGGTTCCGCCGATGTCCCTCAGCTTAGGGCTGAAGCGATACCCAAGCAGCCGGAAGAGCCCGAAGACCACATCGCTGTAGGCTCCTGTGTCGGAGATGATCTGGGTCGGGCGGAAGTCGGTCTGCTGGTCGAGCACCAAAGCCAGGAGGAACAGACTGTCCTTCAAGGTCCCAGGGAGGGGGATCCCATTCAGGCCAGTGAACTGGTTGGAGAGGAGGTTGTACCAGGTCATACCCCGTTTCCGGCCGAAGTATTTGGGGTTTGGACCCGAATGGACCGTCCTCACCGGCACCACGAAGCGAATACCGTCCGCCGACGCTACCTCACCACCGCCCCAGGCGTGCGCCAAGGGTATCTGATTTTGAGCGGCCACCAGGCGGGCGTTGGCGGCCGTGAGGGTTTCGTCTCGAACATAGTTCTGATTCACCCAGGTCAAACGGTCCCGCCGGAGAGAGGGGACATCAGGGCGGACCAGGGGTTCGATGCCAGTATTGCAGGCCTCCGCGAGGAGCACCGCGCAGAGGCTTGTGGCAAGGCCATCCGCTCGGGCGGCGGACTCGGCAACGTGCGTGAAGGTTTCCGCAAACCCTGTGCGGGCGGCAATCTCCAGTAGGATTTCGGGCAGGTCCACCACGGGCAATCGCGCCGCTACAGCCTCTCGTAGAGCCACTAGAGACGGGGGTTCCTCCAACTCGTCCAAGGGACTGAGGATGAGTTCCTTACGGCCCTCCACAGTTTCAAAGCGCACGGCCTCATTCTCGGGGAGTCGGGCGGCCACAGCCTTGTACGTCTGGTCCAACTCTTCGGCCATAGAGTCCAACAACGGCTGGGCCTGAGTTGGTAGACCCAGCGTACGGCAGATGACGGGACGGGTCGCCTCCCATTCGGCGCCTTCGAGGAGGCCGGCACGGGGATCGGCATAGCGCCAGCTCCGTTCCACGAATACCTCCCGCCGTTTGAGAGCCTCGTGTAGCTGACCGAGTACGCAGAATGTATAAGCCCGCGGATGGACCTCGCTGCCTCCATGTAAGACGTGACGTTCCCATGGTTTCGTGATGATCCCTCGAGGCGCGGGCTTCGCCGGCTTAGCCCCCTCCTGGGTGTCACGAAGCCACTTCAGGGCTTCGAGAACTTTCCCCCCGGCTGGGGTAGAGCTGAAGTCGATGTGCTTCAGTACCGCCGGGAGGTAGCGCCTAACGCTTCCGTAGCGATTCTCCAGTTCCTTGTAGTAGACATCGTCCGGTGGCCGGATCAAGGCCCTGGCTTCCTCCACTGCCTGCGTCAACTTCTCCTTCGGCGTTGTCTCGAAGACCTTTGCACGCAGATCTGCATCGGGACACTCGGCGTCCAGGAAGACCTGGCAGGCCTGAAGCATGGTGCCTGCGGCCACGTCCAAATCCTTCTGGGTCCTTAATCGGGCCTGTTTCTGGGCCGAGGTGGCGTCACGGAACAAATCGCTCAGAAGCCCCTCCAGGACCTCAAGAGCCTCGTCGTTGGCTGTGGCTTCGAGGCAATGAAGGAAGGCCACCAGGGTGGCTAGCCGGCGTCCCTCTGGGAGCCGGGTGAGGGCCGTCAACGTGGCCTTCTGGGCGAAACGTGCCAGGGCGGCGAGCCGCGCAGGAGGTAGGTTTGCCGTGTCAGGGAGTGTGATTCCAAGATCCCGGATGGCCTGGAGGCGCTCCAGGGCTTTGACCAGCGCGGGGCCACTCACCCGCGTAGGTCCGGCACGGAGCTGATCCAGGAGGGAGCCTCTGCGGCCTTCGGGAACGACAAGCAAGGACTCCATGCGGGTCTTCTGTTCTAGCGAGACCCCAAGGCAGAGCCTGCGATGAAGACGGGCGGCAACACGGCTTCGGAGGCGGGACACGAATCTCTCAAGCGCAGTGGCTCCCGGAAGCAGGACCTTGTTGCCGAGCATCCAATCTCTGGCGCGATCAAAGAGGACGCCAGGCTGATCCGTGCCGGTCCAGCACAACGAATAAAGCCATCGAGCCAACCGGAGGGCAACGGTAGTGGCAGTGAAATCCTGATAGCCGCCCGTTGTGCGGATCTTGGCCGCATGATCCCAGCGGCGTTCACCGTCCAGGTATCTCTGAGCACATGCTAAATCCGAGATGGCGAGTTGGCGGCCGAGCGTTTGAAGGACGGGGTACGGCACATCGGTGGGATCCTCCAGAAAGGTGCCGAGGTATCGAACCGTGGTGAGTTGGAGAGCAAAACCCAAACGGTTGTGAGCCCCCCTGTACTTCGCAACCTGTGTCAGATCACTTTCCGCGAGATGAAAGAATTGAGAAAGCGCCTCTGGCGCTGGATTCCCGTCGAACCGGCCGAAGCTGGCACGCTGTGCGGGTGTCAGGAAATCTACGGGCATCAAGGTCTCGGGGAAGAGGTTCGCAAATCTCCTAAGTTCTGCGACACGGAACCCGTTCGCAGCCTGATTGAACATCTAGTGTTGCAAAAGTATCCCGCAAAAGTCACTCTTTTTGAGACAACTTTTGCGAAGGAGGCAACTCCCCCATGAACATCGGCTACGCCCGGGTATCCACTTCTGACCAGAACCTTGACCTGCAACTTGAGGCCCTGAAGAAGAACGATTGCCAGCGGATCTTCCAGGAGAAGGCCTCAGGTTCCCATCGGCGTAGACCCGAACTGGAACGCCTCCTTGACCAGCTCCGATCCGGGGACACGTTGGTGGTCTGGAAGCTGGACCGCCTGGCGCGCTCGACCCGCGATCTCCTGGAGATCGCTGAGACGATTCGAACATTGGGCGCCTCATTCCGCTCTCTTTCGGAGCCCTGGGCGGACACCACCTCCCATGCGGGCAAAATGATCATGACCATCTTCGCTGGTATCGCCGAATTCGAACGCGACCTCATCCGCGAGCGCACCAGCGCCGGACGCTCCGCAGCCCAGGAACGTGGGGTCCGCTTCGGCCGGCCTCCCAAACTGAATGAGGAACAACTGACCCTGGCTCATCGGCTTCTCCAGGAGGGGAAAGCGGTTCGTGACGTGGCCAGGGCCTTCAAGGTCCACCGTACCACCATTTACCGGATGGCCAATGCGTCAGGACCTGTATGAATATTTCTCATGCTGGTTTTCGGTTCCGTTGCAACCATACCCCCAAGGTGGGCGGCCCCTGCTTGACTTGAACCCCCATCTTTCGCTGATGGGTTCATAGATTGCCGCGCATAATTCCAGCAGTAGAGGTCGGCCATGGCCCCAAAGAAAGCTGCCGTTCGAGGGAAAAAACTGGAAGCCCCCCCGCATTTAGATGCGTCAGCGCCGCTTCCCCCGAGGGAAGCCACTCCAATGGAATCAAGCGCCCCCATGGAAACGCAGCCCTCAGGCGGTTTCCCCATTGTCGGTATTGGCGCATCCGCAGGCGGTCTTGGGGCATTTGAGGCTTTCTTTTCCGGTATGCCGTGCGTTTCCGGGGAGCGTGTGTAACCTTCCGTGCATCCTTCCCACAACCTCATTGAGGAGCATTGCTATCGGAACGCGAGCCCCAGGGAGAGGCTCTGGCTGCGCTGGGTGAGCCCGGCATAGTGGGTGCAGACATCAGTCGTTGCAATGGGTTCAGGCTGGATCCTGGCTCAGTTGACGATCAGTTGGAAGGTAGTGTTGGCCGTGGCGGCCCCCTGGGCACTTGCTGTCACGGTAATTGAATAGGTGCCTGCTGGGGTGCCAGCCGAGCCTTTGGTGAGGCTCTTGGTGTAGCTGTTTCCATGGCAGCCCATCAGTCCACCCATCAGTACCACGACCATGGCGGACAGGAAAATTCCCAACCGCTTTCTCCGGCGCCTGGAAGGCAGCACCAAGATCCCACAGGAGAACAGGGCGCTGGCGCCGATACCGCCCAGGGGATTGATGCCCTTGTTCTGGCCGATGATTTGGGGAGTCGGGGTGGTGGTGATGGTCACCTTCACCGTGACGGGTCCGTTTGAAAGGTCCACAGTGCTGCTGGAGAACGTGCAGGTGGCACCGGTCGGCAAGCCTGTCACAGTCAGCGTGACGGGGTTGCTAACGTTTCCTTGGCTGGCCAGGGTAAGGGCTGTGGTGGCGACCCCATTGCCTGGGCTGACAGTAACGGTTGGCGCTGGGGGAATGGTGATGATCACCGCATCGGCACTGAATCGGGCGGTGACGACGTAGGCGGCGCCCACGCTGGCGACCGTCAGTGGATTGCTGGTCGTGGTGACAAAGCCGTTGGTGCCCGTCCAGTTCACGAAGCCATAGCCTATGGGCGCATTGGCGGTGACCGCCGCAGCGCTTGCGCCGGAGTTGACTGATTGGCTGGCGCTGCCCGTCAGGGAGGCACCGGTAGTGCCGTCAGTCGCGTAGGTGACGGTGTAGACGATGGGGAGCACATCGCTGACGGTCACGTTCACCATGCCGGTCGCTATGCTGTAGCTGACGGTGTCCGTGGGCGAGAAGATCACGCTGTAGGACGCAGTCCCGAGAGCGGGCACCGTGGTCGGGGTCGACCAGGCGAAGGTTCCTGCCGGGGTGCTGCTGCCGCCGGACAGCGTGGCGGAGGCCAGCGTCTGGCCGTAGGAGATGGCGCTGGCGCTGGGCCAGGTGACCGTTGCCGTGGCCTTGTTCACGGTCACGCTGACGGTGCTGGTGGCAGTCGAATAGTTCGTGGTTTCCGTGGGCGTGAAGGTCACGCTGTAGGACGCGGTCCCGGTGCTGGGCACCGTGGCCGAGGTGGTCCAGGCGAAGGTGCCTGCCGGGGTGCTGGAACCGCCGGACAGCGTGGAGGCTGCCAGGGTCTGGCCGTAGGTGATGGCGCTGGCGCTGGGCCAGGTGACCGTTGCCGTGGCCTTGTTCACGGTCACGCTGACGGTGCTGGTGGCAGTCGAGTAGTTCGTGGTGTCCGTGGGCGTGAAGGTCACGCCGTAGGACGCGGTCCCGGTGCCGGGCACCGTGGCCGAGGTGGTCCAGGCGAAGGTGCCTGCCGGGGTGCTGGAGCCGCCGGACAGGGTGGAGGCTGCCAGGGTCTGGCCGTAGGTGATGGCGCTGGCGCTGGGCCAGGCGTTGATCGTCGACGCGGTTACGATCTGTTCCGTCGAGGTACCGCTGGAATACCCGTAAAGGCTGTCGCCGGAGTAGATCACATTGATCGTGTGGGATCCCGCCGTCAGGCTGCTGGTCGCGAAGGAGGCGGTACAGGACCCGGACAAATCCACCAGGGAACCCGAGCCCAGCAGTGTCGAGCCGTCGAAGAAGCTCACGGTGCCGGTGGGACTAGACGATCCCATGCTGTCGGGCGTCACCGTGGCCGTGAAGGTCACACTGGAGGCCAAGTTCTGAGGGTTTGCACTGGCCGCGACCGCCGCCTCGGTTCGGATGGGCAGGACCAGGAAGGGCACCGCCACCCGATTGCTGATCTCCGGCGAGTTGCCGCTGCAGACGCCCGAGCTGGCCGTCCCCCCTTCGGCGCCGTAGGCCGCGAAGAGATACAGGGTATGCACGCCCACGCTCACACCGGAGGGCGTGATCGAGAAAGTCCCGCTGGAGGGGGCCACCCGGGTCCAGCCCATGGAGGCGACGTCATCCACCCAGTAATAAAGGGAGGTGGGGATCGGATTGGTGAGGCCGCTGAGGCCCAAGTAGGCCGATGAGCTGGCAAAGGCGGTGGTGGCCGTGGCAGTGAAGGCGGGATTGGGGTTCGTGGTGGCGAAGAGGTTGCTGTTAGTCACGGTCTGGGCATCCGCGACCCCAGAGGCCGAAACCGTGATGGGCACGGCCTGGCTCTTGTCCACATCGATCACCGTAACGGTGCCGTCCAAACTCGCGACATAGACCTTGTTCGTCACCGGGTTCACTGCCTCCGAGAAAGAATCGCTGCCCGCGAGCAGGGTCGTGGTGCCGTTTGTGGCGCCGTCGATCACCGTCACGGTGTGGTCGCTATGCCCGACGTAGACCCGGTTCGTCACTGGGTTCACGGCCACCGATTCGGGCCTGAAGCCCACCGTCAAGGACGTAGGGCTGCCCGTGGCGCCGTCGATCACCGTCACGCTGCTGTCGTTGTAATTCGTGAGGTAGACCTTGTTCGTCACCGGGTTCACGGCCACCGTCCATGGACCGCTGCCCAGGGGTATGGTCGTGGTGCCGTTCGTGGCGCCATCGATCACCGTCACGCTGCTGTCGTTGGAACTCGCGACATAGACCTTGTTCGTCACCGGGTTCACGGCCAACGCCCAGGGACCGCTGCCCACGGTCACGGTCGTGGTGGCGTTCGTGGCGCCGTCAATCACCGTCACGGTGCCGTCGAATGAATTCATGACGTAGACCTTGTTCGTCACCGGGTTCACGACCACCGCCTGGGAATAGCTGCCTACGGGCACGGTCGTGGTTGCGTTCGTGGCGCCGTCGATCACCGTCATAGTGCCTAAAAGATTTGTGACGTAGATCTTGTTCGTCACCGGGTTCACGGCCACCGCAATGGAACCGCTGCCCACAGTCACGGTCGTGGTTGCGTTCGTGACGCCGTCAATCACCGTCACGGTGGGGTCGGATGTATCATTCACGACGTAGACCTTGTTCGTCACCGGGTTCACGGCCACCGCATAGGGAGCGCCCGCAGCCACGGTCGTGGTGTTGTTCGTGGCGCCGTCAATCACCGTCACGGTGTTGCCGCCGTGGTTCGCGACATAGACCTTGTCCGTCACCGGGTTCATGGCCACCCCATTGGGAGTGCTGCCCGCGGTCACGGTCGTGGTGCCGTTCACCGCGCCGTCGATCACCGTTACGGTATTACCGCCGTTATTCGCGACGTAGACCCTGTTCGTCACCGGGTCTACAGCCACCACCCAGGGATTGCTGCCCACCGTCACGGTCGTGGGTGCGGCCGTGGTTCCATTGATCACCGTCACGGTGGTGCCAGCCGCGTTCGCGACGTAGATCTGATTCGTCACCGGGTTCACGGCCACCGAAAAGGGACCGCCGCCCACGGTCACGGGCGTGGTGCCGTTCGTGGCGCCATCGATCACCGTCACGCTGCTGCTGTTGTAATTCGCGACGTAGACCTGGTTCGTCACCGGGTTCACGGCCACGGCCCCGGGGCTGCTGCCCACGGTCACGGTCGTGGTGCCGTCGGTCGCGCCGTCGATCACCGTCACATTGTTGCTGCCTTGGTTTGCGATGTAGACCTTGTTCGTCACCGGGTTCACCGCCATAGCCATGGGACCGCTGCCCACGGTCACGGGCGTGGTTGTGTTCGTGGCGCCATCGATCACCGTCGCCGTGGTGCCGCCGTAATACCCGACATAGACCTTGTTCGTCACCGGGTTCACGGCCACCGCCCAGGGACCGCTGGCCACGGTCACGGTCGTGGTGGCGTTCGTGGCGCCGTCGATCACCGTCACGGTGTTGTCGGAGTAATTCGCCACGTAGACTTTGTTCGTCACCGGGTTCACGGCAACCGCAACGGGGAAATTGCCCACGTTCACGGTCGTGGTGCCGTTCGTGGCGCCGTTGATGATCATCACGGTGGCGGTATAGACATTCGCGACGTAGACCTGGTTCGTCACGGGGTTGACGGCCACCGCATTGGGACCGTATTCCGCAACAATGCTCGTAGGGGTGCCCGTGGCGCCGTCGATCACCGTCACGGTGCTGTCGCCATTCGCGACGTAGACCTTGTTCGTAACCGGGTTCACGGCCATCGCGTTCGGATTGGCGCCCGTAGTCACGCTCCCCACCGCATTCTGAGCCCAGGCGGGCGTGGGCGCCAGGGCGATGAGGGCGAAGGCGGCGGCGCAAACGCTGTTCAGGAGCCGCGTGGCAACAGTTCGGAGTGTCATGAAACACCTTTCGGGAATCTGCCTAACCTGAATCGATTCGGACATGGACGGATCGGCCCACCGATTTCGTAGGACGCTCGGGAATCTGCTCCAGTCCTGGCTGGTTTTTGCCGCCTGTTTGGCGCCGGCCTCCACTCCTGTGGCCAGGGAGACCTCGCAAGCCATCCGAACAAGGTCCCCTCCGCTTCTGGAGCCAGAACTGCTTGGTGGCTCAGCCTTCACGCCCCTGGAACGCCCAGCAAGGACTTCATTGTCATTAATACTCAATCGACCCATCAAAAGGAAATCTTGAGTTTAATTATTTTGAATAATTCATGCAATTCCGGTGCCGCCAAAGACCAGAGGCAGAGGAGAGGAATCCGGCCATCGGTGGCGCTCCAATTTGGGGGTACCCCAACATTCGTGCAACCAGGGATCAAAACTAGAAGCTCATAACGCTTTTTGAGGCCAACAGGTCGGGGATCAAACCGGATCTCCCTTGGTCTTTCCCCAAAAATGGGTAACCCCAACAAACGTGACACCAGCCGCCATTTCTCTCTGTGCCCGACCGGGGTTTAAACCCCAAGCTCCAGCCCGTCCAGGTCCAGGTCGAAACGGCCGTAGGGATTGATGTGCTGGGTCAGGAGTAGGCTCAAGGCCCCGAGGTCCCTGGAAGAGGGGCAGTGACCAGGAAGTCACACATGTGGAATGGGGTGGCGTTCTTAGCCTTCTCGGCGGCAGAATAACGGTCAACCTTGGTTTATAAATATTACCTATGCCGGTTTTCGGTTCCGTTACTACCAAACCCCCGCCTTTAAACGCTCCCAGAGCTGATGGCACCTACTGATTCGTTGGTCCGGTTGGTCAGCTTGTGGAGAATGCGTCATGTTGGAGAACATCTGGTTTGTAGCCTCGTTCTGGATGGGCTTGGCCCTGGTGGCCAGCTTGGTCTCCATCCGGCTTGGAATCTCCGTGGCCCTGGTGGAGATCCTGGTCGGCGTGGCCGTCGGCAATTGCCATGGTTCAGGGCACCCTCCGCTGCTGCACACGACGGAATGGACCAATTTCCTGGCCATGCTCGGGAGCGGCGTATTGACCTTCCTGGCAGGCGCCGAGATAGATCCCGCCTCGCTACGCGCGAACCTGCGCGCCAGCCTGACCATCGGCATCATGTCCTTCCTCGTTCCGTTCCTGGGGGTCTGGTGCTTCGCCCAGTTCGGCCTCCACTGGCCCATGCGCCAAGCCTGGATCGCCGGCATCGCCCTCTCCACCACCTCGGTGGCGGTCGTCTACGCGGTGATGATCGAAGGGGGCCTCAGCAGCACATCCATGGGCAAGATGCTGCTGGCCGCCTGTTTCATCACGGATTTCGGCACGGTCCTGGCTCTGGGAGTGCTGTTCGCGGACTTCAACATCTGGCTCCTGGTCTTTGTCGTGGTCACCGCGGTGCTGCTTTGGTTCATGCCCCGGTGGACCCAGGCGCTGATCACGCGATTGGGTCAAACCCGCGTGAGCGAACCGGAAGTGAAGTTCCTGCTGTTCATCCTGTTCTTCCTTGGCGGCATGGCCTCCTTTGCCAAGAGCGAGGCCGTTCTGCCCGCCTACCTGCTCGGGCTCGTGGTGGCCGGGGTGTTCCTGCGGGACAAGACCCTGGTGCATCGCATGCGGAGCATCGCCTTCGCCATCTTCACGCCCTTCTATTTCATCAAGGCGGGGCTCCTGGTTTCGCTGCCGGCCCTGGCCTCGACGGTCGGCGTCATCGCCATCCTGCTCGCCTTAAAGATGACCACCAAATACATCTGCGTCTGGCCCTTGTCCCGGCGCTTCTTCATGCGATCCTCCGAGGCCAATTACACTGCCCTCCTGATGTCCACCGGTCTGACCTTCGGCACCATCTCCGCCCTCTTCGGGCTCCAGAACAAGATCATCGACCAGAAGCAGTATTCCCTGCTGGTGACGGTGGTGATCCTCAGCGCCTTCGTGCCCACCATCCTCGCGCAACGCTTCTTCCAGCCCTCCGTCAGGACCATGGTGGCGTGGGGGCGCCTCTACAAACGTCGGCTTGATCCGGATGAACCGAACTCCACCTCGAAAGGCTGAGCCATGTTCAAGAAGATCCTCGTGGGCTTTAACGGTTCCAGTGGGGGCAAGATGGCATTGGCCCACGCCGCCACCCTCGCCCGGCATGACGGCTCTCAGATTACGGCCCTGTGGGTCGCGGAGCCGATGCCTCGATACTCGGATCTGCCCGGTGAACCGGAAGATCAGGTGGAATCAGCTGCCGCCTTCTTCCTGGAACGGACCCGGGAGATCGAGGCCCTGGCTGCCGAACAGGAGATCCTGATCGCGGTCGACACGCGCCGGGGCAACCCGGCCAAGACCATCGTCACCTATGCCCAGGAGGGCGGGTTCGACCTCATCGTCCTGGGCCACCGCCACTCCTCGATGTGGGGGAACCTCCTGGGGCACATCGCCGACCGCGTCTGCGATCACGCCCACTGCAGTGTGCTGGTGGTCAAGGCCTGACGGGTCCCGCTCCGGGGCAGAGGGTCTTCACCGCCTCCGCCATGCCCAGGGGATAGCCATGGGTGGCCAGCACCAGCCCATGGACCTCCTCGTACCCCCACGCCAGCCCCTGGTGGCGGGCCCATGACTCGAAGAAGAGCCGCGCCTTGCCCGGGCTCAAAGGCTCGAGCGGGACCAGGGGTGCCGAATGGAGCGCGGTGCGCAGGTGGATCAGGTCCTCCTCCGGGAGGAACAGCTCGGCCACGGCGATGATCCTGAACCGGTCCAGCCCGCTCAGCCAGCGGAGGAAATCGAGCCGCTGCCGGGTGAGCCTGCCCAGGTCATCGAGCACCAGGACCAGGGCCTGGCGCTCGCGGACCGGACTTCTGCCGATCCGGTTCCGGAGCGTCTTCCAGAGCTGGCGGGCTCCGGGTTCCCGGCAGGGAACCCCGGGAAACAGGGCAAGATGCAACTGTTCACAGAGCCGGGCCGCGGTCAGGGAACCGTCCAGGAAGATGAAACGGCATTCAGTCTTCATTTCACGGGCCAGATGGCGCAGCAGGGCCGTGCGGCCAATGCCGAACCGGCCGGTCAGCACCAGGTTGCGTCCCGCGCGGAGTTCCCCGCGGATCCGCTCCGCCTCCTGCTGGCGGCCGACGAACAGCGGTTCCGGCAAGGTGCTCACAGGCCTCCCGTCCCGGAAGCAGAACGCAGGAAGGCGCCCATCTGGGCCAGGACGGCAAGAATCGCGGCGTTGGCCTCGGCCAAGGCCTGGACCTCTTCAAGCGCAATATCGCCGTAGCCTTTGAGGCTTTTGGGCGTGAGTTCCTGAAGGTCGATCTCGGCCCCCAGGATCTGGGCCTGGGCTGCCCGAGTCGCTGAGATGAACGGCGGGATGGGGGCGATGCCGCACCGGAACAGGGTTTCGAGCATCAGGGCCCGCACCTGTCCCGCAAAAACCTCGATCACCCGGCGCTGGACCGGATCCGCGTCCGAAAAAATCTGGCAGAAGGGCGAATCGGCGCCGGTCCCGGCCAGGGCCTGGACTGCGCCATTCAGAAGGTCATCCACATGCTGGAAGGTGATGGCGATCCGCCGCTGCTGGGCCCGATTCACGGCAGGCCTCCTTGCGAGCGGAGATCCGGCCCTGGAGTCCCAGGCAAGCCAGCGGCGCCCCGGTGAAAGGCTCGGAAACAGTGAATGGCATGACAGGGCATTGACTCTCCCATGGGCAAATAGCTCACAGGAGTCATCAGCCCGAGGGCAGTTTTGGCGAACTCCATCGCCGGTAGCCAAGGTAGCACAATCCGCAGGACCATTGACAAACCACCCCGGAAACCCAACCATAAGCCAAATCGGGGTGATGGAGTTCGCCTTAAACCGCCCTCGGGCTGATGACTCCTTTTCGCGTTCTCGGACCGGAAGGAGTCGCAGTGCCCCAGCGCCCCCAGGATATTCACCCTTTCCAAAGCATCCTGTATGCCAGCCCGGAGCAGCGCGGTAGGGGCGAGCAGGCTTCTCCGCCGGATTATTTCGCTGACTTGAACCTCGACCAACTGGTCGCCAGCCTCACCGGGGGCAGGGAGGCGTATCAGCTGGCCCCGTTCTTCCACACCTCGCTGCGAAGCGCCGGGGCCGTCACCTACCGGCAGGAAATCATGCGGGACCTTGAAGTTGGCGGAACCCAAACCCCCATCAAGCGCTTCGCCGAAAAGTTGCGCTCCATGCGAGCCCGGCTGGGCCAGAGGGACAAGCTGTACTACATCGGGCAGAAGAAGGCCGGGTTGCTCGAGGCGGTCCGCTGCTACTGCGATGCGATCGCCGGGCTGGCCCAGGACCTCGTCGATGCCGACCTGGGTTCGCGCGGATTGCACGCCTTCCGGCAATTCCTGGCCGACTACACCTGCTCGGAACCGTTCAGGGCGCTGCTGGCGGAACTCCAGCAGGTCGAAGCAGGCCTGGCGTCGGTCCACTACAGCCTCCTTATCCAGGGCGGCAGCGTCAAGGTCAGCCGGTACGAGGCCGAAGCGGACTACAGCGCCGAGGTGGAGGAGACCTTCCGGAAATTTCAGCAGGGCGAGGTGACCGACTACCGGATGGAGTTCCCGGATCGGCTTCAGATGAGCCAACTCGAGGTCGATATCCTGGACCGGGTGGCCAAATTGTATCCCGAGGCCTTTCAACCCCTTGATGCCTTCTGTGAAATGCATGAGCAGTTTGTAGACACGACCATCGCTGGGTTTGACCGCGAAATCCAGTTCTACCTCGGCTACCTGGATCACATCGCTCCCCTCAAGAGCGCGGGCCTGCCGTTCTGCTACCCGGAGATCGCCACGGAGGACAAGGAAGTCCGGTGTACCGCGGGCTTCGACCTGGTCCTGGCCCACCAGTTCTTGCAAAGTGGCTCCCCGGTGGTCTGCAATGATTTCCATTTGCGGGGGAAGGAGCGGGTCCTCGTCGTGACCGGTCCGAACCAGGGCGGGAAGACCACCTTCGCCCGGGCCTTCGGGCAGGCTGCATCACCTGGCCAGCCTGGGCTTCCCGGTGCCGGGCAGGGCGGCGCGCCTGCTCCTGTTCGACCAGCTCCATACCCATTTCGAGCAGGAGGAGAACCTGGAGAACCTCCGCGGCCGGCTGCATGACGACCTGGTCAGAGTCCACCGCATCCTGGCCGGCGCCACCCCGGCAACCATCGTCATCCTGAATGAAATATTCGCTTCCACGACGGTGAAGGACGCGGAGTACCTGAGCAGGAAAATCATGGCGGAGATCCTGGAGAAGGACTTGCTGGCGGTATGGGTGACGTTTATCGACGAACTGGCCGCCCTTAACGAGCAGACCGTGAGCATGGTCAGCACCGTGGTGCGGGACCACCCGGAGCTGCGCACCTTCACCCTCGTGCGCAAGCCTGCTGATGGCCTGGCCTATGCGATGTCGATCGTCGAGAAGCACCGGCTGACGCAAGCAGGCATCAAGGAACGGATCCAGCCATGAAGGTCTTCCTGATGTTCAGTGACCGCGACTGTCAGGGCCGGGACGCCCTCCCTGGCCACCACGCGACCCTCATGCAGGACCTGGAGCTGGCCACCCTGATCAAGGCCATGTCCGCTGGCGACAAGGTGCTGGCCGAAGTGGCGGAATCAGCCCTTCTGCAGAGCCTGGGCCAGCCCGAAGCGATCCTCTACCGGCAGGCGGTACTCCGCGATTGCCTGGCCCATCCCGCGGTGGTCCGCGAACTCTATGCCATCGCGGTGGCGGCGGCCGAAGCGGAACGGCAATGCTACCGCAGCCTGTTCCGCCGCTATCCCAGCGGCGTTCTCTGGCAGTCGGCGAGCGCCTTGCCGATTTTCGCCGACCTCCTGAAAAAGCTGCGAACGTTGGCGGCCCTGCATGTCCATGAGTTCCAGTCGGCCGGATTCCAGATCCTGTTCGCCATGCTGGTCCGGGAACTGGATGACGGCTATTTTTCCCTCATTCGGAAGCGGTTGAAGGAACTGAGGTTCGTGGATGGAGTGCTGGTCAGTGCGCAGTTGGGAAGGGGCCACAAGGGTTTCAATTATGTCCTTCGGAAACCAGGGGAACCAGCCCTCGGCTGGTTCCGGCGGCTGTTCGCGAAAAAGAATCCCGCGTTCACCATCGAGATCCATCCGCGGGACGAGCACGGGGCGAAAGCCCTGGGCGAATTGCGGGACCGGGGCATCAACCTGGTCGCCAACGCCGTGGCCCAGTCCCTTGATCACATCGTAAGCTTCCTCAGGGTGCTGAGGACCGAACTGGCCTTCTATATCGGCTGCATGAACCTGCACGATGCCTTGGCCCGGAAGGGGATCCCCTTGGCCTTCCCGACGCCCCAGCCGGCTGCGGAGCGTGGGCTGGCCTTCACGGCCTTGTACGATGCGGGTCTTGCCCTGAGCACGGAGCGGCGGACGGTCGGCAACGACCTGAACGCCGATGGCAGGGAAATGATCCTCATCACCGGGGCGAACAACGGCGGCAAATCCACCTACCTGAGGAGCCTCGGGGTGGCCCAGATGCTCATGCAGTGCGGCATGTTCGTGCCGGCCCAAGCGTATCGCGCCAGTCTGGCCAGCCGCCTGTTCACCCATTACAGGAGGAAGGAGGATGTCCTCATGAAATCCGGGAAACTCGATGAGGAGCTTGCCCGGATGAGTGAAATCGTCGACCAGGTAAAACCCGGTTCGACCCTCATGTTCAACGAATCCTTTTCCGCGACCAACGAGCGGGAAGGCTCCGAGATTGCCCGGCTGATCACGGCCGCCCTGCTGGAACGGAAGATCAGGATCATCTTCGTTACGCACCTGTTTGAATTTGCCCATGGGCTTGCCGCCCAAGGTACGGAGCAAGCCCTTTGCCTGCGCGCTGAACGGTTGGTGGATGGGACCCGGACCTTCAGGATCAACGAGGGGCAACCTTTGCAGACCAGTTTCGGCGAGGACCTGTACCAGGAGGTCTTCAGCGGCCCCGGGTCCGCGGCCAGGCCATTTGCGTCTCCCCGCCCCAGCCCATGAAGCCTAGGACGTCCCGTTCACCATTCTACTTGGACGCCCATCCCCCAGAAAAAGGCGCAACTCACCAGATAAGAGGCATCTCTTCCCGGATGATTGCGCAAAGAGACTGAACCTGGGGTCCACGGCTCCGGATTTGCGCAAAAGGCACATCTCGAAAATTCGCGCACAACAAAATGTTGATATTATTGTATTTATAATTTTACTAATTGTTAAAGCTCGATTGCGCAAAGAAAATTTTGGTCCTAATTATTGCGCATCTTTTGCGCATTTATGACCTAGTGAAACATTGCTAAAGTATGAGATTCATCGCCGAAGAATGGTGTGTTGATGGAGGATAATAATTGGGACTGACGGCAGAGCAACAATGCTCGATACTTTGTTAGCTATAGCCAATCCCATTTGGAGCAATCATGGAATCGACAAGTTGGACGAGGGAAGACCTAGTGAAAGCGCTAAAACTGCGCGGATACACCCTTAGCAAGGTAGCCAAAGACCTCAAGATCTCGTATGCCACGGTTCGCTATGGGCTTGAGAAGGGCGCACCACCCGAACTGAGGGCTTTAGTTAGTGAAATTATTTCAACGGATGAGTGGATTATTTGGCCAGGTTTGTTCCCCCCTCAGTGGCGGGAGGCCGGCCCTCCCGTTGGGAAACAGGGTGCCCCGTCGCTAATTTCGCGAACCTAACCTAAGGAACATTTAATGCTCTATAGACCTCTGAGGCCCCTTCCAGAAGGGGATCAGCAAAGGTTTGTCCGCCGAGCTCCGGCCCATTTTGGGCCTGGGCTTTTCTGGCAAATCGATTCTTCGGCGAAGAGTGTATTTCGTAACAGCAAGGCAAGAGGGCCGCCTCGGTGGCCCAAACTCCAAGGCATTGGCGGGCTTTGCATGCCTACACCTTTGGAAACCCGCTGGCCGGAGATCTGCCCCCATCCGCCGAGGGAGAAATCTGGCCCTCGTGTTCAATAAGACCTTAATCGCTTGGGCTTCTAAGCCCGGCAAGGAAAACCCGATGAAATGCATTTGGCTCCGGTTCGACTGGCGCAGGGGAAGGTCTTGCCGCGGAATGGTAACCGTGAAGAGATCCTCCCCGAAAAGAACGGTCCTTGTTTTGGGGCGGGAGGAAGGCATGGTTTCCGGGCCAGGCCGCGGTCCCCCCAAAGTCCGAGGCTCTGACTTTTTCGTCCAAAAATGGCGGTGGCGGGCTTGGGGAAGCCCACCACCTTGGTTCAATCCCCATGGTCCAGTGTCACTTTCGAACGGTCGTCACTGGAGCCAGCCAGGAGGTTCCATGTTTAAAATTATAGCCCAGCCCGAGGGCGGGCAAAACTTCGTCGAAGAAAATCACATGCAGATCAATGTCATGGGCCTGAGGACTTCTCAGCCGTCCATGAACAAGGTCCAACAGGCCCTCAAGAAGGGGTTTGGCGAGCTCGTAGCCAAGCACTTCATTTCGGCCTTCCAGCGTGCGCAAACCGGACACCGGGTTAAGGACACGCTGCAGGCAATGCTGACCCAGGGCGTGGGGCGCCGCACCTTAACCAATAGCCTGGTGGCCCGCGGGCTTGAGCAGAAAGACTGGAGCGCCGATTACCGGGCGTTCAGTGTCGGAAAATGGGATCCGGTCGACCTCTTTGAAGGGGTGTTCAAGGCGGCGGTCCCCCTTCTGGGTCGGGAAGGTCCGGTAGTGCTCGGCATCGATGACACCGGCCTACCCAAAACCGGCGTGAATCTCGAGTTCGCCGGCTGGATCCACAATCCGCTGGTGCCGAAATACGTACATCCGGCCATTCAGTGGGGAATCCCGATTCTCCATGCCGCCCTGCTAATCCAGGGCGAGGTGGTTCACAGGCCAACGGCTATCTCCGTCGCCTTCGAGCCCATCCAACGTGAGAAAAAGGAGAAGCGGCGCTCCCCATCCAAGCAGCAAGCCAAGGGCGAAAGTTGCCCTTGCCCCTCCGATGAGGTTGCACCTTCCAAAAAGTGCGGGCGTCCCACAAAGGAAGAGACGGCTCTTAGGCAGGCTGAGCGGGACGCGGTCATCCGAGATGAGGGCCAGGATCTGACCGGCCATGCTGTTACGGATGTGAGGCTTAAAGCCACCGAACTTGCGGTTCGGGTCATTTGGCGAGTTCGCAAGTGGATGGACGCTGCGGGTATGCCCGAACGCACTCTGGTTGTGGTCGGCGACAACAGCTACACCAATGGCACCGTGATGCTGAACCTCCCACACCACACCCTGTACGTGGGGCGGACGAGGCCGGACAGCCAACTCCAGGCGATGGGGCCCACCACGAAAGGTGGGAGGTTTACCTATGGCCCCGTCCTGCCTACTCCCAGGGAAATGGCAATCGACCAACTCCTGGAGGTCAAAGTTGGGAAGTTCCATTATGCAGGTGCTCTCCGGTCCCTCAAATTCCGAGAGAAGGGACCGGTGTTCAGGAAGAACAGCACCCGCGGGAAATTCCTCAGGCTTCTGATCCTCGACCCTGTTCCCTATGGCAAGGGCAAGACCCGTGGGTACAACCAGCGTGCTTTCCTCTTGTCCACTGATCTCAATCTGAACGCGGAGATGCTCATCGCCGCCTATCTAATGCGGTGGGAGCTTGAGGTCATCCACCGGATTTGGAAGACGGACCTGGGCATCGGGGATGCGCAGGTGAGGAAGAACCGGATCCCTGCGGCCATGGCTGCTTATTTCGCACTCCTTCTTGTGGCGAATCGGTTGATCCTTGGGGAGGAACGGAATGAGGGCTATGGCCCCCTCACCAAGTGGGCTGCCAATCGTAGAAAGTGGTTCGAGGGCGAACAGGCCAAGGACGGCAAGCCGAAGCCTAGGTATCGCGCTTCCCCCACGGAACTCAAGACGCTGCTCGTGACTGCCATGGCAAGGAAGGGTGCCAAGGTTCTGGCTCTGGTGGCCTGAACCAGGTTCAAAAAAATGCAGGTCCCCAATTTTGGAACCTGCATTTTTTTCGGAAGCGTGGAGGAAGCCCTATATTTTCGGTGGATTCGATTTCATCAGATAGGCCTGAAACCGCCAAACCCCAGGGGAGGTCGTAGACCTCCTTCATAAGCTTGTCCGTCCGGCGGCGAAGGGTCATGAACAGGATGCCCAGGTCATCGAGCTTGCCCAGATTGACGTAGGTGGTGAGTTGCGAATCGAAGACGAGGTGGCGCGGTGGCTTGCCGTGATGCCGCTCCCAGAATTCGACGAACCGCAGCACCTCGTCGGCTGCTTCCCCCTTGCGCAGGTTGGCATTGGAGTAGCAGAAGGCACGACCCTCCGCGTCCTGGGCGAGGAAGGCCAGGACGCTGGGTTGGCTCCGGCTGCGCATCGAGACGTAGTGGTTCTCGATGATTGGATCCTCCCCGTAAAAGGGGACGGAATGAAAATCGAGATTGAAGGAACTGGCATCGAAGAGGTTGTCGCCCGCCACGAGTTGATGCCAGCCGGCGAGCAGCCCAGAGGTCATGGTTGGATCGATCCGGGACGAATACTCCGAAAGGAAGCTCTTTTTGGGAATGACGTTGAGACCGGCGAATAGCCCCAACCCCTCGTCGGTCACCAGCGGCATGACATGGCTTTTCCGTTCGATGGACCAGAGCTTAAGGGCGAGGCAAGAACGGAGGGCGTGACCAGCCGGAATCTTTCGAGATCCAGGCAGGCGGCCAGCTTTGGCCAGGGCATCCGCACCCAGGCGGACCAGGTCGGGCACGAAGAGAAACAAGCCGCCGACCTGGGTTGTGAAGCTGTGCGGGGTGAGCGAAAAGGCCCGGGCGTCGGCCACCGCCTCGGCTGTTGGCTGGGGCCCCGGGGTCCGTTCCGCCTCGAGCCGCCGGGGCAGTGCGGCGAAGCCCTCGGCTTTGAGCACTTCTCTCACGGCGGTGGGGCTCAGGCCCATCCCCTGTTCTTTGAGCGCGGCGCTGATCTCGTAGATGGAGCGGTTCTGCTTGCGCAGTTCGATGATCAACTCCCGAGCGGCTGACTTTTTCGGCTGGTACCGGGGCCCAGGGCGAGTAGAGACGAAAAAATCGGGCGAAGGGTCCCGCCGGAAATGGTGGCACATGACCCTGAATCCGTGAGGAATCTGTAAAATTGAATATTTAACATTGTACTATTTCAGTGTTTAGTGGATGATTATCCTTGAGCTCAACCTCCTATGAGCGATGAGGTTGAGATGACGGCAAAAGGCGGGATTCTGATTCGTGGAGCCCAGAGCTTGGCCCTCACGGGCGTGGGCGGAATCACCTTGGTGGGCAACGCGATCTGGCGTTTCACAGACTTCCGGGCGTCCTTCACCCAGGCCTACCTCAAGGGGACCGGCGGGATCCCATGGGGTGACGTCCTGATTCCCTACGTCGCCTCGCTCTGCACGGGGAAGAGCGACTACGAAGCCCTGCGCCCCTGGCAAGGGGAGTCCTGGGTGGCCAAGGCCCTGCGGGTCGATCGAGTGGGCTCCCCGGAAACGGTCCGCCAGCATCTGGACAACTTGGCTGACGGCCACCTGAAAGAGGCGCTCGCCCTTGTTGGCCAGGCGAATCTGGATCTTCTTCGGCGCTCCAATGCTCCCATCACACCCTGCAAGACCGGGCATGTCTGCCTGGATGTAGACACGACGCCGCAGGACAACGGGAAGACGAAGAAGGAGGGCGTGACCCGCACCTACATGCCGGACGTATTCGGCTTCGCGCCGATCTTCGCCTGTGCCGGCGAGGAGGGTTGGTGCATCAATGACGAGTTCCGGATTGGCAAACAGCATGGACAGAAGGGCGCCCCGGCCTTCCTCAAAGAGTCCATCCAGCGCCTTCGGGACCTTGGTGTGGCAAGCATTCTGGCCCGCCTGGACTCGGCCTTCGATGCCGCCGAGAACTTCCTGCTTTTCCGGGAGGAGGGGGTGGACTTCCTCGTCAAGGGCAATCCCAGCCACATGCGCTGGCCCAAATGGCAGGAGGAGGCTGAGGCGCTGCCCAAGAATGCCTGGAAGTCGGTGGGGAGGAACCTCAGGGTGGCCTACCTCAGTCGCGAGGAGACGCGGGAGTTCGACGACAAGCTCATCTCCGTACGTCGCGTCCTCAAGGTCACCAAAAAGCTCGCCTGGACTCTGAAGGATGTGCCGCCGGGCCACAGGCTGCTGATCAAACGCTACATGGTCTACGAGTCCGAAAGCTGGGTTACCAGCCTGGCCTTGTCCGGAGATTCCACCCGCGAACTATATTGCCAGCACGCCACGGCAGAACAGTACCACAGCGAGTTCAAGAGCGAACTTGACCTGGAACGCATGCCGAGTGGCAACTTCAAGACCAACGCGCTGATTCTCCGCCTGGGCACCTTCGCCTACAACGTCCTCCGTCTGCTGGGGATCCTGGGCAAGGACGTCATGGCCTACCGCCATCCTGCCAAGCGCAGACGGATGCGGACGATTATCCAGGAAATGATCATGGTCCCCGCCCGGGTCCTCACGGGCTCCGGCCAACTCAAGTTGGACATCGGCAGCGACCTGCCTGGTCGTAACGCTTTCCTTGCGCTCCATAAGTCCCTGGCGGCGTCTCTGGACGAATGACCCACCCTGGGTAGGCTCGGAAAACAGCTCAGTTGGACCAAAGGCCAGCCGTAGGTGTCGGCCGGAAGGCCCCGGCAAGGCCGGGGGCGACCACCAGGACCCGCCCTGGGAGGGTTCGAGAAGGGAAATTGCCCTCGGAACGATCCTGGAGGGTGGGTACCCGGGCAAAACTGTCCCGGCCGGCCCGGTTTCTAAAAAACCTCACGGATCCAGGATGACCCTGAACGCACCTACCGTGTACCCGAAGGCGCGCGCCACCTCGTGGGAGGGGCGCCCTTCCACGAAGAAGGCTCGTAATGCTTCATAAATTCGATGCCTCGGGTTGCCCGGTTCAAGGAAATATTGCCGACAGGATGTTAGCTCTTTTGGTGCCCCAATACCCATACCTGCAAGGTGCTTCTTTGTATTTGGCCCGTCAATGCGAAAATTGAAAAAACCAAATAGCGGCCTGGATTCGAAGGCAATTGTGGGGCTTGAACATGGTGGCGCTAGATTCAAAAGGCTAATGAAATACTTAAGTTGCCAAAGAAGCATCTGACCAGGTGCTGTATCAGAACACCATATCGGCTAACGCGAAAACGGCTTCATTTACGAACGCCGTCCTTCAACCTGTAAGACCTACGTCCAGCGGGCCGGCGTAGACGATGGAATGGGCAGATCTGGTGAGAACCTGAGCCTCGGCGGTAGACCTGACGGGCAAGCGGTAATCAGAAAGGCGGCCGGACAATTTGTTAGGCCGATTCGGCTTCGTGGAAATCCAGGCTAGAACCCCAACTCCTTCCGAAACACTTCGCGAGCAAATTTCTTTTCACCCTGAGAAAGCGCATGCTTAAATTCGGAATACACATGAAAAATAAGGGCTCTATCCATAACTTGATCAATGCTTTTCGTGGCTGTATCGACTGAACTATTTGGGCTTGTTTGCAGCTTAATAAATTCTTTAACAAGTAACTCTATTCTATTTGTATCAACTGGAGCCACAAGGAGCGGACTAGTGGTCGCGACTGGGATTGGAATTCCCGGCACATGCGCTGGACCTGGGTGGATCGCGACTGGAGCGCCTGTTAACGGAACGGGGGATGAGGCAACTGGTGGGACTGGCTGCGGAGTAGCTGAAGGGGCAACAGGCGCGATATAGCGCATAAAATGTCTAATATCAACGCCACCCCATCTGCCAATACGATCAGCCCGACTAGTGATTTCAAAATTTTGACTATGCGAAACGCCAACAGATAAATCTTCTAACCCTATCACTGCAACACGAACACCTTTCCGCTGGGCTAGTTCAATTCCTACGGCTAAATCGCCATCCCCTGTAACCAAGGTGGCGTCACAAATGGCACCATTCGACCCAAGTTCAATTAAATCAGTTACAATTAGCGAATCGACACCCTTTTGTTGACCACTTGAATTGACCGTCCCAGCCCTAAAGAGGACATCCGGCAAGGAGATTATTGATTTTTGTTGAAAGGTCATCCCAGATGACATCACCCCGTCGTACCAGTAGACCAGGGTAAACGCATGTACCAATCATGAACCCCCCAGGTCGAGATGCCGGCCGGGCGCCTGATTTTATTAGAATCGACGATTGTCCTTCATAAGCCCTTGTACCACGCCTGATTTTCTGGCAAAAAGATGGGTGGAGAACCCGCCCGTGGTGGCCAAGTCAAAAAGTCTCGCCGTCCATCTCTCGACCGTCCCAGACCCGCGCAGCCAGCGCGGGCTCCGGCACAACCTGCTCGACATCCTGCTCATCGCCGTCCTCGCAACCCTCAGCGGCGAGGACGATTGGGAGGGGGTGGAGGAATTTGGCCAGGACCACGAGGCATGGCTGCGCACCTTCCTGGAACTGCCCAACGGCATCCCCTCCCACGACACGTTCAACCGGGTGTTCCAGATGCTCGATCCGGAGGCCTTTCAGGAAGCCTTCCTGGGCTGGACCAATCGGGTGCGGGAGAAGATCCCCGGGGATGTGGTGGCGCTTGACGGAAAGACGCTTCGGGCCGCCTGTGACCGTGGTGACAGTCCCGTGCACATGGTCAGCGCCTGGTCCTGCGCCAATGGCATGGTTCTGGGGCAACTAGCCGTGGCGGAGAAGAGCAACGAGATCACCGCCCTGCCGGAACTGATCCGGCTGCTCCACCTCAAGGGCTGCATCGTAACCATCGATGCGATGGGCTGCCAAAAGGAGATCGCCCAGGCCATCGCCGGCGGGCGCAACGGCGCGGACTACGTCCTGGCGGTGAAAGGCAACCAGGGCACCTTGCACCAGCGCATCCAGGACGCCTTTGCCGAGTTGGATGCGGCGCCAACCACCATTCCCCACTTCGTTACCGAAGCCCGGGAAGATGGCCATGGACGCAAGGAACTGCGGAGGGTCACCACTCTGGACGCCATGGCCCACCTGCCGGAGGACGTCCTGCTGCAGTGGTCCAAATGCGAAACCATTGCCCGAGTCCAGTCCGAGGTGGAGCGGGATGGCAAGACCGTGCGCGAGGAGCGGTTCTACATCAGCACCCTGCTCGCCGCAAAGGTCGATGTCCTTGGCATGAGCGTTCGCTCGCATTGGAACATCGAGAACCGGCTGCACTGGACCCTCGACGTCGCCTTTCGCGAGGACGGCATCCGCACCCGCAAGGGCAACGCCGCCGAATGCGGTGCGGTGCTGCGCCACCTGGTGGTGAACCTGCTGAACCGAGATCCCAACCCAAAGGGAAGGAGCATCAAGGCCCGCCGTCAGCGGGCCGGGCGGGTGCCGGAATACCGGCTGGCGGCCCTGCTGGGCTTTCCCGAGAACTGCCAAATTGCCGAGCCCGAGCGGAATAAGGGCTACGTCGCGATAAAGCCGGGCAACACGGCGATCCACCCGCTGCTCCGATAGGGTTCCCCCCGACTGGAAAGGGCGGCCGGGACCTGTCTCGGCAACCAAGCTCTGTCCGGGGGGTGGTGCGAATCCCTGCTACCTAAGCGATGCACCGGATGCCGGTGGTGGTGCGCCAACCAACTCCTTCGGGGCGATGGGGGCGGCCCGAATACCTCCGTCTGCGTTGCGGGCGACGAAACCTCTGCCTCTACCCGACGGAGGCCATGGTTCAAGCGCAGGTCATGTACCAATCATGCGTACACCCTGACCAGTAGACCCTTAAAAGTTCTCGGTCTGGAATGTTCAACAATTCTCTACTTTTTTTGATTAATTCCTGAATCATGATGTCCGGAGAAGTAATATCTAAATATTTTCTCTCCTTACATGTCCTTGCGCTCAGGATTTCGAGCGATTGTCGGATCAAATATCCCGCATCCACCATAACAACAAAGCGGTCCACTTTACCTCCCAACAAAATTAAGCCCCCAATAAGCGGGGGCAGTCCATGCTAGCCCTGTATAGGTGGAGGGAGAGCTGGTTTGGATAGTCTATGGACTCCACGAGTCTGGCGCAACCACTTTCGCAATCTTTTTTTTCCAGAACAACCTCGCCCGCCAGCGCAGGTCCAACGCCTTGGACCTGCGCTGGCGGGCTGTCTGCTTAAGCTGGCCGCTGACGGCGCCCTCACCAATTCTCACTCGACAGCGAATGGGCGAGAATGCCCAGGGCCGCCTGGAAATTCGCCTGACGATGGGAGGGCGCGCTGGTGGCCCCCCAGCGAAGCATAGTAGACCAACCATTATGGTGGAGGTCAGCCGAATCCCTCGGTCCCAGCACCCTCTTGGGCTTGGGCCATAGTCTTGAATACCTCGGCTCAGACACGGAAGCATAGGAGTATAAATGGACGGCCGGGAATACAGGTGCCCAATTGGCCGGCCGGCTGCACCCATGCCAAGCTGGCAAGCCGCCTGTGCATGCGCCGGGTTGGCCGGCTGGTTGAATAGGTGTCGGGCTGGCCGGCCATACATATCAGTGTCTGGTTAGCCGAATCGCTTCAAAGAGCACCGTCAGAGCATGATTGACCCGCGAAAGCCTTGCCATTATTCGATTTTCCAGCCGGCTGGTCCAGAAGACCCGCATGAAACCTAATGGCCGGCCGTTTGATTCCTCGAAGACCATCTCCTGGCATGGCTTTCCGAAAATCCCAAGCATCTTCCATCAGAGATGAATTTCCGCGCCACATCGTGCCACACATCCAAAAATCACCCGCAATTTATCAACACTTAGCTCAACACTCGGCAACATCCGGCAAGGACGTTTCAATGTTGGCCGGCCGAACCATTCTGATGTTAAATATATTAAAATAGATAGCTTAAGCAAAATACAAATTGCCGGCCGGCCGAAATTCTGATCTGCTGAATTCTTGATCAACATTATTTCACTGAGAGTGCCGCCTAGTAATTTTCAAACCACATGGTAGCTGCCAGCATCTAAACTGACTCACCCTCGCCAGGACCGCGCCTCCGCTACGCTGCATCACGGCTTCGGGGCTACGCCCCTCGGCCTTCGGCTCCTGGCCGGGAGTGTGCCCGGGGCAGCGGTGTGACTGACTGCGGCCTTACTGACCGCCCAGACCAAGCAGTACGCTCGTGGCCACCCACCGGCCCCCGTGTTGACGGGAGGGCCGATGGGTGACGGTGACGGCAGCAGGAACGAGACCAGAGCTGGCGGTGCCTGCTCTGGCTCGTCAACCGTCGGGTGCCTTACCATCGGGAGCCACCCAGGCCCGGCTTCCATAGCGCAGGGAGCCCCTTCGATTGCCAGCCGCGAAGGTGTCGAACTGACCAGGCGCATGGCTGGCCGGCCGGTTATTCAGGCTTTGACCTGGCCGGCCGTGCAGGCGCTGCCCTGGCCGGCCGGTTGATTCCCCCAAAACCTTATCGATGTATGCCTTTTCGAAAAACGAATGAGTGCCCTTTGCTATCAGGCGCGTTTGGGGGCCAGCGACGGAAAGCCCCCGGCTCTGCCGGGGGGCATTACTCCCTACGGTTTAAATTACGGCCACGATTTTGGTTTCCAATCGCAATCGCGGCATCAGCCGCCCGTTGGGTGATAGAAATTGCTCGAAAGTTTTCGCAAAGCCAAGCCCATACTTCATCTTCGCGATAGCGGATGCAACGTTGCGATATCCGATAATGCGGCATCCCGCGACGACGCCAACGGACGAGGCTACTTGGAGAAGACGAGATGCTTGCTTGATTCATCAACCATTCGACCAATGTTTCTCCGTCGATTAGATGATTTATCTCGTTTGGCGAGTTTTTGGAATCGAGAGTCAAGTGCATGGCACCTCCTAATGTGTAGCGACCCTTCAGATCGAAGGAATCGCGTCACTTAGGTTGTAACCGTCGAAATATTGAATCGTTTCCCACAAATCCTCTGAGAGGTTCTAAAAAAGCTAATGATCATTACATTGAATCTCCAGGCCTGCCAGTAGTGGGCACGTGGTCCCACTAAGAATCATCATCCGCACCCCACGACTGCCATTGCATTCATTAATCAGGGAGCGTACCATGCATTCCAAAACAAGCTATCCGATCATGGCCGGCCGGAGCTACCCATCCCTTGAGGATGAAATTCAGAGGGTACAAATTTGGTCCAGTCATTCGGCTTGTAGCAAATTTTATCAACACTTACGAGCACATGGTGGCATATCGTGCGCCATAAACTCAAACCGACGCCTAAAAAATTATCTTTATTGTTTTCAATTATTTAACAGGTAATCATGTCAACAAGTGCCACGTGAGACCATCTCTCCTAAACCCCCTCAGAGGGGGTTTAGATGCTTCTTCAAGATGTGAAATAATTTAGCTTATACATGTGTTTCAAACATCATTACTAAAATTTGGTCCATCACAATCATTCTCTTAATGAAATCAGTGAACCTTCGTCTCGGGGACGAACGAAGCGTCTCCCTTTCGGCAGGTGGGGATGGCCTCCACCAACTTCTCGACCGTCCGGGTCGAGACGCCCGATACATAGGCCTCCGCCACCACGTTGATGAAGCCATGTTCCCAGGCCCTGCGTGACTCCAGGAAACAGGGAAAGGAGCCTGCCCTCCCGCGTCTCCTCGCGGCTGAGGTAGGCCACCCTGAGGTTCCATACCACCGACTTCCAGGCCCTCTTGGGCAGCGCCTCAGCCTCTTCCTGCCATTTGGGCCACCGCATGTGGCTGGGGTTGCCCTTGACAAGGAAGTCCACCTCTTCGTTCCGGAAAAGCAGGAAGTTCTCGGCGGCATCGAAGGCGGAGTCCAGGCGGGCCAGGAGGCTCACCACCCCAAGGTCCCGGAGGCGATGGATGGATTCCTTGAGGAAGGCCGGGGCCCCTTTCTGCCCGTGCTGCTTGCCCTTCCGGAACTCGTCGTTGATGCACCAACCCTCCTCGCCGGCACAGGCAAAGATCGGTGCGAAGCCGAACACGTTCGGCATGTAAGTGCGAGTCACGCCCTCCTTCTTCGTTTTTCCGTTGTCCTGCGGCGTGGTGTCCGCATCCAGGCAGACATGCCCGGTCTTGCAGGGAGTGATTGGCGACTTGGAGCGCAGAAGGAGATCCAGGTTCGCCTGGTCGACAAGGGCGAGTGCCTCTTCCAAGTGGCCGTCCGCCAGGTTGTCCAGATGCTGGCGGAACGTTTCCGGGGAGCCAACCCGATCAACCCGCAGAGCCTTGGCCACCCAGGTCTCCCCCTGCCAGGGCCGCATGGCCTCGTAGTCGCTCTTCCCTGTGCAGAGCGAGGCGACGTAGGGAACCAGGACGTCACCCCATGAGATCCCGCCCGCCCCTTTGAGGTAGGCCTTGGTGAAGGACGAGCGGAAGTCCGTGAAGCGCCAAATCGCGTTGCCTACCAAGGTAATTCCGCCGATCCCAGTAAGGGCCAAGCCCTCGGTGCACCGCCCCCCATTTTCCTGGACAACCAGGAGGGGTAATTCATGGGACACAGATGTGTAGGGAATGAGCCGCTGCGGAGCAGCCGGCGGCGGGTTTTTGGCGCTCGCCTGACGAGGCACGAGCCGAGTGGCTCGCTAAGGCCGCTGCATGATGTTAAATTCATGTCCAATCAACCGGGGCCGGTACAGGCCAAGCCCTCGGCGCCACGAATCAGAATCCCACCTTTTGCCGTCATCGCAACCTCATAGCTCTTACGTAGTAGAGCTCAAGGTAAATTATCTCCTAATTATTGGTACGGTACAATGTTAAATGTGCTTTGATGACAAGTTCCTCACGGATTCAGGCAATCTAGTGATTGTGCATGACGATCGTGATCCTGGCGACGCCGGGCTTCTCGTGACGCAAATGACCTGGCGAGCCTGGCAAACACCGAATTATTTCGGAATTTCCAACTCGCTGAATGCTCAAGTCACTAGTCAAATGTCCCATGGTTGGAGTGCTTCCAGCTGATCAGACAGGGAGTCGTCGACCGAATTTTGGAGGACAGCATTCGTCAGGGGCTCATACTTTGACAGGTAGGTCATGACCTTTCGGCGTCGCGGAGATAGTTTGGGTTTCCAACACATCTCGCAGGAAATATTGCAAGAGGGCGTGGTATGAACGCCAAAATAGCGATCTAACGACGCATGTCGGCATTCCTTGGACCATACCCATTTCTGCATTTGCCTCAAATTCCTTTTCTGTTTATCAACACTCTGGGCTAAAGATCGAGCCAACATGTCCTCTCCATCCTTAACATCTAGGTTGGGACTATCGATCGCCTGGATATGACGCTGGAAATCCTCCTCCGCCCAGATCAGCAGGCATTCGGCCCAGGATTCATCCCGCCCTCCACGACCAATCTCCTGCGCGTATGATTCCAAGTTGCTCCCCATTCCGAAATGCACCACAAACCGGACATTGCTTACATTAATCCCCATACCGAAGGCCATTGTTGCAACTATTATCAGGAGTGGTTCTCCATCCATCTTCCCTGCCACTTTGGTATCCCCGTTCTCGTTGGAAATTTCTAATTTAAACCGCGCAAGAATGGCCTCCCGCTTGTGGTTGTCCAATCCTCCGTGGTACGCCTCCACATCCTTCTTGAGACGTTTGCGAATTCGATCGGCAAGTTTGATGGTCTCATCGCGCCACGAGCAATAGATGATTCCCCGATGCCCGCTCATTGATTTCAGATAGGACTTTAGACATTCCCACCGAGCCTCAAACAGCGCATCTTTTAAGCGAAGGTCATTTTTACCTGGCTTCCTTCGAGCTTTGAGCCGTTCCAGGACCTCCTGAGGGAGCTCGACCTTTTGTGTTCGAAGGAAGAGATTAGGCCGGAACACGGAGCTGGGTTCCGTTTCCAATCCCTGCAACCCCAAGCATTCAATGATCTCCTTCTGTGTTTCGGGTGTAGCAGTGGCCGTAAGTGCCAACATGGGTACTTTTGGGAAGGTCTTTCCCAGGGCTTCTAACGTCAAATAAGACCGGCGGAAGGATGGTCCCCAGGTGGGAACCACATGGGCTTCGTCTATAACAATTAAGCCTAGGTCCCGTTTCAACTCTGGGAGTGCTCGAACAATCCCTTCCCATGCCTCAGGTGGCATAAACAAAAGGTCTACGCGGCCCATCCTTAAACGTTTCCGAACCTCCTCAAGGAATTGCTGACGCCCCTTGGCATGAAGCGGATAGGCCACTAGGCCGTATGCTCTCGCCTCCATCACCTGGTCCTGGATCAAGGAAATAAGGGGGGAGATGACCAGTACGGCCCCATGCAGGAGACAGGCGGCTTGCAGGTAAATGAGGCTTTTGCCAGTGCCCGTCGGAAGTACCTCCAGGGCGTCCTGGCCATTCAGTATCTTCACTAGAGCTGCTTTTTGACCCGGGCGGTATGCCTCAAATCCGAAGTGGTGGCTGAGATGGCTTTCGAGGAAATCCGAGGGACGATCTGGCTCCAACCACGTGGAAGGTGGTTCAGGCTTGCGTATACCCGGCCTTGATTCATCTGGTTCCTTCCTGGCCAATTTACTGGGGACTCGAATAGATAAGTCAGGCCGAAGGCTCCATGGCGCGGCATCTTCCCACTGGGGTCTTCGCGTCCAATCCCAGTAGACGGGGCTTCTGACAAATGGAAGTTCATCCGAGCCGAATCGCCGGAAATCTTCATTCCGGAGGCCCAACAGTCCCCGAAATGTATCGAGGAAAAAGCTCACTTTTGACGATGTAGTCTTGCAGTGTAATTCCTTGAGGTAAGCGATAAGGGCTTCGATATCGATTGGGGCCCGAAGGATCAGGCTCTCAAGGCTTGCCCAGGCCTTTGCCCGATCTCCTGTCAGGTCTGGACGATCCAGGACATCCACTAAAGTGCGCTCCCGACTGGTAATGCGGATAGAGACGCCCTGGTGGTCTTGTTGCAAGATACCGGTGGGCCGTGCATTAATCTGGACTGGCTGCACCGTGTAAATTTTCCAGAAAGACCACGATCTTGTGAGCTGCAGGGAAATGACATGGACGCACTGCGGACAAGGACGGCCCAGGTGCCAGGCCAGGGCCGACCCGTAACTAAGGATCGCGCTCGGCTCGGAACGTGCTGCGACCAGATAGGGGTCCACCTTTGTTCCAGCGACTGCTCGAGCCGTATATACTCCGCGCCTTACACTTTGGACCTCATGAACCTGCTCTAGGTGGCGCAACGCGTTGCGGAGACCTCGGGAATGGGAAGACGGGGTTGGCGCCTCCCCAAGAAAACCGGCAAGTTGCTCGCGGGTAAATACGGGGTGGGCCGTCAGGAAGGCAAACAGGTCAGGTGTCGGCATGGTCATGTCTTAACGCATTATAACCAATAAACCCCTTCCAAAACTATCCCCAATAGCCACCGGCTGGCATCCGAAAGTCGTGGCACCTCATCGCTGGCCCCTCGGAAGGCGCCTTGGCCGCGATTCCTCTGCAGTGGAAGTCCGCCTCTCCCTTCGGTCCTGTGGGAGCGCCTTTCCTTACTCCGCGGAATGAAACGGGCTTCCACACCGCCAAGAACCCGGCCCTACCCAAGGGCGAGACCGGTGCCGCTATCTCCCACCTCAAGTAGGGGTCTGCGCTTGCGGCCATGACCAATTCTGGGTCCAGCGTTCCAACTTTCCCCATCTGCAGTGGATCGCAGGTAGATCTAGCGCCCGAATGTCGTGGGAATGTACGAATTTACCATGTCTGTCTTGCTCCGTGGCGCGTGGCGCAGTGGCCGCCATCCATTTCCCACTTCAACCCCTGAGAGGTTTGCAGGGAAAAGGCTGGGAACGGGTTGCTGATCCTTGTTCTGTTGACGGTTCGAACCCAACGACAACCACTAATTCCCAAAACCACATGGAGCACACGATGAAGCCACCCAAGACCGTCATCACCCTGGATACCCCCCGCAGGCTGCCTGGGCAGGTAACCACTTCCGACCCAACCGAGAGACCCCCGGCAAACATTCTCACCTTCCCGCCCTCGCCTCTGTTGGATCCCCCCGCGACGGGCGCGTATCTTGGCGGGACTGAATCCCCAATCTCAGTCCTAACTCTTGCTTCGTGGAGAGTTAAAAGCTTTGGCCCCCCCTGGGTCGCCGTGGGACGCCTTATAAGGTACCGCCAATCCGACTTGGATGCTTGGCTGAAGAGTCGCAACCGGCAATCGACATAATGAAATTACCATTAATAAAATCCTCTGAGAGGCGTGCTAGGGAATGATATTCAACTGCTGCAGGAAACATAGATTGTCATCAAATGGTGACAAAAACATTCAACTACGGGAGAAATACTATGGCAAACAAGAATGCGAAATCTGGATCGGGCTGGGGCCAAGGGTTGCAAAAGGTCGGGAACGTATATCATTATCGATTCATGCACAAGGGAACGATAATCAAGGGCTCCACAGGAACGAGCGTTCACCAAGAGGCCAAGGAGTTTCTGCGCAGGCTGCGGAACATGAAGGCCCTGGAAAAGGTTGGAATCATGTCAGTTCCAACCCTCCGAGCCATCCTTGAGCAGTGGAAAATCGCAAAGGGCCCCTTGGTGTGCGAACAACACCTAATGAAGGCAACCGGTTTGGCCCGGCATTTCGCTTTCATCCTAGATCGGCGGATCGACCAGATCAAAAACCCTGACATCGATGAAATCAAGAGGGCCTACATGTCCAGCTCCCGGGTCACGGCAAAGGGGAAGATCATTCCCCACAAGACTGGTGGACTGAACGACATCCTGAAGGTCCTGAAAGCCATCCTGAATTTTGGGGTGGATCGGGGATATCTTGACGGGCTGCCCTGCCGAATCAAGAAGGAAAAGGTAAAAAAGGTTCGCCGGCCGTTCTTGGATATGTCGCAAGTAATCCCATTCCTCCGCCTTGTGGATGCACATGGGCGGGAACATCACCGGATGGCGATTAGGCTGATGTTGGGTTTGGGGCTTCGGGAAAAGGAAGCTCGGGAAGCGCGCTGGGAGTGGCTCGATCGACGTGCTGGAACCTATACGCCGGGCATGACCAAGGCCGGCGAGGCGACACCGCTGCCTCTTCCCCAATGGGTTTCCGATTACCTCGAGGCAGTGAACCCAGGAAACCCAGGGAGCCAGATCCAAGGACTCATCATCCCCAACCGAAAGGGTTTACCCTACTCTCAAGCCATCACCGCGAAGACCATCAGGATCGCTGGGGAGATTGCCGGAATTGCTGGCCTCACACCCCATAGGATGCGCGCCAGCTTCGTGACCCAGCTGGCCGAGAATCAAGTATCACTCAAGACGCTTCAGGAACTTGGCCGGCACAAGGACGTCACCACCTCTGCGCTTTACATGGAATTAGCCGAAGGTGCGAAGGAGAAGGCGATCAGCGAACGGGATGACAAAATCCTGGGCAGGGCTCCTAAGCCGTAAGTGACCAATGCTGGGCAGTCAACCTGGACTCATCCCTAACCGTCCCCCCTGCCCTGCCTGGGAGCAGGCTGCATGAGGTGTGATCACAATGTGATCATGACAAAAATACGCCCCGAGTTCTCGGGGCGTATTTGCTTGATTCTATTGGAGGCGACGATCGGAATCGAACCGATGAATGGCAGATTTGCAGTCTGCGGCCTTACCACTTGGCTACGTCGCCGGGATACTAAAGAACAAGCTGCCCCGAGGTGCACCTCAAGATGACTCGCAAGGACCACTATAACTACTACCCCCGCGGGATGCAAACCCCGCCGCGCTGCCGGCGGCCGCCCGTACCGCCCAGCCGGGCCCGGGACAGCAGAAGGCCCCCGGGATTGGGGGCCCATGTCTGCGGTCCATGCCGCTGCGCCGGCTGAAACGATAGAAGTATCGTTCCCGGTCCGGGCGGGTCAAGGGTCCCCTCGGGGTGGCTGAAAATAAAAATGCGGTCCCCGGTCATTTAATTAAATATTTTTAGCGTAGGTGTCAGGAAAATCTATCTTTAAGTAAAGGTTCCAGGTGGCTGCGCTCGACGCCCACCAGGTGCGGACGGACGGACGATCATCAAAGGCTCGCGCCATGGACAAAATATCCAGAATCATTCTCGGAATCACAGGGCTGCTCCTGCTCACGGCCCTCATCTTCCCTCCGTTCCGGCTGGGGAACGGGCAGCCGCGTTGGAGTTTCATCGGCGCTCCGCCTTTGGTGGCCAGTTGGGTCACCTGGGACCAGATTCTCGCCAAAAACTTCCGGCAGGCGGGCGTCCACTGGAGCTTCCTGCTGATGGAACTGGCCGCCATCGCCGTGCTGGGATTCTTCATATGGCTGTCCATCGACGGCAACACCCACCACCACGGGCATTAGCCTTCTAGCCTGGTTCCAGGTGCCCCAGCGGCAGCGGCACCCGGTCGGTGACGGTGCGGATCACCACGTGGCTGCGGATGTCCTTGATCATCTGAAGCTGCATCAGGTTGTCGAGCAGGAAGCGCTCGTACGCGGCCAGTTCAGGCACGGTCACTTCGAGCATCAGGTCGAACTCCCCGGCCACCAGGTGGCAGGACAGCACTTCCGGCATGGTCTTGAGGCGCTCCTGGATGCGCGCGAGGTTCTCGCCCCGGTTGCCGTCCACCTTCATGTCCACGAGCACGGTCAGGCCCAGGCCGATCCTGCTCCGGTCCAGTTCGGCCCGGTAGCCGAGGATGATGCCCTCCTGCTCCATCCGCCGCACCCGGCGCAAGCAGGGGGTGGGCGAAAGGCCCACCCGGTCGGCCAGTTCGGCGTTGGACAACCGCCCCTCCGACTGGAGGATCCGGAGGATGTGGAGGTCGATGCCGTCCAGCTGGGGGAGAAGCATGATCAACTCCAAACCAAAGGAATGAACGCGATTATTCCAAGAGCATTCCCCAAAGAGTCGCAGTACGCAAGAACATGTTGCGCCTTTCGTGGCAGAATCGTCTCAGCAATCCCGGCAAGCCTTGGTCAACCGGGAAGGAGCCGCCATGGACCTGAAGGAATACATCCACCGCCTGCCCAAGGCGGAGCTGCACCTGCACATCGAGGGCTCCCTGGAACCCGAGATGATGTTCGAGCTGGCCCGGCGCAACGGCGTGCCCCTGCCCTACGCCAGCGTGGCCCAGACCCGGGCGGCCTACGCCTTCAGCGACCTGCAGTCCTTCCTGGACATCTACTACGCGGGCGCCGCGGCGCTGCGGGTCGAGCGCGACTTCTACGAACTGGCCATGGCCTATTTCCGCCGCGCCAAGGCCGACGGGGTCGTGCACGCGGAGCTGTTCTTCGACCCGCAGACCCACACCGCGCGCGGGGTCGGCCTTGGAGACCGTGCTGGACGGCCTGGAGCGCGCGGCGCGGGAAGCCCTGGGCACTGGGCGTCAGCTCCCGGCTGATCCTGTGCTTCCTGCGCCACCTCCCCGAGGCCGACGCCTTCGCCACCCTGGAGCAGGCCCGGCCGCACCTGGCGCGGATCCACGGGGTGGGGCTGGACTCTTCGGAACTGGGCCACCCGCCGTCGAAGTTCCAGCGCGTGTTCGGGAATGCCGGCGCCTGGGCCTGCGCGTGGTCGCCCACGCCGGCGAGGAGGGGCCCGCCGTCCTACATCCGCGAGGCGCTCGACCTGCTGGAGGCCGAGCGCATCGACCACGGCGTGCGGGCCATGGAGGATCCGGACCTGGTGGCGCGCCTGGTGCGGGAGCGGGTGCCCCTCACGGTCTGCCCCTTCTCCAACATCAAGCTGCGGGTCTTCGAGGACCTGGCCGGGCACAACCTCAAGGCGATGCTGGACCGCGGCCTCTGCGTCACCGTCAACTCCGACGATCCCGCCTATTTCGGCGGCTACCTGGGCCAGAACTACCTGGAGACGGCACTCGCCCTCGGGCTCACCCGCGGCGACCTGGCGACCCTCGCCCGCAACAGCCTCGTGGCCAGCTTCGTGCCTGACGCCCAGCGCGCGCCCTGGCTCGCCCAGCTCGAATCAGCGGCTGAAGCGCCTTAGCATGCGCATGTTGCGCCGGTAGGCCGCGCCGCGGGTGAAATTGACGATCACCTGCTTGGGAAACCGGTTGATGGTGCTGGCCAGCTTGATGAAAGTGCGCACGGCGGCGGCCGCCGTCGCGCTCTGGCGCGCCGCGTTGTTGTAGTACACGAGCAGCGTGCTGCGCATCAGGGAGGTGGGGATGTTGAACAATCCGTACGATTCCAGTAATTCATGGTTGATCCGGGTCGTACCGTCCTTTTCAGTGACGATCAGATCCTCGGACCTCAGCTCCTGCGACATCGATCGTGCACTCCAGCGGTTCCCTCAGTATCGGCGTATGCGCGCCAGGGCATGAGCTCAATTTTTCACCCGCTGCCAGGCACTTCAGGTAGACCTTGAAGGTGGTGCCCACGCCCGGCTCGCTGCTGACGCTGATCTCGCCGTTGTGCTGCTTGATGGTGCCGTAGGCGATGGACAGCCCGAGGCCGGTCCCCTTGCCGGCCTCCTTGGTGGTGAAGAAGGGTTCGAAGATCCTCTGCCGGGTGGCCTCGTCCATGCCCTGGCCCGTGTCGGACACCGAGACCCGCGCGTACTTCCCCGGGTTGATGGACAGGAAGGTCTCCCCCGCCGCGACCTCGGCCACCGAGGTGGCGATGGTCAACCGTCCGCCTTTCGGCATGGCATCCCGGGCATTGGCCACCAGGTTCATCAGGACCTGCTCCAGTTGGCTGCTGTCCCCCAGGACCATGAGCTCACCCTCCGCATAGGAGGTGCGGAATTCGATATCCGCGCCCATGATCCGGGTCATGAGCTGCTCGATCTTCTCCACGATCGCGTTCAGGTCGACCGGTTGCAGGTTCACGGCCTCCTTGCGGCTCATGGCCAGGAGATCGTGGGTCAACTCGGCGGCCTGCTCTGCCGCCGCGAGGATCTTCTGGGCGCAGTCGCGCGCCTGGCTGCCCGGGGCGCCCAGGTCCCGGGCGAGGGTGCCGTAGCCGATGATCGCGGTGAGCAGGTTGTTGAAATCATGGGCGATGCCGCCGGCCAGGGTGCCGATGGCCTCCATCTTCTGGGAATGGCGCAATTGGTCCTGCAGCCGCTTCCCTTCCGAAACGTCCTCGATGACCCCGTCGATCCACGCCACCTGCCCCTCGGGGCCGATCTGGGCGCTGGCGCTCACCTGGCACCAGATGACCGTGCCGTCCAGGCGGCGCATGGCCGTCTCCATGGTGGCCACCGCGCCTTTCGAAGCGATCCGGTCCAGGTAGTCCCGCCACTGCTCGGGGTGCTGGAACAGGTCGCGCAGGGCCAGGCCCTGGAACCCTTCGGCAGGGCCGAAGAGGGTCAGCATCGCCGGGTTGACCTGGTCGAACCGGCACGGGGGCTCGGGCCGGCTGCGGAAGATGCCGGCGCTCAGGTTGTCCACCAGGGAACGGTACTTGCGCTCGCTGGTGCTGAGGGTCTCCAGGGTGGTATGCAGCCTCAGGGCGGTGCTGTTCAGGGCGGCGGCCAGGGTGCCGATCTCGTCGCCGGAGCGCAGGTCCTCGGGCGGCAGCGCCGTCAGGCCGGCGCCGATCCGGGCGGCGTGCCGGGACAACCTGAGCAGCGGCTCGGTCATGCGCCGGGCCGCCAGAATGATGATCAGGGCGGCCAGCACGGTGCTGATCGTGGTGATCAGGATGAAGCCCTCCAGCGCACGGGTGGCCGGGGCGAACAGTTCCCGCGTCGGCATGGTTGTGGCGACCGACCAACCGGCGACGGGGATCGGCTTGTAGAAGGCGATCTTCTCCTCGCCGTCATAGACATAGCGGAAGGAACCGGAACCGCCCGCCAGCATCCGCTGGCCCAGGGCGACCACGCCGGGATCCTTGAGGTCCAGGATGCGCTTCTTCATCACCAGGTCGCGGTCGGGGTGCGAAATGAAGGTGCCGTCCCTGGAGATGATGAATCCGTAGCCGCTCCGCCCCGCCGTCAGGCTCTCCGCCACTTTCTTCACATAGTCGAGGGAAATCCCCGCGCCGATCAGGCCCTGGGGCTCTCCCCGCTCGTCCCGGATGGGCGCCACGACGAAGATGGTGGGCTTTCCGGTGGTGCGGGAGACCAGCGGCTGGGTGAACTGCGCCGGGCCGCCGGCCATGATCGAACGGAAATAGGGGCGGTCGGCGATATCCCCCTCGAAGAATTCGAATTCATCATTCATGTATTGAACGGTGTGGTACCTTCCCCGGGCGTTGGCGGCGTAGACGTCCAGGAACATGTCGGCGTATTTGCTGTGCAGCAGCTTGTAGCGGAGCACGTTCTGGTCGTCGATCGGCCGGAAGTCCCGGTTGATCGCCTGGGCGGCCGGGGTCGCCGCGATCGTCTCGGGTTCGATCAGCAGGGTGCTGAGCCAATGCCCGATGGTGTCGGCGCTGCTGCTGGTGGAATCGAGGGCGGCCCGGGTCAGCTCGGTTTCGACCGCGTGGTGGACCTGCCAGTAGGAACTGAAGCTCTGGGCCGCCAGCCCCAGCACCAGGACGGGCAGGATCCAGATCAGGAGCTTGGTTCGATAGGAGGTTCCGACCAGCATGTCCCTCCTGCGGAATGAGGCAGGATGCCAACTTATGAATAGTGAGATCAGGGCTGGCCTGGATTATGGCGGAATCCGCCGGAGACACAATAAAATTCATAGGGTATAAAGGCTTCAACCGAGCCGCAGCGACTAATAAGCCGGAATTTCCCAACCCTCTTCCGTCCAGGCCATTCCCACATCCGCCAGCAGCCGGTCCATGATGTCCTCGGCCTGGTAGCGCAGGGCGGTGCCCAGGGCGTGGTGCTGGAAGGCCTCGCGGCGCTTGGCCGGGGCCGCCAGGTGGCCGACGATGCGCTCCGCCATGTCCGCCGGGTCCTGGCAGACCAGGCCGTTGACCCCATCCTCCACCAGGTCGGCGGGGCCCTTGACCGGGTAGCAGGCCACCGGCAGGCCGCAGCTCAGCGCCTCCAGCACCGCGCAGCCGAAGGTGTCGAAGCGGGAGGGGAAGATGAGCAGGGTGCTGGCCCGGAACCAGCCGGCCAGGGTCTCGCGGTCCACCCAGCCGGTGAAGCGGGCCTCGGGCGCCAGCGCGCGCAGCCTGGCCTCGGCCGGCCCCCGGCCGGCGAAGACCAGCTGCGACCCCGGGCACCCGGGACCTGATCCGTTTCCAGGCCTCGACCACCTCCAGCACGCCCTTCTCCTCGGAAAGGCGGCCGGCGAACAGCAGGATGGGCTGGCCGACGGCCAGGCCCGGCAGCTTCTGCCCGGGCGCCGCGCCCGGGGTGGTACTCCGGAGCCGCCCAATGGGCCGTGAGGTGCAGGCGCTCCGGCGGGATCTCCATGGTCGCCCCGGCCAGCCACTCGCGGTGCTGGCGGTTGAGCACGAACAGGCCGTCCCACTGGCGGTAGAACCAGCGCAGCAGCCGGCGCACCCGGTCCAGGCCGCGCTGGTCGAGGCCGGAGTTGTGCTCCAGGTACACCAGCCAGTCGGTGTGCACGAAGAAATGCGCCTGGATCTGCAGCGCGTGCTTGAGGAACAGCCCCACCCAGCCCATGGCGCCTTCGGTGGAGACGATCAGGCGGTCGTAGCCGCCGTCCTGGACCAGGCGCAGCACCTCCAGCAGGTCCGGGATGAGGTAGGCCTGCTCGCCGAAACCCGGGCAGGGTGAAGGACTCCAGGGGGCGGACCACCCGCAGGTGGTCCTCCGGCTCCTGCTCGCCGTGGCAGATGAGGAAGTCCACCGGCAGGTCGCGCCTGCGCACTTCGGCCAGCACGGACTGCAGGGCGCTGGAGACGCCGTTGGCGTCGAAGAAGGTGTCCGTGAGCCAGAGCACCCGCCGGGGATGGGCGGTGCCGCCGCAGGCGCCGGCCAGGTCGTTCAGCAGCTCCCGGCCGCCGTGCAGGGTGTGGGTGGCGACGGCCGTGGCGCCCGCCAGCAGCGTCGCCATGAGGCTCGGGAAGGTGAGGTCGTCCAGGAGGGAGGAAACCTGGAGCGCGCTCATGGACTGCGCGGCTTGGCCAGCTTCTCCAGGCCCAGCAGCATGCGGAAATGGCTGGGGACTTCCAGGTGGTCCACCCAGTCGTCGAACTTGAGCTTGCGCCCGCCCCCTTGCGCCTCCCAGTGCCCGGCGATGGGGACCAGGCCCTTGCGCGCCCGCTTCAGCATCAGGCGCATGCATGCCGCGGAACATCTCCGGCAGGATCTGCTCCAGGGTCTCAGGCATGGCTTCGGGGTGCTTGCGCCGGACCTTGGCGATGCGCTCGAGGTGGCCCAGGAAAGGACGGAAGTCCTTGTTGACCGTCGCCCGCAGCATGAGCCCGGGCTTTTCGCCCTGCAGGCATTCGTGCCATGCCTTGAGGAAGCGCAGGGTGTAGCGGTGGCGACGCAGTTCGGCCAGTCCGTTGGCGATGCCCAGGCACCACAGCTTGTCGGAGGCGTTCGCCCTTGTGCAGCAGGACCCGCAGCAGCCCGGGGTCCTCGAAATGGATCGCGGTCTGGGCGAAGAAGTCGAGGATCGCGGCGGTGAGGTTCTCCTGGGCCTGCGGGGCGCCCGAAGGGCAGCATGCGCTTGGCCCGCAGGGCCTCCAGCGCCAGTTCCGACGGGCTGCGCCCCCGCCTCCAGGCGCGGCTCCAGGCCAGGCACCCGCAGCCAGGTGCCGGTCATGCCCGACCAGGAAGCCCATGTGGTCGTCCGAGCCCCCGGCGAGCGCCTTGTTCCAGGGGTCGGCGCAGAACGCCAAGGGGTCGAGCCCGTGCTTGCGCGCGTAGCCCTCGAGCCGCTCCCGGTCCAGGGAACGGACCCATTGCCAGGCCAGCAGGTTCTGCCAGGCCGTCCCGCTGGCCGTTGCAGACTTCGAAACGCTCGAACAGGAGGGCGAACTTCTCGAAGATCTCCCGGGGCGGCATGCGCTCCCGGGCGTAGAAGTAGAGCGGGTGCGGCTGCACCACGGGCAGGTCGGCCTTCCGGCAGTAGCGGAGGAACTCGTAGACGTTCCGGCGCCGGCGCTCCAGTTCGGGCTCCTGTTCGGGGGTGAAGCCGTAGACCAGGACGTGGATCGACACATCGTATTCGGGGAAGACGCAGGTCCACTCCGCCGCGCTGAGGGTGTCCACCCCCTGCTCCCGCAGCTCCCAGCAGGAGCGGGCGTTGTTGTGGTTGGTGACGGTCCAGGCGGTCGAGCCGCGCTGGCGCAGGGTCTTGTGCATCCTGCGCGGCTCCAGCCAGGATTCGGGCAGTGCGCAGGATGCGCCCCCACAGTTCGTCGGTCACATCGGAATGGCGGTCGTGGCAGTGCAGGTCGATGCGCAGGCGCTCCGCCTCCGGGAAGGCCGGCGCGCACCCGTCGAGCAGGTCCTGGAGCTGCTGGTGGACCGTGCTGCGGAAGGACGGCGGGGGGGCGGTGGAGGGCTCTGGCACCGGTCCACGCTGGCAGCCGGGTGTCTCCTGGCCGTGACGGCCGGGTGACAAGGCTACGCCTGCCCGCGCACCAGGGTCAGGCTGCCCCGCTCGGGCAGCCACAGGCCCGGGCCGCCCCATGGGGTTTCGCCCGGAGTGCCGCCGTCGGCGCGCCAGCCTTCCGGCAGCGCGAGCATCAGGGGCCAGGGCGCCTGGCAGGCGGTGCGGCTGCGCTCCCAGGTCAGGAGCTGGCCGCCGCCTCCGGGCGCCAGGCTGAAGCTGAGGCTGCCGCCCGGAGTCGGGGCGTCGCGCAGGGCCAGGGGGCCTCCGGTCCACCATCCTTCGGGCGCATTGGGCAGCAGGAGGATGCGCCCGGCCTGCTCCCGGACCAGGGCCTGGCGCACCAGGGACAGCACTTCGGCGCAGGGCCAGCCGTGGTCCCCGTCGCCCATGCAGCCGCCGCCGGTGTGCGGGTGGATGGCTTCCGGCCAGGTCCAGGCGGGGCTGGCGTGGGCCAGGATCCCCGCCAGCAGGTCCAGCCAGCGCGCGTCGCCCAGGCACTGCATGGCCCGGGCCAGCTGGGCGGTCAGGTAGGCGTTGCCTCCGGTGTGGATGATGGGCTGGTAGAAGAGGCCGTCACGCACCCAGTGCTCCAGCAGGAAGGCCACGTTGGCCCGGGCCCAGGGGGCGGTCGCGGGCCCCAGGTCCAGGTCCAGGGGACCCAGGGCGGCGAGCGTGCCGATGCAGGCCGCGTCGGGCTGGCGGTAGGGCGACGAGGGCAGGAGGCCGTCATGGCGGGCGGTGAGCCGGTCGATATGGGCGCGCAGGTCGGTGCGGTAGGCCTTCGCTTCGGGGGCCAGCCACTCCGCCAGGCGGCGCGCCCCCGGGGGGGCCTCGGCCCACAGGGTCAGGGCCAGGCGCAGGCGGTCCATGCCCGCGAGGCTCCAGAAGTTGTCCCAGAGGTAATGGTCGTTGGGGCCGAAATGCTCTGCCGACAGCCCCGCCGGCAGCAGGCCGAAGCGCGGGGAGGCGGGGTCCCGCTCCCGGCGCCGGATCCGGGCGATCCAGCGGGCGCCCTGCCCCAGGCCGCGCCAGTGGCGCGCCAGGACGCCGGGGGTTCCCGTCGTGAGGGCGTGGGTGGCCCAGACGAAGAGGGTCTGCCCGGTGCCGTCCCACTCGCCCGAATGGGAGCGGAAATCCCCGCCGCGGGTGCGGGTGCGCATCCAGGCGGGCTCCTTTCCGGCGACCGCGCCGTGCAGGCCCCAGAGGTCGTGGGCCAGGGCCAGGAAGGCGCTGTCCCGGATCCAGTGGTGGTTGTAGAAGAAGGCGCCCGGGGCGAAGTGGCTGCCGTTGTCGAAGACCGGCAGGCGGTGGGCCAGGGCCTGCACCAGGGTGGCGAGGTCCGGGTCGGCCATGCGCAGCCCCAGGGGCGGCTCGAGCGCCTCCCAGGCGGCGGCCTGGGCCTCGGCCGACGCCCCCAGGCCCGCCACGTCCAGGCTCCGCCAGCGCAGGCGGCGGTCGTGGCCCGGGATCAGCGCGAAGGTCTCGAGCCGCCAGGCCTGGCCCGGCTCCAGGCGCAGGTTCCACCGGGCCGCCCCGGCCAGCCAGCCGTTCCGGGCGTGGCCGTGCTGCGCCGCGACGGGCGGCGGCTGCAGGATCGGGTCCTCCCGGTCCTTGCCGAACCCGGCTGCATCCGGCGCCTCCGGAAGGAGCAGGGCGGCCTGGCGGTTGACGCTCCAGAACCGGGTCCGCAGCCGGCTGCGGAAGACCGGGCCCAGGGAAAGCGCGTTGTACGGGCGCAGGCCCAGGGTGAACGCCAGGTCCAGCGGGCTCGGGCCCGGCCCAGGCCAGGGTGTGGGTCCAGCGCACCCAGTCCGCGCCGCCGTGGCGCAGGGCCATGGCCTCGCTGGTCCAGGCGAGCCCTTCGACGACCCGGTAGGCGGTGACCACCCGGTTCTGCCAGCCGTCGGCGAGCCCCTGCTCCACCTGCCCGGCGCCGAGCAGGGAGGGGACGAAGGTGCGCCCCGCCACCGCCAGGGCGGGCATCCAGGAATGGCCGTAGGCCTTGGGCGTGAGCATGCCGCAGGGATCCACCATGGCTTTCCACGGCATGCCGGCCAGGCCCAGGGCGGCCCAGTTCCGGTGGGTCAGGTTCAGGGTGAGGACGTTCACCCCGGAGGGGATGAAGGAGGCCGATTCCGGGCGCACCTGCTGCTCCGCCCACCAGGGCAGCGCCCAGGACGGATGGGCCTGGAAGGCGAAGGTGTTGCTGAACCCGGTGAGGGCGATGGTCAGCCCCTGGTCCACCAGTTCCGGCGGGAAGAACACCGGCGCCGGGCGCCCCTGGTTGGCCAGGGCGCGCAGGAAGGGGGTCCAGTGACCCCGCCCGAACAGCCTCAGTGCGAAAGCGAAAAAGCGGCGCCACATGGCGGAATGATCCCCGGCCGGCGTGAAGCCCGGGTGTCCGGGCGGTGCCGCGAATGTTACGGGCTTGCCTCGCCGGCATCAACCTCGCCAAGGTCCGGTAGCCACCAGCTCCCGACAGTGGCTCACCAGCTCTTCCGAGGTGAAGGGCTTCCTGAGCGCCGGCACGCCCAGGGCCTGGAGATCCCGGTCCTGGGCCAGGCTGCCGCTGTCCCCGGTGATCACCAGCACCTTGGCCAGCAGGGCCGGGCAGAAATCCCTGATCCAGCCGAGGATGGCGAACCCGTCCAGGCCCGGCATGCGCAGGTCGGTGATCACCAGGTCGAAGTGGGCGCGTTCCAGGCGCTGGATGGCCTCGCGCCCGTCGTGGACCTGCTCCACCCGCCAGCCCAGCCGGATCCGGAGCAGCTCCTGCACCAGGCTGGTGATGTACTCCTCGTCATCGATCACCAGCACGTTCAGGCGCGGCGCGAGCGGGGCCGGGGCCGGGGCCGCCTCCGCGGGCGCCTCCGGCTCCAGGGGCACCCCCGCGCCGGCGAGCGGGAGCTGGACCCTGAACACGGTGCCCGCGCCGGGGGTGCTTTCCACCGACATCTCGCCCTTGTGCTGGCCGACGATCCCCAGGCACACGCTGAGCCCCAGGCCGGTGCCCCGTTCGGCCGACTTGGTGGTGTAGAAGGGGTCGAAGATCCGGTTGAGCTTTTCGGGAGCGATGCCGTGGCCGGTGTCCGTCACCGACAGTTCGACCGAGGCGCCCTGCACGGCCACCCGCACCGCCAGGTCCTTCCGGGTGGTGTGCTCCATCGCGTCGATGGCGTTGATCATGAGATTGATCAGCACCTGCTTGATCTGGCCGGCGTCGGCCACGATGCCCACCCCGCCTTCGGGGACGTCGAGGGTCAGCTGCGCCCCCGAAGCGCGCAGCCGGAAGCGCATGATCGAGACCGCCTCGTCCAGGACCGCGGACAGGTCGACCCGGCGGAACTCCGAGGTCGCGGGCCGGGACAGCTGGAGCAGCTGGCGGATGATCCGCACGGATTCCTGGGCGCTCTTGGTGATCGCCGCGCAGTAGGACTGCAGCACGCCCTGGTCGCCCGTGGGCTGCAGCCTCATTCCGAGCAGCTCGGCATAGCCCAGCACCGGCGAGAGCGTGTTGTTCAGCTCGTGGGCGATCCCCCCGGCCAGGGATTCGAACAGGGCGGTCTTGTCGCTGAGGGCCATCCGCCGCTCGACCGTCCTGCGCTCGGTGATGTCCTGGAGGATCGTGCAGATCTGCCCGGTCTCGCGCACCAGGGAGGTGTGGAACTTGAACAGGCGCTCGGCGCCTGAGGGAAGGCGCAGGTTGAATTCATCCGCCTGGGTGCCGGGCGGAGGGGTGCCGGATTCGAGCAGGCGCAGGAGTTCCAGGAAGGTCTGGCGCTGCTCGGGCGGCATCAGCTGGGCGAGGTTGGGCAGTTCGTCTCCGCTGGCCCTGGCTCCGAGCATGGTCTGGAGCTTTTCGTTGTGGGTGGCGATCCTGCCGTCGGAATGCAGGAGGGCCACCGCCAGGGGGCTGTTCTGGAACAGGGTCTCGTAGCTTCCCTGGGACTGCCGGAGCTGGTGCAGGCTGCGGAAGAGGTCCTGGTTCTTCTCCAGCAGTTCCCCCTGCTGGGCCTGGGCCAGCTTGAACTGCCCGGCGATCAGGGCCGACTGGGCCCGGACCAGGGACGGGACCGTGATGATGCCGAGGTAGCGCCCGGACTCGTCCACCAGGGGCACATCCTGGTAGAAGGTCTCGCCGCTCCGGCTGAGGGCCCGCTCGAGCAGGTCCAGCAGCAGCATGGAGGGAGCCGCGATCAGGCAGTCGGGCAGCAGGTGCTCCTGGATCAGGTGCCCGCTGTGCAGGGCGAACCCGAACCGGGTGCCGAGCAGGATGCCCAGGTGCCCCCGGGAGACCAGCCCCTTGTAGATCCCCCGGTCCACCACCGCCACGAAGGCATGCGGCTGGTCCCGCAGGACGCGGTAGATCTGGTCGACGGTCTGCCCGGTCTGGACGGATTCCCGATGGTCCACCAGGGTGGCCACGTCCACCTGGCCTCCGGGACCGCTCGCTTCGCACCCCAACGGTGATGCCATGAGATTATCATCGGCGGCGGTTCGCCATCCGACTGGACGGGGCCGTAACATCTGGGTAACGATTCGGGTTGCTTCAATTAAACCTGGAAGCGGGCCACCGCCAGGGCCATGTTTTCCGACACCCGGTTCAGCCTGGAAGCGGTCCTGCCGATCTCCTGCACCGTCGCCGAAAGCTGCTGGGTCGCGGCGGCGTTCTGGCCCACTTCCCGCGCGCTTTCGTCCATGCGCCGGGCGATCTCCCCGCCGGTGCCGGAGTTCCGGGTCTGGATTTCGGCATTCTTCATGGCCGAATTCAAAGAAAGGTAGCTGAAAAGAACCATTATTGCAGCTGTAGCCATCGCGGCACCGGCCAAACCAAAACCCAACATCAACCTTTTACCGATACTCATGCTGTTGATCACATATCACCATGGAGTTGGGCGCAGATCCACTGGGACCGCGGCGAGAAAGGCCTACTGCCCATCTTCTCATCCAGGTTTAATTTGAAATGAAGATCTGGATGATGGTGTGTGTCTTTATTGTGAATTTCCGCCACTGGACCAGATGGGCTCGGTCTTTTACCGGATGTGGGCAAAATGTTCCGGAGGGACGGAAGTTACAACCGTGGAACCACACCGTCATCCATGGGCCATATCCTTTAAGCACAGTACCTTGCTTTCCACTCCAAAGGAAACTGGCCATGCTGAGGGGCTGTTTCATGAATCATTCTGGCCGGCGGGCAGATTGCCCCCACCGATCTGTTCGCACCTACGTGGAGATCCCCCCCATGCTTGCAGCCGACCACCACCGGATGAAACTCGAAAGCAACCAGCAAGGAATAATTTTTTCATTTAACGGGTTCATTTCGGAAGGCATCCTCTTCGCCCTGGGCGACGCCCTCAAGCGCAAGATGTCCCAGGATGAAACCAACCTCTGCACCATGAAGCGGGTGTTTTCCGTTTTTGTGGAGCAGGCCCAGAACATCATCCGCTACTCCGCCGACACCCTGGCCAAGGCCGGCCAGGAGGTGGACCGCCTCAGTTCCGGCGTGATCACGGTGGGCTGCGAGGCCGGGCGCTTCTTCGTGGTGTGCGGGAACGTCATGCGCCGCCAGGACGCCATCCCGCTGGAAGCCCGCCTGGAGAAGATCCGGAACCTGGACGCCGCGGGCATTAAGGCCTTCTACCTGGAAAAGATCAAGGACACGGCCGACCCGTCCAGCATGGGCGCGAGCCTGGGCCTGATCGAGATCGCGCGCCGGGCGAGCGAGCCGATCCAATACGACTTCATGGAAATAGACGAGGACAACTTGTTCTATTGCATGAAGGTTTTCATCTGACAGGAGGGTTTCGCATGGAAGACACCTTCATCCCCGCCATGGAGCGTTCGCCGGAGGTGGATTTCCGCTTCAGCGAACACCGCCTGAGCCTGCGGGGCGAGGCCTATCCGGAGGATGCGGCGGCCTTTTTCGGGCCCCTCCTGAAGCAGCTGACGGCCTACTGCGAAACCATCCGGGGGCAGGAGCTGCAGGTCGAATTCCGGCTCGAATACTTCAACACCAGCAGCGCCAAGGCGCTGATGAACATGATCCAGATCCTGGAGAACGCCGTGCGCAGGGGGGCCCGGGTGGAACTCAAATGGTGCTTCCAGAAGGATGACGAAGTGATGCGCGAATTCGGCGAGGACTTTTCCACGGAGCTCCAGCATGTCCACTTCCAGCTTGTTGAGATCTGAACCGGACTTCGACCTGTTTGACCACGAAGCCGGGGTCCTGCAGCGGGCGGCGCGTTTCCTCGCGGAATCCCCCGACGATGTGGCAGGGGTGCGCGCCATTGCCCACGACCTGATCCGGGCCTTCCAGCAGAGCGCGCGGGAGCAGAAGCGGCTGATGCGCACCGGCGACCGGCAGCAGGAGCAGCTGCGCGCGGTCAGCAGGGAGCTCAGGGAGAAGTCGATGCTGCTGGAGGAGCAGGCCCGGCACCTGCGCATCCTCAATACGGACCTGGCGCATGAGGTCGAGACCCGGAAGGTCCTGGAGGTGGAGCTGCGCATCCTGGCCACCACGGATCCCCTGACGGGCGTGTACAACCGCCGCCGCTTCCTGGAGCTGGGCGATTACGAATACCTGCGGGAGGCCCGCAACCGGCGCGGCCTGAGCCTGCTGGCCCTGGACATCGACCATTTCAAGAAGGTCAACGATACCCATGGTCACGGGATCGGCGATGAGACCCTGGTGCGTTTCGTCCAGGCCTGCAGCACCTGCCTGCGGGCGATGGACACGCTCGGCCGTATCGGCGGCGAGGAATTCGCCGTGCTGCTGCCGGAGACCGCCCTGGCCGACGCCTGCGAGGTGGCGGAGCGCATGCGCGCCACCGTGGAGGATTGCGCCATGAACGCCCCCCAGGGCACCTTCCAGGTCACGGTGAGCATCGGCGTCGCCCAGATCCAGGAGGGGGAGACCTTCGAGTCCATGATGGCGCGCGCGGACCTCCATCTCTACGGCGCCAAGCACTCCGGGCGCAACCGTGTGCACGGCCGGAAGGAGCGGTCCTGAGAATTCAACCCCAGGAAACCGGGATGTCACACCGAAGTGGAAACTGGTTGGCGGAGGGTTGCATGATCGCCACCGCTGCGCTGCAGGAACCGAAGACATCGATGGAAGAGCCCGGGCCGAAGGCGGCCCCCCGCGTCGCCGCGGACCTGGCCATCGCCGCGGGGTCCGTTTCGCCTGCCAACACCAACAAGGACGTGATCCTCTTCTTCAAGGACCACCCCGAACTGGCCTCCCTGCCCGTGGTGGAAGACGGGGTGCCCATCGGCATCATCAACCGGGGCATCTTCCTGACCGGGTTTTCCATGCCCTTCCACCGCGAAGTCTACGAGCGCAAGAGCTGCATCGCCTTCATGGACAAGCGGCCCCTGGTCGTGGACGCGGGCCTGCCCGTCTCCGAGCTGGGCCAGCTGGCGGTGGAAGCCGGGGCCAAGGTGCTGCAGGACGGATTCATGGTCACGCGCCAAGGCCAGTTCTGCGGCCTGGGCACCGGCCTCGATCTGCTGCGGGCCCTGGGCGAGCTGGAAGCGGAGCGCAACCGGGTGATCCACGAATCCATCTCCTACGCGCAGCTGATCCAGGGCGCGCTCCTGGCCACCTCGCTGGGACAGCTCCAGTCGGCGGGGCTGGCCGACCAGCACCTCCTCTGGGAGCCCCGGGACCACGTGGGCGGAGACGCCTTCTTCGCCCGCAAGCTGACCCGCGACGGCCGCCAGGGCCTCTTCCTGGCGCTGATGGACTGCACCGGACACGGGGTGCCCGGGGCCTTCACGGCCATGCTGATGACCTCCTTCTTCGGCTCGGCGCTGGACCTGACGGACCCGTGGGATCCCGGGCGGGTGCTGGCGAACGTCAACCGCCGGGTGAAAGAGGAGCTCGGGCAGACGCACAAGAAGGACGACGGCGGGGCTTTCGGGGCGGCCGGCGGCAAGCCCGGCGCCGACGAAGGCATGGATGCCACCTGCCTCTGGCTGGACCTGCAGAGCGGCGAAGGGGTCTTCGCCGGCGCGCGCCACAGCCTCTGGGTGTTCAAGGCAGATGCCGCCGAGCCGGAGGAGATCAAGGGCGACCGCATCGGGGTCGGCTACTCCAGCACGCCGGACGAGCAGGTCTGGTCCAACCAGGCCGTGCGCTTCCCCAAGGGCACGATCCTCCTGGGCACCAGCGACGGCATCACCGACCAGATCGGCGGTCCCCGGCGCATCGCCTTCGGCAAGCGCCACCTGTGGGAGGCCTTCCGGGCCAGGTCCGCGGGCGGCACGCTGCGCACCCGGCTCGAGCACGCCTACGCGGCCCTGAACGCGTACCAGGGCGCGGAACCGCGCCGCGACGACGTCTCCCTGCTCGCGATCAGGCTCTGAGGGTTCCATGGAAATCGACCGGTTCAACCAGTTCGTCACCCACGCCGCCGACAACGGCGTGGTGTTCTACCATTCGGGGCACCTGGACGAAGGCACCATCGCCTCCATCGGCGCCCTGCTGCGCCGCCGGCTCCACGAGGAGGGCGCCACCGGCGCCCAGGCCCGCAAGGTGTTCACCACCTTCATGGAGATGGCCCAGAACATCCTGCACTATGCCGCCCTGGGCAACTCGGCCGACGGGCAGTCGTCCAAGTTCGGCGCGCTCTGCGTCGCGCGCAGCGCCGATGGGTTCGAGGTGATGTGCGGCAACGACCTGGCCGCCGACCAGGTCCCGCGGGTGCGCCAGAGGCTGGATGCGGTCAAGGCCATGGGGCCTGAGAAGGTGCGCCAGGCCTACCGCCAGCAGCTGGCCTCCGACCGGGACGACCCCGACAGCAAGGGGGCCGGCCTCGGGCTGCTGACCATGGCCGCCAGTTCCAGTGCACCCATGGAATACGTATTTTCCCCGGACCCGCCGGAAGCGGACGGCCACGCCTTCTTGTTTCTTAAAGCTACTATCTGAAGGAGAAAGACCATGGAAGACCTTCATGTCCCCGCGACCACTCTGACCCCGGAGGTGCGGTTGAGTCCGTCCCAGGGGCTCCTCAGCATGCGCGGCGAGTCCTACCCGGAGCATGTGCTGTCGTTCTACGCGCCCATCCTGGAAAAGATCAATGCGGTCCTCGAACTCGGCAAGCTGAGCCTGCTCCGGGTGGAAATGCATATCACCTACTACAACAGCGCCAGCGCCAAGGCCTTCCACCGCATCTTCCACCTGCTGAACAAGGCCGCCGAAAAGGGCTGCGCGATCCAGCTCCTATGGCATTTCGACCGGGAGGACGACATGGCCCGGGACCTGGGCCACGACATCCGCGAGGATTTCCCGGCCCTCAACGTCGTGGATGTGGAGCTGGCCTCGGCTTAACAGGGCGTCGGGTCGGGACACGGACGCTTGACTTGGACACACTCCCAGCGTCCCGTGCGCTCAGCCGATGGAAGCATGGCCCCCCGTCGCGGTCACCGTGGACAAGGCGACGCCTGAAGCCGGAACGAGCACCGTGAATTCCGCTCCATCGGGGCCGTTGCCGGCCGTGATCCGCCCGCCCATGCTGCTCTCGATGATCTGCTTGGACAGGTACAGGCCGATCCCGGTGCCCATCTCCCGGGTGGAGAAATAGGGCTCGAAGATCCGGTCCAGGCATTCGTCCGGGATGCCCCCTCCGTTGTCGGCCATGGCCAGCCCGCCGAAGCCCGCCTCGGCCCATACCCGGATGGTGATCCGGCCGGGGTGGACCCGGCGGTCGAGGATGGCTTCCCTCGCGTTGGCCAGCAGGTTCAGCAGCACATGGCAGTACCTCGCTTTCGAACCCGAAAAGCTGGACATCCGCGTCCGCATCGATCTGGACCCGGATGTCGGCCGCGACCAGGCTCCCTTCCATCAACCTCACCGCGGCCCGCACCTGGTCGACGGCGGAAAAGGCCGCCTTGGCCTTGCCGGGCCGCAGGAAGCTCCTGAAATCGCTGATGGTGGATGACATCCTCTGGATCAGAACGTCGCCCAGGGCGAAGGTGCGCTCCACGGCGGCGCTGTCCAGGTCGCCGAAGCGGAAGGCGTCCCGGAGGTTGGCCAGCAGCAGGCTGAGGGCGTTCAGGGGTTGCCGCCACTGGTGGGCGATGTTGCTGACCATCTCGCCCATGGCGGCCAGGCGGTTCTGGCTGGCGAGCATCTGGTCCTTCAGGCGCAGGTCGACGAGCGCGCTCTGGACCTGCGCCTCCAGGGCCTGGCGTTCCCGGGCCAGGGCCGCCCCCGCCTGCAGATGCTCGGTGATGTCCTCCACCAGGGCAAGGATCCTTGGCGGGTGGCCGGGGATGACCGGAAGCCTGACCATGCGCAGGCGCGCCCACACGGTCCGGCCCGAGCGGTCGAGGTAGCGCTTCTCCTTGACGACCTCGGGGATGTCGCCCGCGGCCAATGCCTTGAACGAGACCAGGTCCTCCGCCAGGTGATCCGGGTGGGTGATGCTCTGGAAATCGGACTTCAGGAGTTCTGCGGGAGCATACCCGAGGATCTCGCCCATCCGGGGATTCACGGAAAGGAAACGGCCCGAATGCGGGTCAGCGATGACCATCCCCATGGGCGCCTTCTCGAACAGCAACCGGAACTGCGTTTCGCTCCGCTCCAACTCCAGGGTGCGCTGCGCCAGGCGCGCCTGGTTGACCTGGAGGGAGTCGGCCATGGTGATGAAGGTCTGGGGCAGTTGCCCCCTTTCATCCTGGTCCGTGACCCGCGCCCGGGCCGCGCCGTCCCCTCTCCCGAAGCGCCCCATGGCGTCGGAAAGCCGGAAGATGGGCCCGAGCAGCAGGCGCCCCGTGGCGAAGGCCGCGAGCGCCCCCAGGAGCATGGCGGAGAGTCCGACCAGGAGGGTCCTGACCATGGCCTTGCGGATGGGCAGGAGGATCTCGTCCTGGGGGATGGCCACCGCGATGACCCAGTCCTTCTCCACCAAGGGGGTGAGGGCGGCCATGGTCAAGGAGCGGCTCTCCCGGAAGGTGGCGGTCTGCTGCCGGGAGGTTTCCCGCACCCGCTCGAAGCCTTCCGCCAGGGGCCCGAGCCGCGGATCCACCGGGAGGTCGCGGCCCATGAATTGGCGCGTCTGCATGATTTCGGCCAGGACCGGAGGGTCCAGGGGTTTCAGGGAGTGGTACTGGAAGGCCGGGTTGCTGTGGGCAAGGACGACCCCGGACCGGTTGATCAGCAGCGCCGCCCTTCCGTGGACCCCGGTGGCGCGGATGGCCTGTTCGACAGCGTCCACCGGGAACTCGGTCACCAGGATGCCGGCGATCTTCCCGTGCAGGCGAACGGGAGCGCTGACGTCCAGGTGCGGCAGCCGGAAAACGAGTCCGACGTTCCAGTCGGAGAGGGTGACCCGCCCGGCCATGGCCTCCCGGAAATAAGGGCGGAAATGGTAATCATGGCCAATGAAATCTCTATTGGTCGAGGCCAGGCACTCGCCCGTGGGGGAAAGAATCAGGATGGAGGAGATCCCGGAAGTCTGCCGAAGCTGGAGGTCCAGCCAGTCCTGGCAGGCCTTCTGGGCTTGCCCAGCGCGCCCGCCGTGCCCCAGGTAGTCCATCGCGTCCCGGGTGTTCGCCAGGTGGGCGGCCAGATCCCTGCCGCTGGCAAGGGACAGGTCGATCCGGCCGGCCAGGTCTTTGGAGAGGGACTGGAGGTCCGAAAGCTCTCGCCGCACCGCGCCGCGCCGCCCCTGGACGTACGCATCGATGCTCATGATTCCCACGATCGGGAGGACGACCAGGGCGACGGCGCAGCTCAGCTTCAGCGATAGCGATCGATGGAATGTCTTAATGATCGAGTTGAACAACATGGGCCTCGATTCGACCTCAAGGTCTTTCAGACGGGAAAGGATTACCAACCTTTTGGAGGAAACGCCTGCTCAGTTCGCATGACATGGAGCACCGTCTGCACCAGGATTATCCAAGGCGATGAAAGCCAGGATATCATTGAGTTCAGCTCTGGCAGAGTTGGCAAGGCGTATCGTCAATTGCGCCATTTAGCCAAACTGTTGAAACCATAGGCGATTATTACATGCCAGGTCGGCCCCTGCCCCTAGGAAGGCCCCGGGCCCAGCCCGGCGAACTGCCCCAGCTTGGCCTGGATCTCCTCCAGGGTGAAAGGCTTGGAGATGACGGCGACCCTGGGTTGCCGGAACGCTTCCCAGGCTTCGATATCCGGTTGCCCCGATGAAATGAGGATCGGCATCTCCGGGTGCAGGGCGCGGATGCGCTCCTTGGTCTGGACCCCGGTCATCCCCGGCATGTTCTGGTCCAGGATGACGAGGTCGGGGAGGTCCCCCGCGCGCAGGGTCTCGAGGACCTCTTCACCTCCGGCGAAGGTCTTCACCTGGCGCACTCCGGCCCTCTTGAGCATCCGGGTCATCAGGAACCTCACGTCCTCGTCATCGTCCACCAGGAACAGCTTCATGGATCCCAGGGAGGGCGCGGGCGCGGTGCGGGTCTCGCTTTGCCCGGGAGCCGGGATCCGGGGGAACCGGAGCTTCACCCGGGTTCCCTGGCCGGGCTGGCTGGTGATCTCGATGGTGCCGCGGTGCGCCTTGACTACGCCGTAGGTCATGCTCAAGCCCAGTCCGGTGCCCTTCCCCACCTCCTTGGTGGTGTAGAAGGGTTCCATGACGTGGGCGAGGACCTCGGGGGTCATGCCGGTGCCGTTGTCCTCGACCGAGATCTCCGCCCGGTTTCCTTCCAGGACGGCCGTGCGCATCGCCAGGGTGCCTCCGTCGGGCAGGGCGTCCAGCGCGTTGACGCCGAGATTGACCAGGACGTGATTGATGTCTCCGGAATTCCCGTTGATCCACAAGGGCTCGCCGCTCAGCGACCCGATGATCCCGATCCGCTTGCGGGTGATGCTCTCCAGGAGGGCGCATACTTCCTGGACCATGGCGTTCAGCTCAAAAGGGGCCTGGGTGACGAGGGTCGGCTGGGCGAAGTGGATCAGGGCCTTGACGACGTCCCTGCCGCGCCTGCAGACCTTGGCGATACTCTGGTAGGCTTCCCGGTCCGCCGGTTCGGCGGCGAGATCCTCGCGCACGGATGCCGTGCCCAGGGCGATGGCGAGAACGTTGTTGAGGTTGTGCGCGACCCCCGCCACCAGGGTGCCCAGACTCTCCATTTTCTGAGCCTGGACATTCTCCAGGCGTTCCTGGTGGGCCTGCAGCGAGTCGGCCATGTCGTTGAAGGCCTGGGACAGCTGCCCACTTTCATCCTGGTTCTGGACCGGCGCGCTGGCGCTGCCGTCCCCGGCGCCGAACCGCACCATCGCAATGGAAAGCTTGGAAATGGAACCGAGCAGCTCGCGCCCCAGGACGAAGGCCGCGAGAATGCCCGCCAGCGCGGTGGCGAGCCCCACCAGGAGGGTCCTTTCCATGGCCCTGCGCACGGGCGCCAGGATCTCGTCCCGGGGGATGGCCATCGAGACCACCCAGTCCTCCTCCACCAGGGGCGTGAGGACGGCCATCTTGGAAGCGTCCCCGAGCCGGTAGGTCACGCTCTGCTGCTGCGAGGTTTCCCGGGCCCTCCTGAAGGCTTGGGCCAGTTCCGCGGACAGGGGGTCCACGGGGATGTCCCGGCCCATGAACTGGCGCGTGGTATTCAGCCGCTCCAGGACCGATGCGTCCAGGGGCAGCAGGGCGTGGTACTGGAACGCGGGGTTGCTGTGCGCCAGGGCGATGCCGTCCCGGTTGATGATGGTGGCGGTCCGGCCGTCGACTCCCGCGGAACGCATGGCCTGCTCGAAGGACCCGACCGGGAACTCGGTCACCAGGACGCCGGCGATCCTCCCCCGGACCCGCACGGGGGCGCTCGAATCGATATGGGGGACCCGGTCGATGAGCCCGACACTCCAGTCGGACAGGAACAGGTGTCCCGCGATGGCCTCCTGGAAATAGGGCCGGAAGGCATAATGGTGGCCTATGAACTTCCTATTGGTCGAGACCAGGCAGTCGCCAGTGGGGGAGAGGATGAAGATCGAGGAGATCCCCGGGGTCTGCCGGATCTGCAGGTCCAGCCAGTCCTGGCACGTCTGCTGCTCCTTGCCGGCATGCCCGTTGCCGCCCAGGTAGTCCATGATGTCCCGGGTGCACGCCAGATGTGCCGCCAGGACCCTGCCGCTGGCCAGCGACAGGTCGATCCGGGTGGCCAGGTCCTTGGAGAGGGCCTGGAGGCCGGTGAGTTCGCGCCGGGTCGCGCTGCGCCGTTCCTGGAGGTAGGCATAGAGGCTCATCAGCCCCACCGTCACCAGGACCACCATGGCGACCGCAAGGCTGAGCTTCAGGGACAGTGAGCGCCGGATTTTCTGAAAGGGAGGACAGGGTAGATTCGGAATCGGCATGGATCCGCCCCAGGGTTTCTGGCATTTTGTGATTGTATTTGAATTCTGCAAAACATGAATTTATCACAAGTCCGGCCGGGGGGTTGGCCCTTGGGTGGTCGCCTAACCCCGCTCCCGCTCGCCGGCGGCTCGCCTCTTTATGAAAACGAAAGGGCCTCGTGAGAGGCCCTTGGATCGATGGAGCGGGTGAAGGGATTTGAACCCTCGACTTCAACCTTGGCAAGGTCATATAAGTCGAATATTCCACGAAAACTTGGTGAATTTGTGAGATTTTCAAGGAGGTTAAGTGCTTTGAATTCAGTTGAACTTGCTGTCAGAGTCTATCAGAGTTTTCGCCCTGCTGGGGGCTATTTGTGACACGTACGTGACACGAAAGACCTATTATGGGGGCATGAGTGACCTGGATTCAAAGACCAAAAGAAAATCCTTGGAACCCGGAAAGCGGCACCAAGAGGCCCTGGCTGAGGGCCGATATCTAGTTTACCGGAAAGCGCCCAGTGTGCAAACCGGCATCTGGTCGGTGAAGTACCTGGGACGCCGGGACCAAGAAAAGCCCCTTGGCCAAGTTGGCGATGGCTGACGATGTCCTCGATGCCAACGGAACTGACATCCTCACCTACGATCAGGCAGTCAAGGCGGCTGATGGAAAGCTGAAGGCGATGCTCCGCGAGGCTGATCTCATTGCTGGCGGGGAGGAAGTCTTCACCGGCTCCTACACCGTTGACCAAGCGTGGGCCGATTACATCACTGACGCCGAGCGGAGGGGAGTGATTGGGATCTATAACATGCAGACCGGTTTTGACGCACAGATACACCCTGCCCTGGGCCACATCGAGGTCAGAAGGCTCACGGAAAAGCGGATACGCTTGTGGCACCAGGACATCGCGGAGATTGGGAAGCGCAAGACCGGAAAGACCCGTGAGAAGCCAGAATTCATGGATGCCGCAAAGGACGATGAGGACATCCGCAGGCGGCGGGATACCTCCAACAGGATTCTCACCAACCTCAAGGCCGCGCTGAACTTTGCCTACCGCGAACACAAGGTCGAAGAGGATCCCTGGCGGCGTGTCAAACCCTTTGCCAATGTGGGTTCCAACCGGGTCCGCTTCCTCACCAAGGAAGAGCAGCAGAAGCTGGTAGCCGGTGCCACAAAAGACTTCAAGCCCTTGCTGCTTGGGGGACTCTACACGGGCGCACGGTGCAAGGAACTGCGCCCCGTCCAGGTCAGGGACTTCGATCCCATCCACGGGACTCTTTTCCTAGCGCGTGGCAAAGGCAGAGGTGGTTCAAAATCCCGCACCGTGATGCTCACGGAAGAGGGAATCGCTTACTTCAAGGTATACGTCCAGGGCAAGAAGCCCGGTGACCTTATGTTTCAGCACATTTCCATCAAGCGCCTGAAGGAGTATGCAAACCCCCTGGCCTGGGCCGAGAATGATCAGATCCATGCCATGGAAGCGGCCTGTGCGGCGTCTGGCGTTGAGCCTGTGACGTTTCATGAACTGCGGCATACCTATGCTTCCACCATGTTGACGGCAGGATTTTCTGCGACCTATCTGGCGGAACAGTTTGGCCATGAGGATCAGCGGATGATCGAGCGATACTATGGCCACATCACCAAGGTGGACATGAAGGCTGCGGTCAGGCGTGTCCCGTCCCTGGGATTGACAAGTCCTGTTGGCGAGGTTCTTCCCACACCCCAGTGAGGTCCACGCCGCAGTCCATGGCGATGGCCTTCTGGATCGACGAGGCCACGCCCTGGTCCGAAATCGTCGTTGGAAAAGCAGTGCGAATCCCACGGATCGCCTTCCGAGGTGCCCCATAGCTGGCCGTACGCGCCCCTCGGAGCCCTGGAGTGACCTTCCCGTCCACTGGGTCGGCGGTGACAGCGAAAAATGCAGAGAGCCCGGCCAGGGCATCTACCAGCGAGTTCCAGGCGGCTTGCTCGGCCTCAATTTCATCCGAGTAGCCTGACTGAACCGTTCTTCCTGCGGAGCTATCTGGCCCTGAATCCTCAAACGATTCATCCGCTCAACAGCTGAGGCTCCGGCCTGGATGGCGATGGCGGCCTGACGGTCGTCGCCAAGAGTCCGGTAGAACCTCGTCAACCAGCGAGACGCAGCCACGGCATGGATGGTCCAGGTATCCACTTGGGCGATCAGGTGGGTGGAGGGCATCGAGAAATCATCGCAAATGGCTGAATGACTTTGAAGGGCGGATGCTGTTGCGTTTGTTCGTGGCTACCCCCACCCCCCCCCACCTAAATATCTATGCCCCCTAACGTTATGAAAACCAGAACGGGCAACCATAGGCTACCGGTCAGACAATTAGTATAAAAAAATTATCAAAATTCGATTTTGCTTTTTTTGATTCCTAAGCACAAGACCCACGCTGGAGTTCCGCCATTTCGAAACCTTTTCCGGTGTGGGAATAGTAGAAAATGGGTCATAAAAAAATTTGCAAATCATATTTCGAGATTTCGGTTTCGGCAAAACGGGAAAAGGTGGCTCTGGGCTCTCCATTTAACGGGAGTTGGATTCCCACCTTCACGGCCGATCCTGTGTCGGTCATACACGACTGGGCGGAAACCCTCGTTCCCTTGGGGGTCTGGGTGGTCTTTATTGAAAAGCGTGAAGTTTTGACCTAGGTTTTCAATACAAACATAATTACAACATCCTTTGCGATTTCTGGGGCTTCCGCGATTTTGACTATTTGGCACTCGATCCCGAGCGCGGAAGCCAATTGGTCTTGTTTCTGGGAAACCCAAGGTTCATTGTTTCGATTAGTTTGGTGTTGATAGCAAGCCAGCACGTCGCCTGATTTCATTTCCTTCCAAATCAATTTGACTTCTTCGTTGAGAATGTGTTTAAGATTTGGATTTTTCGGTTGTAGTCCGGTGTCGGGATCCAGGAACACCACACATCGCTCGTATGCGTACATTCTAATGAATTCAAGCAAGGCCGGAAGATAGGTCTCCCTATCTTGGATAATGTTGTCGAAGACTCTCACGCGAATATCTGACGGGATGGATTCCACTGATTTCATGTTGCGAAAGTGGGTGATGACATTGTCGGGGATATTTCGCTCTTTGCCGTCGATGATAAGCTGACCAAAGAAGCTCTCACGATAAAAGGCGGCCTGCAGAATGCATTTAGCGTTGAAGGATTCAGCTAGCCCAAACAGGACTCCCCATTTGATGAGGTCTCGATGATCGGCAAACCAAACATTTTGCATCGGCCTACTCCATAGAAATGTTGACGATATCGTTTACCCCACTCCAAGGATACTAGGGCCTTCGATGTGTTAGCACTGGATCCTGTGAACATAATCATGTGGTACCCACCCTCTACCACCCCCAGCATCGAAAGCAAGAATGAACCCAGACCCCGCCAAGCCTGAACTTCCCGACGGCGTTGATGCCGCCATCGCTCTGGAGGAGGTTGCTCTGGTGGCCCTGCGGGATCCCAACCTCACCCCAGAGGAGCGGGACATCCTGGAGAAGGCCGTTGGGTTCGCCCGCAGCCGCCAGAAACGCCTCCCTCCTCCAGAGGTGGAGTCGTGACCGTGCCTTCAGGCCCTCCCAAGTGGCCCGACAGAGTCGCAATGGTTGAGTCTGGTTCGGTGGCAGCGGAAGGCACCTTCCAGACCGTGGATTTGCTCCAATTCCAGGATTGGGGGCCTGCCGGTGTTCGCGGAGGCGGCAGTGGCGACTCTGGGGGGCTCTTTTGTGATGAATAAAATATTTTTCATCGTCTATTCTTGCCCCAGGACGAGTCAAAAATTGCCAGCGATGCAATGAGCCGCTCGAACGTCTCCTCGACCGCTCTGACGAGCACATGAAAATGCCAAAACAACCAAAAATGGATACCTATAAATATTTTCCCATATTTTATAGTTTCAAAACGACGTATCATTGGCTTTGATGCAAAACCGTGCCTTTACGTTAATAAAAGGGAGGCAAAGGGAGCCTAATGGGGGGCAGCAAAAACAGATTAACTATAATAAAGCCAAGAGTAATATGCCATGGGAGACATGGGAGGTAATTTTCACTACTTACGTTCCATATAGCAGTGTATTACCCATATAATATTATCATGTACACATTTTTTAAGGAAAAGGCTCCCTATACTCCCCATTCATCATAGAGCCTAGTCTCATGTGGCTTTGGTGTGGGAGGTATCAAAATCTGATTCCCCACAGTAGCCTCCCAAAGCTCCCCCTTTGGATGGGAAATTGTATATTTTGGCATTTTATATAGAGACGAAACTACATAATTTTATCAAATAGCGATTTTATGGGTCTTTTAAAAACAAAGTTCCCGCGCATTCTGAACTATCAATTCCTCCCTATGGAGGTAAGCACACGATGCCTACAAAACACCAAAAACAATCCCTATCAACCCAGATGAGGTCTCTCATCCTGGAACTCCTCTCCGAATGTGGAGACCCCGAACTCACCCCCGCCCAATTGAAGCGGTTGCTCATTCACTCCTGCCATGAGCAGGAGATGGTTCCTCCTGGCACCAAGGTCGTGAATGACTTCCTTCGCAGTATTGGAATCCGCCAGCGCAACACGCTGCTTTGGATTCTTCCCCACGAAGGAGAACAGAAATGAGCGAGCACCACTACAGCCAAGAATCCCGCGAGTTTCTCAGGGAAAACCTCCAGCAATTCCTCGCCGCCATCAATAACTGCACCGAAGAAGAAGCCATGCTCCTCCCACTCACATGGCAAATCTTCCCCGAGTCCCCACTGCTCCGCAGCATGGACTTCCTGGATGCCAAGATTCTCCACGGCACTCCTCGCAAGTATTGGCCGACCCTGCTGGACCGCAATGAGGATGGCTACCACATTGGCCTCTGCACCAGCCGAATGCGCCCCTCTATCACTGGCAAACCTCGCAGGGACAAGGAATCAGTTGAATCATTCCACTATCTTGCTGTTGATATTGACGTTAAGGACCGCGACCAAGAGGTCCACCCAGAGGCTCCGGATTACGGTGACGCATTGACCACCTTTGGCCTGGGGCTCGCTCCGCTTTCGCCGACCATCCTGGTCAGTTCAGGTCATGGCTTCCACCTCTACTATGCGCTGGAGACCTCGCAGAACGTCGGGAATTGGCCTTCGGTGCTACGTGCTCGTCTGGGGTTGTGGCAACACTTCGAGGATTGGGGGGCAGATAAGACGCTGGCAATGGATAGCACGAAATGCCTTCGCCTTCCTGGAACGTATAACTTGAAGTACGACCCGAAGCCCTGTCGAATAATGATGGTCTGCAAGAAAACCTATAAGCTGGAAGACCTGATTGCGGCCTATCCGTACAAGGAGAAAATCAAGGTCCAAAATCATAAACCAACCGGTGTGGCCTATAAGCCAACCCTGCCAGCCAAAACCAGGGTCCGGATGGCTTACGATTGGCTTGTAGAGCAAGAGCCCGCCATCCAAGGTGAGTTTGGCTCTGCTGATTGCATGAGGGCTGCTTGGGTTGGTCCTCGGTTTGCTCTTCGATATGACATTGCCTTGGAACTTCTGGAAAAGTTCTACAACCCACTCTGCTCACCTGAGTGGTCTGAGAATGAACTTATGCATAAGTTGGATGATGCGTATGAATCCGCCACTCATCTGAAACTTATTGGGTGTGGAATGCCAGATTTCCAGGCACAGCGTGATAATGCTTTTCTAAAAGCCAACACGGATTTATTTGATGAGGGAAATGATGCCGACTAAGAAGAAAGAAATTAAACAGAAAGTCGAGAATGCAGAAATCACAGAGCTTCTCAGCCTAATTGATAAAATTAGTGAGACTGAAGACCCTGATGCGGAGATTAATGAGAAATGCGCTCAATTCCCCCAGACCGAAGCCGGAATGGCCTTGCGGATGAAGGCACGGTATACCAACGAACTCCGGTTCTGGAATGGTGACTGGTATTGGTTCACTGGCAAGTATTGGGCAAAGCGTCCTGATAAGCCTCTGTTGTATGTCCGCATGGCCAGTCAAGCCATCTTGGAGGAACTCCGTTACGTAGCCTCCGCCGATGACGATTCCGACAAAGCCAAGGCCGTACGTATGAGTAGAGTCAAGTTTGCCAAGGTGTTCGAGTCATTCAAAGCCGCAACCGCAGCTATCAACTTCTGTAAATCTTACATGGCCTATACGGCTGTTGTGTTTGAAGTTCACTCTCCGTTGCTTATTAATTTTAAAAATGGCACTTATGACTTGGAGACTCGTGAACTACTTGAGCACAACCCAGGCCATAACTTCTTGTCTGTCCTACCATTCAATTACAATTCTGAGGCGGTCTGTCCCCGATGGCTTGGCTTCCTCAATGACGTGTTCGATGGCGACCAAGACCTCATCAGCTTCATCCGAGCTTGTATCGGATGCACGGTGCTGGGAGGCCAAACCGATGACGAGTGGATGTGCTGGTGCAGTGGTGAGGGGCTGAACGGCAAGAGCACCTTCCTGGAAACGCTGGCCTATGCGTTCGGTCAACTGTCAACCCAGATTCCAAATAACCTCCTCTTAGTCAAAAAATACGATGGTCACCCAACTGAGATAGCAGAACTTTATAATATCCGCTTTGCCATGTGCACAGATGTGGCACTTAATTCAAAACTTGATGATGGCCAATTCAAGAGACTTTGCTCGACTGGTCTAGTGACCGGTCGCTATATGAACAAGGACTTCTTTGATTTCCCCATCACCTGGAAGCTATGGATGAGTGCCAATTCGCTTCCGACCGTGGTTGACTTCACCAAGGGCATGTGGCGTAGGGTGATAGTGCTTCCTTTCAACAAGCAGATTGCTAAAGCTGATAAGCAAATCAAGGCCGACCTTAAATCTAAGGACGAAATTGAAGGATTATGGGCTTGGATGATAAGTGCTGCTGTGGAGTTTCTCCAAAACGGAATGCCACCGACGCCACAGGTTGTCGTTGATGCGGTCAACGAATGGAAAGGGGATGAGGACTGGTTTGCTAATTTTGTTGATGAGGAATGCGTAATAGACCCATGTCGAAAAGTAAGACTTAAGGATTTATATGAAATATATACGATTTGGGCTAAGGACAACCACATTATGCCAGTAGGCCGCAAAGCATTCAGCCATAGGGTTCAAATGGACTCTTACCGGAAAGATGAGTCCAATCATCATGTTGGAGCACAGTTCATTGGCCTTGGTCTCCGTCATTTAGAAGCCACAACTTCCAATTCTAACCTTTAATGACATTGGTAGGGAAAATCCTGATAAGGCCATAAAGTTAAAATAAATATTTAATTTTAACCTCGCCTTTCATCGCTGAGCGAAGCCGTCACGCCACCCACGCCTCCGACAACGCCTCAGCCTGCTTCAGCACCAAGTCCACCGCCCGTTGCTCCATGTCGGGCGGGTACTTGTGTCGCCTGAGAATGAGCTTGACCCGCACTCGCATGGCCGCACGGACCGATTCCCGCACCGACCAGTCGGTCTTGAGGTTGTTTCGCAGGTAGTCGGTCAGTTCTCGGGCAATCGCCTTCAGTTCGCTGTCACCGAGGAGCCGTACGGATGCCTCATTGGTCTCAAGGGCGTCGTAGAAGGCCATTTCGTCAGGAGCCAGACCCAAATCCACCCCCCGCTGGGCCGCCTCGTTGAACGCCTTGGCCATCTGAATCAATTCTTCGATGACCTGGGCCGTTTCGATGGCTCGATTGCGGTAACGGGTGAGACTGGCTTGCAACAACTCCGAGAACTTCAGGCTTTGAACGACGTTGGTGGAGAACTTCGCCTTGATGTCGTCCCTGAGCAGCCGCTCAAGCAGTTCGACGGCAAGGTTCCGTTGTTTCATGTGCCGGACCTCATCCAGGAACTCGTCCGAGAGAACCCCGATGTTAGGTTTGGCGAGTCCTGCGGCTCCGAAGATGTCGATCACCTCGTCGGAGACCAATGCCCCGCTGATGATCTGGCGGAGGGCGTGTTCCTTCGCTTCATCCGTGAGCGTGGTGTCCTGGGTGCTGTGCTTGGTGAGGGCGGATTTGATTGCCTGGAAGAACGCCAACTCGTCCCGATAGTCCAAGGCGTCATCGAGGGTGCAGCAAAGGGCGAATGCCTTGCTGGCTGAGAGCACCTGATCGGCGAATCGCTTCTTGCCGTCCTCCAGCCCTAGGACATGATTCGATGCCCCCGCCAGCATCGCCAGGGCCTCGGTGCGGAAGGCCGCATAGTCAAACCCGTGCATCATGCCCCGAAGAATGCTCATTTTCTCGATGAAGATGTCCAACGCATCTTCCGCTCGGATGGTCGGTTTTCCCTTGCCCTTCGAGTTCGTGTATTCCAGCAAAGCCTGTTTCAGTTCAGTGGCGATGCCGATGTAGTCCACCACCAGCCCACCCGGCTTATCCTTGAAAACTCGGTTCACCCGTGCGATCGCCTGCATGAGGTTGTGGCCCTTCATCGGCTTGTCCACATACATGGTGTGGACGCAGGGCGCATCGAAACCGGTCAGCCACCTGGGCGCGCATCTGCTCCCAGGTGGTCAAGGGGACTTTCCACGGGGTGGGTGGACTTACAACCACGTTTGGCATTTTTGGGTAACCTCTATTTGTTAAAAACCTTTTTAAAATAATCATCGACTGTCCAACTTACGGCCTGATCAAGACCCACTCCTGGAACATCATCAAACCTTGAAAATCCAGTAATAATAACCTTACCAGTTTTAATGTCTAATAATTTACCAGTAAAAGCCATATTCGTAGCTTCTTGCGATACTCCCGGTGGGAAGACGGAAATTTTCGTTCTTTGTCCTGATAATGTTATATTTCCAATGAAAATAGCATTAACACCAGCTAATTTACCAACTTCTATTGCTTGATTTTCTTCAACCAATCCAGACAGTTGCAGTTTCTGCTCTCCAACAAGAAGGGACAATTTACTTCTCTCCATTACTTGACAGCCATTGTTTAAAAAAAATATCGCAGCTTTGGACTCGGCTAATTCTTCGCTGGGACCATTAATAATAATGCCAGTTGTAGCAGAAGGAATTGTAGCATTTTTATCAACAAATACCTCTGTAATTACATCATAGGGTTGCTGTTGTTGTGGGGTTTTTGAAGAATTTTTATGACAACCAACAAATAACAACAACGCAAAAATTGCCACGCTCCTTCGTTTATTTAATTGTTCAAGAAACATGTAGTCATCCTTTCGTTTCATCGCCTGACGGTAGAAAACCAGAGGGAACTGTCCGTGTGAGAATGGTTTCATGGTATTCCGAAACCCTCTCCAGGTCAAAATGAACATTTCGCCAGTCCATCCCGATTTTCCTCAATGGTCATGGGAAAATGAAGGCTGGTTACGCCGTAGTCGGGGTTGCCCCTGACCTGGGCCGGAAGGCTCCGGTAGGCAGGCGACCCAGAGCCATGGTTAACCTGATTATTGAGCAGGGAATGGGCGTTTGTCTGCGTAAAACCCCACCACCTGGTTTTCTTGGCCGAGACCGCATGTCGCCCAGGATGGCCGCATCCATGCAGATGATGATTTCGCCCAACCCCGCGATTGCGGTTACGTCCTGCCTCGGATCACTTCAGAGACCACAGGCCCTCTTGCCTGGGTCCGATGCTCCATCGATTCCGGCAGGTGGCTCCTGAACGTGCCCGACGGGGGTGTGTGGTTCGGCTTGGGTCGGATTTTGGGGCGTTCTGAAGGGCAATCCTCATTCTGGCCAGAGTGGCGATTTTCAAACGGCAACCTCGATTAGCAATGCCGTTGGTGAGGGTGCCGGTGATCTGGGTGGTTCCCCAGGACCATCCGCTGGTCCTATTGAACCGGCAGAGAGGGGCTGGTGACGGCAGTGCCGCTGCGGAGGTAGGAGTACGAACGTCTCGCGTGAAATGTTGAACTCCCTGGCAAGCATCGCCTTCTTCTCGCCAGCAAGGGCTCTCTGGCAAAGCAAGGCCGCCTGGACGGGGGTGAGCTTGGGCTTTCCCCCTTTATAAATACCTTTGTTTTTAGCAATTGCAATTCCTTCCATTTGCCGGTCCCGAATCATTGCCCTCTCGAAGGCTGCGACCGCACCGATGATGCTGAGCATCAGGGTGGCAACAGGCGAGTCCTCTCCGGTGAAGGTCAAGGATTCCTTCCGGAATGTCACCCTGACCCCCTTGCTGGTGAGCGTCTTCACGAGATGCAGCAGATCGCCGAGGTTGCGGGCCAAGCGGTCCATGGAGTGGACGAGCACCTCATCGCCCCTCCGTACGAACCTGAGCATCTCCTGAAGGGCTGGGCGTTCCAAACTCTTCCCACTGGTCGTGTCCGTGAAGGTTTCATCCAGAGTCAGACCTTCAAGCTGCCGCTCAACGTTCTGGCCGATACTGCTGACCCGGATGTACCCCACCTGTGCCATCAAGCCTCCGACCAATGTGTCTATTCCTATTTTAAGACCCTGGTCGGAAAATGTCAAATTGATAATTGGCGACCCTGCCTTGACACTTGGATGTCCGGAAAATCAGGAGGCAACCAGGGGAGCAGGGTGACTACCCAGGCTGTAGTCCAAGTGGACGGCCCAACCGGGTGGCGACTAGAGTCACCGCGAATCCTACCGATTATCGTTTCCAGGATCGATTGTTTCCGGCTTCGTTGATCCGCATTCCTTCAGCAGAACTTCGAGGATGTGGCCGTGGATTTCAAGACGGAGGTCAACCTTCTCCTGATCCGTAACTCCATCCGCACTGATAGGAAAGGCATCTGCACATTGGGTTGCGGCAGATTCAATCGCCTGTCGAATGCCGGGGATGGTTATTCCCTCTGGGAAGGCAGTCCGGTAGCTCCTCAGAGCCAGATGGAAGGCCCTATTGGTGCCTGTACCGCTTACCAGCAGGCTTACGTCCTTCCCTTGGTCCTCCACCAAGCACTTAAGAGCAAATAACCCTGCATGGGCCTCGATCAGCAGTTGCCAAGCCTTCTCTTCGCCCAGTGTTACCTCGGGGTATTTGGTGATGAATTCAACGTTGAGGTCGGTAATTTGAATCTGAAGCCTGGGTCTCTGGGTAGGTTCATCATTGGGGTCACATGCCTGCATGGCCACGGCAGCTTTTCGATCATCCCCAAGTATGCGATAGAGATGCATGAGGTAGTCGCTGGCCATGACGGCCTGGGCAGTCCAATTATCAACTGTTTGGGTGAGGGAGGGGGTAGGCATTGAAGGTGGAGCCGTTGTATGTATATTCTAAAGTGGTTGGTTGAAGAGGCTATCGCTCTGGGATGGGTCCATGGGCTAACTGCTCTAGTTTAGTCTGAATTTCTTTTATGGTGAATGGTTTGGAGATGACGCCCACGCGGGGCTGCTTAAATTCAACCAATTCGTGAAGGCTAGATTCTCCAGAAGAAATGAGAACCAGCATTTCAGGATACATTTGTCGGATCAAGCCCAAGGTCTGGATCCCATTCATGCCGGGCATGTTCTGATCGAGGATGACAAGGTCGGGGCAGTCCCCGGAGCGGAGGTGCTGAATGATAGCTTCGCCTCCGGTGAAGGTATTCACTTGACGTACGCCGCCCTTCTTGAGCACGCGGGTTGCCAGGAATCCAACATCCTCGTCGTCGTCCACCAGGAACACCTTCATCGGCAAAGATCCTCGCCTTTGGGCAAGGTCGGCCCGTTTCCTTGGATGCCTCAGGTTGGTGGAAAGATCTTCAGGCGGGTGTTCCTGGAACAGGGGCAACACGTCAGACAATTGGCGACATGCCAGGATCCCCAGAGATGGATCCAATTCCAGCCCCATCCGCACTGCTGGCCCTCCAACCAGGATATGCCGGGATGGCCCGGACAGTTGCTTAGCCAGCTTTGCCACCTCATGTACCTGATCCATCTGAGATGCCAGTGCTACCGAGAACCCCACGGCCCAGGGCTGGTGGCGCTCCAGCAGGTCCAGGACTTCCTCGATGGGCAGCCCCGGCGTCACCGTGATGGTCGGGACGCCATTTGCGACAAAAAAGGGCTCTGCCATTTTCAATCCAAGGACGTGGGCGTTGCCCTCGGCGGTGAGGAGGAGCAGCTTAGGCGATTCCGGCCTGGGAACTTGATTGAATTCTCTCCGGACATGGGACAGGATTTCTCCTACCAAGTCGCTGAATCGGTGTTCCGTAGCCACGGTGATCTGCCCAGAGGCCCAGAGTTTTCCTATTTCCACCAGCAGCGGTTGGAGTATCCCGAGGAGGAGATCCATGGGGAGAATGTGGTGGCGGTTGCTTTCCTCCAAGATCAGGCCAACCTCGATCGGGCTTCCTGACCGGGCGACCAACTGCATGTAGTGGAAAAAAGCCCTCAACCCCTGGAATGCCTCCGCGTCCAGAGTGTTTGAGGCCGACACTTTCTCGAAACAGGCGTGACAGACACCGTGGCTGATCTGGTAGTCATCCCAAGGTTCACACTCGGAAATGAAATGGAGGCAGTAGGAACACCATTTGATCACCACCCACCCCTTAGTCCGGGAGAGTGAAGAAGAATGTCGCGCCTTCCCCAGGCTTCGCTTGCGCCCAGATTCGTCCACCATGCCGATGAATGATCCGCTGGACCATGGCGAGACCAATGCCGGTGCCATCAAAGTCAGAAGTCGCGTGAAGTCGCTGGAAGGCGTTGAAGAGTTTGTCGGAATGGGCCATATCAAACCCCGCACCGTTGTCCCGGATGAAGTAGGTCCGCTCCCCGCCGGGGGAGACAGTCTCACCCACCTCAATCCTGGAATCCTGGCACTTGGAGGTGAATTTCCAGGCATTGCCCAGCAGGTTGTCCAGCACGACCCGCATCAGGTGGTTATCGGCTTGCACCAACATCCCCGGCTGAATGGATACCTCGACCCTGCGCTCCGGGTTGAGGTCGGCCAGATCACCCGCCACCCGACTGCAGACCCTGGAAAGATCACACTCCGATACCGTAAGTTCGCTGCGGCTCGTCTTTGACAATTTCAGCAGGTCATCGATGAGATTACCCATGCGTTGCGCTCCCAGTTGGATCCGGGAGAGATAATGCTTCCCTTCGTCGTCCAGTTTGTCCTGGTAGTCCTCAGTGAGAACCCGGCTGAATCCATCAATGCTCCTGAGAGGTGCACGGAGATCGTGGGATACGGAATAGCTGAATGCCTCCATCTCCTTGTTGGCAACCTCAAGTTGGATGGTTCGCTCCTTTACCCTTTGTTCCAGATCCTGGTTCAGGCTGCGAATCTCGGCCTCGATCCTCATGCGCTCCGAGATGTCCCGAATGATGGACAGGTTGTAAAGCTCCCCATTGATTACCATCAATGTGGAAGAGATGAGGCCCATGAAGATGCTTCCATCCTTGCGCCGAAGGAGAGCCTCGAACTCAAGATCCTCCACATTCTCTTTCAGGCTGGCCACGTGCCGATCACGATTCTCCTTGGTCACCCAGGTGCCCAGGTCTCCCGGAAGGGTGGAATGGCCGATGAGTTCCTCACGGGAAAAACCGAACAACCTCAAGTAGCTCTGGTTGAGTTCTACCATGACCCCGGTTTCCAGGCGGGTGAGATCGATGGCATCCGGACTCAGTTGGAAGATCTTGGTAAACTTCTCGTTTACCGCAGCCAGGGTCTTCTCGGCTTCAACAACCGCAGTGATGTCGCGCGTAATCCCGATGTATCCCAGGATCTCCTGTTCTGGCCCACGAAGGGTTGTTGAAGTTATCTCTGCGAAAAACTCCGAACCATCACGCCGCACCTCGGTGTAATACCGTGGTCGCGTTACTGTGCCCCGAAGTACATTCGCTTGGGCCACTAGTGCAAGCTCCCGATCCTTCTCGGCAATCAGCAATCGTGTATCAAAACCTTCGAGTTGTTTGGGCGACTCATAGCCGTACAGGGAAGCTGAGGCTTGGTTTGCAGTGATCACGCGTCCGTCCATTCCGATCTGCAGGACACTTTCAGGAATCGCCTCGAACAACTGCCTGTATCGCGCCTCGCTCTCCCTTAGGGCCTCCTCTGCCAACTTCTGTTTAGTAACGTCTTTGCCGGAAACGGATATCCCGAATACCTCGCCATCGCGCTTGAGGAGGTTGAAGCTTAAATTCAAGACGTTGGTGCCAGTCGAGTCTGTGTAATCTGCTGAAAATGGGCCCTCTGCCTGGGCTCTGCGATAGAGTGCACACCAGCGTTCTCTGAAGTCCCCAGTCGGGAAAAGTTCCTCTTGGGGCATTCCCACGTAAAGGTGAATCCCGCGCTTCTGAAGGAAGTAGTCGCTAAGGCGATGGTTGAAGGAAGTAATGCTGAATCGCTCAGGATCTACGGACCAAATCATATCAGACGTGCTATTTACTATGGCCTCAATAATAATCTTGGTTTCCAATAATTCTTTCTCATATTTTTTGCGATTTGTGATATCACGGGCAAATCCATTGATATATTCTTTGTTATTCAAGATTATCAATGAGGTTGAAATTTCAACTGGAAACACTGAACCATCTTTGTGCTGATGGATTGTTTCACCGTTATAATGTTTATAAATACGAAGATATTGCATGGTTTCATCCCAATTTTTAGTATTTCTGCTTGGAGCTACATCAAAAAGATTCATTTGCAGTAACTCATCAACAGGATACCCAAGCATTTTACTTGCGGCATAATTTACATAAAGAAATTTACCTTCCGTGTCCATCCAGTATGCACCGTCAGTTGATGCACCAATTGATATTTCAAATAATTTCAAATTATCCTTGTCCTGCTTTGCTTCTGTGATGTCCTGGTTCAAGCCGATCATCCTCACGGGATTGCCGCGTTCATCCCTGATCACCAGACCATTCGCCTTGATCCACAGAACGTTTCCATTCCTGTGCTTGACTCGAAATTCAGTGTCGAAGGGAGCCTCACCCCGGAGTGCAGCTTCGCATGCTGCTATGGCGCGGTCCAGATCATCAGGGTGCAATCCGTCTTTCCAGTCCTCCACGGTTCCATGGATTTCGCCACGTTGGGCACCGTAGAGTTCGAACATCCGGTCGTCCCAGGTCATCGTTCCTGCCTGAAGGTTCCAGTCCCACACGCCCATGCTGGCGGAAGCCGTAGCCAGTTCAAGACGTTGCGTGGCCTCCATGAGTGCGGCCTCGTTGCGCTTACGTTCAGTGATGTCCTCAAATACGGTAGCAAACTGTTCAGGATTAGGCGAGAACACAGAAATGCGGAAATGCTTTTCTAAAGGCGGGAAGAATGTCTCAAAGGCGTATGGTTTTCCGGTCAGCGCGACCCTGCTGAATTCCTCCAGGTAAGGCGGCGCTGGAGTTCCATACAGTTCAGAGGCCAGCCGCCCTCGCGCATTTGTTGAATTCAGCCCAGTGTGCCGTTGGAAAGATTGGTTCACATCAAGAATGCGATAATCCCGTACCTCACCACTTTCATCTCTCACCAGTTCATGCAGGGCCACCCCCTCTGTCATGGTTTCAAAAAGGTTCCGATACCTACGTTCGCTTTCTTTCAGCGATTTTTCGTCCAGCTTGTGCTGGGCCTCAAGCTCATGATGGTCCAGGGCAAAGGCGATATCACCAGCAGCTTCTTCAAGGAGTTGGATTTCTTGGCTGCCGAAGAAATCCCTTTCGGCAGCGTAGACCATCAGGGCACCGCAGGCTTTGCCACCATAGCGGATGGGAATGGAAGCCGAAGCCGCGAATCCAGAATGAACAGCTGCCTCACGCCAGGGAGATGCCTCAGGTGCACCAAGAAAGTCATTAATCACATATGTCCGACCTTCACGGATGGAGGTGCCGGTTGCCCCCTGGTCCAAAGGCTTGTCATCGCTGTGCACGAGCAAGCCATCCAGGAATCCATGCTTGTCGCCGTATCTACTTAAGACCCTGACCTCATGCGTCCCTGGGTCGTTCCAGCCAATCCAGGACATGGCGAATTTGCCAAATTCAACCATCACTTCACAGATCTTGTCAAGCAAGGCTTCTTTGGTGGGAGACCACACAATGGCTTGGTTCACTTGACTCAAGGCTGCGTATATCTCGGTCAGCCGCTCCAGTTTCCTGGACTGGGCCCGGTGTTCGGTGATGTCATCGAAACTCATCAGTGCACCACCCCCCTGGAGAGGTTTGGCGGACACTTCGAGCCAGCGGATGTTACCGTCCTCCTGATTCAATCCAAGGGCCTTGCGGTGCACGGGGGTTCCGGTCCTCAACGCTACCAGACCAGGAAATTCTTCAGCCGGAAGTGCTGCACCATCGGCTGTGGACAGGTTTGACCAGGGTTCGGGCAGGGTGCATGACTGGAGCTTTTTCCGGTCCATGCCCAGAATTTCCGCCGCTGCCGGATTCACCTCAAGGTATCGACCTCGTTCATCGACCAGTATCACCCCTTGGGGTAAGGCATCCAAGATGGGGGTCCGGCCGAGGCGAGAAGCATCGCCATGCGTTTCCAGGGGATCGGATAGATTCGGTGTCGTCATGGTTCCACCCCGGAGAGCGTGGCTTTTGTGGCTGGTTACGTTTGAATTTATCATAGGCCCAACCGATCTTCATGCCATGTGGGATTGGAAATGTCGGCATCCTTGTCGGCCGCTGGTCAGAGCGTGGAGCAATGCAGATGTTGCCTCGGCCGATGCTGGGTGACGTTGCCCAATGCCAAAGCTTGGCACACGAATTGCAAAGTTTTTACAGTATTGGGACTGGTGAGGTTTGCCCTGCTGTTCGTTGACGCCCAAGCAGAAAAAGGTATCTGAATTTCGGATCCGACGGGTACATTACTTTGCGAGGCCAATTCCGGCCTCCCCCGGAGACCCATGCCCCAGGACTTGAAGCAGCGCACCGCAACGCCCGACAACAAAGAAGTAGCACAAGGTCAGCAGCTTGCTTCAAATCCGCCAGGGGTTCCTGGGACTCCATCCCGCAGGAAGAACCGCAAGCTCCCCGCTCAAGTCCAGCAGAAGCGTGGCGGTGGCCTGGACCCCTTCACCGCCCAACTGGTGGCTTGGGTGGTCGGTGGGTGCGGTGACGCCGACTGGCGGGCTCTGGTGGCACGGAAATGCGACGCCGGGGCACCTCCCTGGCTGGATGGACAGGCTCTCGGTCTGGACGACCTGTCCCACCGTATCCTCCTCCTGGCCGTCGCCCATCTGGTCCATACCCAAGGTGCCATCGAACTCAGCCCTTTTGAAGGCCGCGAGGACTTGGATGGTGAATGTCTTATCAAGCACTTGTCCCTTCCGGCCCCGGCAGGCGCATTTCAGGTGGCTCAGCGGTTGGCCGTGGACGCCCCTCTGCGGACTCGCGGATACATTCATGTCGAAAACGAATGGTCCACCCGTCGGAGCCGGGGGAATGACATCTCGGTGAGCGTCGCCAAGTTCCTGAGAACTGACCTTTCGTTGACCATCAGTGCTCTGGGGCCGCTCCTCGGCATCACCAACGCCGAGGAAGCGCAGAAAGAACCGGGGCTTGATGGGCTGGTGCTCCCGAACACTGTCCGTGACACCCTGAACCGTCTGCTCCGCCAACCACCACCCATGAACAAGCCGTTCTGGGTTTTCCTCAAGGGACCGGCCCAGAGTGGACGCCGCACCCTCGCACAGGCTCTGACCAAGCAGCTTGGCCAGACCCTTCGGCCCACCTGCATGTGCGATGGTCCTCAGCCTGGGAACTGCATCCTGGTGGATCTGTTCTCCAACACGGACGAGGATGACTGGGCGAACGTCAAGGACCATCCTGGCTGGATCTTCATTCGGCCCCGCGAACCGGGGTTGAGGTTGAACCTTGAGGTCCGGGCGGACTTGGTTCTCGACCTGGGGGGTCTCGAAACCGAATCCCGGCTTGGATTCTGGGCTGATCGCCTGCATAACCTGGGTGGTCAATTTGCCTCCATCGATCCGGCAGAGATGGCTGCGGTGGATGCCCCTCCCGGCAAAGCGATCGAGGCGTTGCAGAAAGTGGCTCAATCGGCCACCTGGACGGACATGACGGCGGCTGGAATGAAATCTCGGCTGAAGGGACTCCTCGCGGTCTCCACGGCGACGACTCAGGAACAGCAGTACGCAACCAAGGTCATTCCGGAGCGCACCATTGATGAGCTTTGCCTGGAGCCTGAGGCGATGGCTCGGTTTCAGCGGATTCTCAAATCCATCCGTGGGCGGAGCGAAATGCTCTCTCGTTGGAACCTTGACCCTGGTCTGGTCGGTCGGGCCAAAGGGGTGCTCCTGTTTCACGGACCAAGCGGCACGGGGAAGAGCATGGGTGCAGAGGTTCTGGCACACGAACTCCGGCTTCCGTTGTTGCGGATGGAAACGACCGCCATCGAATCGCCTTTCGTATCTGAAAGTGAACAGCGGTTGCATCGCTTCATGACCAGCACCAGGGGAACTCCGGCGGTTCTTGTGCTCGAAGAAGCCGATTCGATGCTGATGGACCGCAGCCATGCCGAGGGCTCCACCAGCCGTTATCAAATCAACCTCGTGAATACGTGGCTTCAGGAATTGGATTCCTTCGATGGAATCCTCGTCTTTACCACGAACCATGCGGATCATATTGACCCGGCCCTTGAGCGCAGGATTCAGTTCCGGCTGGAGTTCCAGCCCCCGACGGCGGCAGTGCGTAAGCAGATTTGGGAGAATCTGTTCCGCAAGGCTCCCATCCCCGGCCATGAGGAACTCGATCTCTCCTCTGTCGCAGAGCGGTTTGACTTCAACGGCGGTCGCACCCGTTTGGCCTTCCTGGACTCGCTGCAACGTGCTGCGGAGGTTGGCCGCATTGACCAGCGGATCCTTCTGGATGCTTGCGAAGAGGAGCACAGGTCCGCCCTCCCCGGTAAGAAATCGAAGCAGATTCGTGGATTCTCGTGTCTGAGGCATACCAGTGAGTAGGGGAGAGGGAGAAGGCGGTCTGGCTGGAATCGTCAAGGCCCTGCTGGTTCTGCTCACGACTTTTGCTCTTGTCGGAATTGTCTACGTTGCGGTGGCACTGCTGGTCTCCGTCATCTGGTACTGCGGAGAACGATTCCTGCTGGGCAGGTCGCGGAGTTGTCCTGAAAAGAAGATCGGACCGGATGGCGAAGTTTTCGAGGACTTCAACGAGATGAACCGAGCGGATTTCGTAGGGGTGCTCACCTGGATGGGCCACGTGGTCTACGGGGTTTGCGCCATTTTTCTTGTCGGGCTGGTCTTCCTGGCCATCGCTCAAATGAAGTGGTGGTGAGCATGGACATGGAGACCTACGTGATCGGAAGCGGTGCCTTCGAAGAAGAACTGGCACTGGTCGGTGACAAGGATTTCGATGCGAGGAATCTCAGCGAGTGCCGCACCTATATTGAGCAGATCGCACGTCATTTCGGGGTTCCGCCTGGAAGGGCGTATCTGTTCATTGAGACCGAGTGGTGCGACTTTGGCCGCTTTTCCAGTGTGGCGATTCGCTTCGATCCGGATGACCCTGACGAATTGGCGTACGCGAACGCAGTGGAAGATGGATGCCCTTCCTGGGATGAAGTTTCCCTGGATGAACTGGGACGATAAGCATCAAAGTCCAGCGAGATCGTGTTTTCCAGATGCTTCTATGACATGGAGGACGAAGCAATGACCGACATCTACGAGCCCACCAGTGGTGCCCTTGAGGCATGGCGAGCCAACCTCGACATCTTGATCCAGCAACTGACTGCCGTTGCTGACACCAAAGAAATCAACGAATTGATGTTTGTGATTCTCTTGCAGGGTCTCGATCTCTTCGGACCAGATTTGATGAAGGAATGCTTCCCCGTCCTGGATGTGATCAAAAACAGAATCGATTCGTCTGATCTGGATGCGGCATATCGGCAGGCCATCATTTTTCGGAAGCAGTTGGAGGAAGTGGCGGCACTGGTTCGCTCCGGGATCTCCGACGCAAACCAGGGCGTTCAAGCCTCGCCGACGATTCCACCCGATGCAGAGGACGCACCATAAGGACTCGAAGCCAGCAGCAGCACAGGGCCATAAGGAGAGCAATGCTCGATTTCATGAAGGGACAGGGAAGGCCGGTGCCGTCCTGGCTCCGGCGAATCACCGCGAAGGACGTGTACCAGGGGCCTGACCGCTGGATGAAACGGTTCCTGTCGGAGGCGATCGTCTACCCAGGATCGGGTACGGACATTTCTCCTCTCCGGCAGATGGAGGGTGTCGCCCATTCCTTCTTGTTCCTGGACCTCAGCGTCCGGCTCGACCGGATCAAGGAGGCCATCCAGGGTGGGTTCGTGGACCAGGATGGGTATCCGACCTGCCGCCTTGTGGGCATGTCGGAGTTCGACCCAGAGCCCATCCTCGTGGGAGGCACCATTCATGCACCGCAACCTCCTGCTGATTACCCTGAACATCGGTTCGGAGTCTGGGCTGTCCTCAACCGGCTCGACGGGGGCGGACGTGTCGCCATCATGGCACTGGGCGCGGAGGCCATAAGGGCGATATCAGCTTTGTATCCGACCACACCGCCGAAGGGGCTGGTCGTCCAGGAGCATGGTTTCTATTGCAATCCTTGGGGGAGTTGGCGGGAGCCGCTGACTCGTTATGCCAATGAACATTGGGCCACGCCGCCTGAGTGGTTGATCCTCGGGGATCACAGTAGGTTCGAGCACCGGCATGGCCACTACGAGCCTCTTGGTGAGGACTTCGCGGTCGAATCCATGCACGGGGATTGGCGGGTCATTCATCATCTTCGCGGGGAGTGAGCCGAGCGGTCCCGATCGTCGGTAGAGCAGCCTTTAACTCGGCTCAATTTCCCTCAGATCTTTCCCAGGCTTGAAGCGGATGCTCCGACCCCTGGGGATGTCCACCCTGGCACCGGTCTTGATGTTCCGGCCCATGCCGCTCTTGCGGGGGCGTGGCTCGAACACGCCGAACCCTCGGATTTCGATGCGGTGTCCGTCCAGGAGGGCCTGCTTCATCCTGTCGGTAAGCAGATCGACCACCTGGAGGGCGGTTGCCTTGGAAACCGGCTCAGATAGGGCCTGCATCAAGGTGCTGGCGATGTCGATCTTGATCATGGTTGCCTCGGTCTCAGGGGGAGAAGGCTTGATAACTGAACGGGTTAGAGAAGGTTGGCGTCCGACACTAACAGGGTGGAGATTGCAAGGGAAGCCCTTTTTTGGGCAGAAATGGCTCAAATCAGTAGAGATGCGTAGGATTCGAACCCTGACTGAGTATTGAGTTAGACCGGGCAGTCTCAAACGGTCGCAGGTCGCAGCATGAAGCGTCAGCAAACCATCACCATTCCCATCCCCGAAGTCCCCTCGCCCATCCCCAAACTGGCCTACACGGTCGAAGAAGCGGCGGAGGCCCTGAACTTGGGTAGGTCGCTCACTTTCGCCCTTATCAACGAGGGCCGTCTTCATACGGTGCGATTGGGCCGGAAGATCATCATTCCAGTGACCGAACTTCAAGCCTTCCTTGATCGGGAAAGTGCCTCTTCATAATCCCGGAGTCCCAAGGTCTTCCGCCCCAGGCGGATTACACGGAGTCGCCCCTCGCTGAGGAGTGCGAAAGCCAGAGACCGCCCCAGATTGAGGGCCAAGCTGGCCTCCTCAAAGGTGTAGGCCAGCTTGGGGATCGGAGAAGGTTCAGTTCAAGCATGGAATCGAATGGTCTGGAGCTTCATGGGCTGTTCCTGGACTCGTGCGCCCGTGCGGTAGTGCACGGTCCCAGGTGATGCAAAGCGACTTTTTTCAGCCAACCAGGGCCTTGTGACCCGTACGTGACACGGACCACCTAGCATCCGAAAACCCTTCTGGTGTTGCCAGGAACTGGGTGAGTTCGGGGAAGAGTTTGTGACACGTACGTGACATGGACTCGTAAATTACCCCTTAAACAAGAACAGGACACTCGTAAGTGTCCTGTTTGCTGGCTTGGTTTGGAGCGGGTGAAGGGATTTGAACCCTCGACTTCAACCTTGGCAAGGTTGCACTCTACCACTGAGTTACACCCGCATAACCTGCATCTGTTGATCTTGCTCATCCAGTCTAGCGGAGCGCGAAAGAAACGTCAAGTTTCGCTGAAACGGGATGACCCTGGACCTCAGTGATGCACAAGTAGACGTCCACGGATGCAATGAGCAGCTTCCAAACTGGAGAGCACCGCAGCGCCGACCATTCCCCAAGTCTAGCCAGGAGCCTGGAGGATGTAAAGGGCGGAGTAAGGGCGGCGCGTGCCGCGGGATGTGACTACCCTTGCCTTGAGGGTTCTCAATGACAGTTAAAACGTTCATCGCCGGCACCGGCCGCCACATCCCGACCGTGGTGGTGCCCAACTCCCACTTCCTCCATCACGAATTCCATGAACCCGGCGGCAGGCTCATCCACAAGCCGAACGCAGAGATCCTCGAACAGTTCGAGGCCATCACGGGGATCCGCGAACGCCGTTACGCGCCGCCCGAACTCGTCACCTCGGACCTGGCCTTCATGGCGGCCGAAGATGCCCTGGCCTCCTCCGGAATCGGCATGGAGACCCTGGACAGCATCATCGTGGGGCACAATGTCGGCGACGTGCGCGCGGGGAGCTTCTCTCCGGACCTGGTCCCCGCCCTGGCCTCCAGGGTCAAGGCCAGGCTCGGCATCCACAATCCGCACTGCAGCGCCATGGACCTCATCTTCGGGTGCCCGGGGTGGGTCCAGGGGGTCATCCTGGCCGACTGCATGATCCGCGCCGGCGCGGCCAGGCGGGTCATGGTGATCGGGGCGGACACCCTGTCGCGGGTCATGGACCCCCACGACCGGGACAGCCTGATCTTCGCCGACGGTGCGGGCGCCGCGATCCTCGAGGGACGCAAGGGCGGCCCCGGCGACGGCATCCTGTCCCACGCCGCGCGTTCGGACACGCTGCACAACTCCCGCCTGCTGCTCATGGCACCTTCCTTCAAGGCCGGCGCGCACCCCGCGGACATCTTCCTGAAGATGGAAGGCCGCAGGCTGTACAGGTACGCGCTCAACCACGTGGCCGGGGGCATCAAGGAATGCCTTGACCGCGCCGGGCTCCACCTGGACGACGTGGCCAAGATCCTCCTGCACCAGGCCAACCTCAAGATGGACGAGGCCATCGTCGACGCCCTGGCCAGGCTCTACGGCCAGGAGCGCGCCCGGGAGGGCCTCATGCCGATGACCATCGCCACCCTGGGCAACAGTTCGGTCGCCACCGTCCCCACCATGCTCGACTTGGTGCTCAAGGGCGATCTGGAGGGCCATGTCCTGCGTCCCGGCGAACTGGTCGTCCTGGCCTCGGTGGGCGCGGGCATGAACGTCAACGCCGTGGCCTACCGCATGCCGGGCTGAGGCGCATGCCGGCCTCCTCGAGCGACGGGGTCCGGGGGGACCAGGCGGGGTCCTGCCCGTGGCTGAAGGATGCCCAACATTTCCGCCTTCGGAAACCAATCTCTGCAGCAGCCGCCGGCGCGTTTCGGTCATGCTGGAGCCATGTTCCCCCAGGACCATCCCCTGGCCGAGGGCACGGTGCGGTCCGCGCCGTTCCTGCCCCTGGCGTTCCGCTTCGGCGCGGCGTTCGGGCTCATGGCCATGCACCTGGCGCTGCCTCCCGAATCGCCCCCGGGCGGCCTGCCGGGGGAAGCCTTCTACATGGCCTGCCTGGCCCTGCTGTTCGGAGAGAGCGTGTGGGAGGCGCACCGGTCCGCCCGCGCCGGGCGCACCCCGTTCGCCACCCCTTCGCCGGGCTGGATCCGCTTCAACCTGGTCGCTGGACGCGGCCCTGATCACCCTGATCATCGCCTTCCAGGGCGTGGACCAGGCCCAGCTGGCCACGCTCTACATCTTCCCGGTGCTGGCCTCGGCGTTCTACCTGAACATCGTCGAGATCGTGGCCGTGGCGGTGCTCTCCTCGGGCCTGCACATCGCCAGCGTGCTGCTGTTCAGCCAGGGCGTCCTGCCGGACTTCGGCCGCTCCTCCCTGCAGCTGAGGGTGGATCCGGCCCGGCTGGCCTTCCTGCTGGGCTTCGCCTGCCTGCAGATCTTCGCCGCCGCCCTGCTGGTGGTGCTCATCCGCAAGCACCTGGAAGGCCTGCGCCGCGACCTGCGCCAGTCGGAGACGGCGGTGGGCGAGATCTCCACCCTCTACCAGCTGGTGTTCGAATCGATGTTCTCCGGCCTGGTCACGGTGGACCTGGAGGGGCGCATCACCTCGGCCAACCTGGCCGCGAAGAACATCCTGCAGCGCCCGCTGGAGCCGGGCGCGCCCATCGACACCCAGGGCCTGGGGGCGCTGGCCGACCTGGGCAGCCACCTGAAGGACGGGCGCTTCGAGCTGGACATCACCACGCCCGAGGGGGAAAAGCGCATCGTCGGCGGCAACCTGGTGCCCCTGCGCGGCACGGCGGGGCGGGATTCGGGGCACCTGGTGGTGTTCCAGGACCTGACCCAGCTCAAGGCGCTGGAGGAGCGCACCCGCACCAGCGAGCGCCTGGCGGGCGTGGGCGAACTGTCGGCGGAGATGGCCCACGAGCTGAGGAACCCCATGGCCTCCATCCTGGGCTGCGTGCAGATCCTCAGGCAGGGCGAGCAGCCCAGGGCCATGGTGGACCGCGTGCTCAACATCCTCGGCCGGGAATCGGAGCGGGTGAGCGCGCTGGTGACCGATTTCCTGGACTTCACGCGGCCCCGGCCGGCGCGGATCCAGCCGATCCGCCTGCGCGCCATGGTCGAGGAGCTGTGCGCCAGCTGGGAGACGGACCAGCGCAACTCCGGCATCCGCATCGCCGCCGGAGCCCCGCCCGACCTGTGGGTGCTGGGCGACACCATCTGGGTGCACCAGGTGTTCACCAACCTGATGAGCAACGCGCGCAAGGCCCTCAAGGGCGCCGACGAGCCGGTCATCCGGCTCGACTTCCGGGCGCGCCCGGCCACCGTCGCGGTCACGGTGTCCGACAACGGCTGCGGCATGTCCGAGGAGCGCCGCCGGATGATCTTCATCCCCTTCTCCAGCGGCTTCGAGGAAGGCACCGGCCTGGGCATGAGCCTGGTCTTCCAGTTCGTGCAGCAGATGGGCTGGGACATCCAGGTGGAAAGCGCCCTCGGCCGGGGCACCCGGGTCAGCCTGACCTTGCCGGTCGCACGCGGGAACCTTGCCGTCATCTGAAGTTCGTCAAGACCTTCACGCGCCGTGAACCCTGAAAGCCTTGCGGAATACCGTGAAAGGTGGGACATTGCCATTACTTTTTGCCTGCGGGTCAAGAGTTGGGGCATTTGCCCATCCGCGCCGTCCACCTCACGATCTTATCAGGATTTTCAGGATTCAATATGAATCGCAAACTCATCCGCCCCGACCTCACCGCCATCAAGGAGAAAATCGGCCGGACGCCAACCGTCAAGACCGCCGCGGACCCGCCGACGGTCGCGCCCATGCCGGCCGAGGCCGCCCTCGCCGCGGGCGGGAACCCCTCGCCCAACGCCGCCAGCGCCCCCCAGGGCACCGGCAGCCCCCGCCGCAAGATCGCCCCGCCCGAGCAGACCAACGCCGAAAGCTTCTACTACCTGAAGCAGATGCAGTCCAAGACGCCCATGGTGATCGTGCTCCAGGACGACGAGAAGCTGCGCGGGGTGATCGAGTGGTACGACAAGCACTGCCTCAAGATCAACCGGATCAAGGAACCCAACGTGGTGGTGCCCAAGCACAACATCAAGTACCTCTACAAGCAGGACGAGGAGCCCAGGATCCGCCGGAGCCGCGGCGGCAAGAAGGAGGAATCGTCCTCACCGGACGTGGAACTGCCGCTGTACGATTGATCCGGCACGCCCGTCCCCGCGAGAGCTCATGACCCGACGCCCCTGCATCGCCATCACCCTCGGAGACCCTTGCGGGATCGGCCCGGAGCTGCTGCTCGGCTCGCTCCACGCCATCAACCGCTGGGCCGACGTGGTGGTGGTCGGCGCCCGGGCCGGGGTGGACCTGCTGGGCGCCAGGGCGGGCCCAGCCTCGGCTGGCGCTGGGGCGGCGCCATCGGGCCGGTCCCGCCCGGCACCGAGGGGCTGGCGCACCATGGCCTCTGGACCACCCACGCGGACCGGGCCGGGGCGCCCGGGTTCGCCAACTGGCTCGACCCCACCCCGGAGATCGGCGTCGGGCCAGCTCACCCTGGGCGGCGGATCGGCCGCCTCGGGCCGCTGCGCGGTGGAGGCGGTGCGCGCGGGCGCGGCGCTGGCGCAGTCGGGCTGGGCCGACGCCCTGGTGACCCTGCCCCTGGCCAAGTCCGCGGCCCACCTGGCCGGCTACCCCATCCCCGGCCACACCGAATTCCTCCAGGGCCTGTGCGGCTCGCCCATCTCCCGCATGGCCTTCGTCAGCCCGCGGCTCGTCGGTGGTGCTGGACACCGTGCACCAGAGCCTGCGCTCGGTGGTGGAGGGCCTGAACGCCGCGCACGTGGCCCGAGACCCTCGGCTTCGCCGCCGACCGGTTCATGGGGCTCACCGGCAAGTCCGGGCTGCGGGTCGCCCTGTGCGCCCTGAACCCCCACGCCGGCGAAGGCGGCGCCTTCGGCCGCGAGGAGGCCGTGCTGGAGCGCGCCGTGGCCATGGCCGAGGCCGACTTCGAGCGCTTCGACGGCAGCGCCGCCAGCGCGCCGTTCGCCCACGTGCCCTCGCCGTTCGGCCTGGGCCCGGCCCCGGCGGGCTGGTCGATCTTCGCCGGCCCGCCCCCGGCGGGCCCGCCGTCGCCGACCTCGGCCCGGAGCCCCTCGCCGCTCCGCGCTTCTCCGGCCCGCTGCCCGCGGACACCCTGTTCCAGCGGGCCGCGCGCGGCGAGTTCGACCTGGTGGTGGCGCTCTACCACGACCAGGGCCTGATCCCCATCAAGGTGCTGGAGCCGGACCGGGCGGTGAACCTCACCCTGGGCCTGCCCTACGTCCGCACCTCCCCCGACCACGGCACCGCCTTCGACCGGGCCGGGCACTGGAGCGGCGGACCCGACCAACTTCATGGAGGCCGCCGCGCTGGCCGTGCGCCTGGCCGGGCGCGCCAAGGGCGAGCCCTGGCAGGCCCAGGCGGCTGCCGGGTGAACGCCCGCGACCTGCTGTTCGCCCTGCTGCTGCCCGCTGCCGCCCTGGCTCGGGCTTCCTGATCTACCGCTACCGCGGGCCGGGTGGGCATCGCTACGGCTACTTCCTGGGCGGCATCCTGGCCGTGCTGGCCCTGCCCTGGCCGCAGATGGGCAGGGGCCTGCCCTCGCCCCACCTGGGCGGGGCCCTGCTGGGCTTCACCCTGTTCATCGCCGGCCCACCGGGAGGGCGGCAAGGGGCTGCGCCGCCTGGCCTACGGGGTGGGCGGGGCCACCCTCTTCGTCTGGATCACCGGCACCCGCATGGGCCTGGACATGCGCTCGGTGATCGCCTTCTGGGCCATGGCGCTGCTGGACGCCGGGCCTCTGGCTGCTGCTCTCCGACCTGGGCTACCGGCTCACCCAGGGGCGCTGGCTGGGCGTGCGCATGCCCGCTCACCGGCGGGCTGGCCTTCCTGGTCGCCACCGACATCTTCCGCAACCTGCCCCTGGGCGCCTCGCCGCTGTCCTGGGGCGCCTCGCTCCTGGCGCGGCCTGCTGCTCGGGCCTGGTGGCGCCTGCAGCAGCTGCTCTGGCTGCGCAGGCAGGGCATCTGGGTGGAGGGCCGGGGCGACGGCTTCCGGGTGGCCATGTCGGCCCTGGAGGGCGACAAGCCGCCCGAGGGCCCCACCCTGGCCTACGCCATCGAGGCCCGCCAGCCCATGTTCCTGGTGAACGAGAAGGGCATGCTGCTGGAGACCAACACCGCCTTCAGCCGCATGGTGGGCTTCCCCCGCCACCAGATCCGCGGCTTCCAGCTCCAGGACCTGTTCCAGGGGCGCGACGCGCCGGCCTGGGACGACCTGCAGGAGAAGCTGCTGCGCGACTTCCAGGGCGGCGTCCAGGCCACCCTGGTGCGCAAGGACTCCAGCTTCCAGAACGTGCGCCTGGAGGCCGTGGCCTTCGACCGCAACATGGCCCTGGTGTGGATCGCCGACCCGCAGCCGCGGGCACCCTGGCCCTGCGCAGCGACATGGACGCCGCCCTGCCGACCCCGGTCCTGGGCGGGCGCGAGGCGGTGCGCGTGGCGGAGAACGCCGTGGGCGCCATCCTCCCGGCCGTCGAGCAGATCCTCGAGGAGACCTGGAACGCCCGCACCCGCGATGCCGCCGAGCGGATCATGCTGGCGGCGCAGCGGCTGACGGCGGACGGCAGCCCGCACCGGGGCAGCGCCGCCTCCCCCCACCTCGGGGCCGGGCCCGCCATGGAAGCCCTGCTGCCGCGCCTGCAGAAGATGCTGCCGGGCGGATACACCGTCGCACCACCGCACCCCCGACCTCACCCTGTTCATGGAGCCGGAGGCCCTGCAGCGCATCGCCACCCAGCTGGTGCTGCACGGCCGCCAGGGGCTGGCCCAGGGCACCATCACCCTGGTCCTGCGCGCCGGTGACCCTGGGCAACCGCTCCTGGGCCCTGCTCACGCCTGGAACTGGACGGGCGCCCCAGCGCCTGGGAGGGCGACTTCCTCGGCCTCACCTGGCTCCAGGACACCGTGCGCGCCTCCCTGGGCATCCTGGAGATGGAGCACGACGGCCGCGGGCTTCCTGTGGCCGCGGATCTTCCTGCCCTGCCAGAGCCGGGAGGCCGGACCCCGCCTCCCGCTGCCTGCAGGGGCGCAGCGTCTGGATCATCGACCAGGATCCCGCTGGTGCGCGACGCCCTCTGCGGCCTGGTGCGCGCGGCCGGGGGCGAGGCCCAGGCCCACGCCGGGCTCAGGCCGTTCCTGGAGAGCGCCCGCCGGCACGCCCTGCCGGACATCCTGGTGCTGGAGCGGGCCGGGCCCCTGGAGCGGTTCCAGGGCCGCCTGCGCACGCTCGGCGGGCCAGGACGTCCCGGCCCTCCTGCTGCTGGGCGACGGCCGGCCCTGGTCCCAGGGCGACGGCTCCAACCGCGCGGGCGGCCCGGCCCGCGTCATCCTGCTGGAAAAGCCCTTCCCCGGCCAGAACTTCCTGCAATGCCTGCTGGCGCTGCTGCACGAACCCGCCGCGGCCATCGCCGAACCCCGAACGGAGCAACCATGTCCACCGTCGCCCTGATCCTCGCCGCCGGCCTCGGCAAGCGCATGAAGTCCGCCCTGCCCAAGGTGCTCCACCCGATCCTGGGCGACCCGTCCCTGCTCTGGGTGCTGCGCGCCCTGCCGCCGGAGGTCTCGGCCGCCGTGGTGGTGGTGCACCACGGCAGGGAGCAGGTGGAGGCGGCCCTGGCGGCCTGGGCCGCCCAGGGCCTGCTGCCCTGCCCCGTCACCACCGTGGACCAGGGCGAGCCCCTGGGCACCGGCCACGCCGCGCAGCGCGGCGGCCGCGGAACTGGACCGCCTGGGCTGCCGGCGGGTGGTGATCCTGTGCGGCGACGTGCCGCTGATCCGGCCCGAGACCGTGGCGCCGGCTGGCCCGGGCCGGCGCCACCCTGCTGGCCATGGACCTGGAGGACCCCTCCGGCTACGGCCGGGTGGTGCAGCGCGCCGACGGCACGCCTGGAGGCCGTGGTGGAGCACAAGGACGCCGCCAGCGCGGTCCGCGCCGTCCGGCGGGTCAACGGCGGCGCCTACGCCCTGCCCTGGGCGCCGCTGAAGCAGGCCCTCGGCCGGCTTTCCAACGGCAACGCCCAGGGCGAGTACTACCTCACCGACGCGGTCATGGACGTGGCCGGGCAGGCTGCCGGTGGCGGTGGAGCTGTGCGACGCCGGAGGAGATGCTCGGGATGAACTCCCGCGCCGACCAGGCCCTGCTCCAGGCGCTACGCCCGGGACCGGATCAACGGCCACTGGATGGACGCAGGGCGTGACCTTCCTGGACCCCGCCGCCGCCCTGGTCGGGCCCGCGGGCGGTGCTGGCCCGGGACGTGATGATCGGCCCCGGGCGCCAGCCTGGCCGGGCCAGGTGGAGGTCGGCCCGGGCACCTTGGTGGGCCAGGGCTGCGTCTCACCGACTGCCGGATCGGCGCCGGCGTGCGAGATCAAGCCCTACTGCGTCATCGACCGCTCGGAGGTGGGCCCCGGCTGCCAGCTGGGCCCCTTCGCCCACCTGCGGGAAGGCACCGTGCTGGAAGCCGGCGTGCACCTGGGCAATTTCGTGGAGACCAAGAAGGCCACCCTGCGCGCCGGCGCCAAGGCCAACCACCTGAGCTACCTGGGCGACGCCGAGGTGGGCGAGCGCACGCAACATCGGGGCCGGGCTGATCACCTGCAACTACGACGGCTTCAACAAGCACCGCACCACCATCGGCGAGGACGTGTTCGTCGGCTCCGACTGCCAGCTGGTGGCGCCGGTGACGCTGGGCGACGGCGCCATCATCGGCGCCGGCAGCACCATCACCGCCGACGTGCCGCCCGGGGCCCTGGCCCTCACCCGCGCCGCCCTGGTGCTCAAGGAGGGCGCCGCCGAACGGCTCCGGGCGCGGCAGAAGGGCCCGCAAGGAGTAGCTCCGTCACAGCCCCGTCACTCCCGGTCTGTTAAAGTAGCTTCACGGCTTCAACGTATAGGGATCACATGATCAATGCCCTGCTCGAGCAGATCGGCGCCAAAATCCTTGAAATCATCACCGAGACGGGGCGACTTCGTAACCGTTTCGGGCAGGAGCTTTCTCGCCATCTTCAAGCGGCCCTTCGACGGCCGGAACCTGCTCTACCAGCTGTCGGCGGTGGGCGTGAACTCGATCCCGGTGGTGGTGCTCACCTCGCTGGCGGTCAGCATGGTGTTCGCCGTGCAGCTTTCGTTCGGGTTCAAGCAGTTCCAGGCGGAGGGGCTGGCCGGTCAGGTGGAGGGGCTGGCGGTGGTGCGCGAACTGGCGCCGGTCATCACCGGGCTCATGATGGCCGGGCGGGTCGGGCTCGGCCATGGCGGCCGAACTGGGCACCATGCAGGTCACCGAGCAGATCGACGCCCTGGAGTGCCTGGCCACCGACCCGGTCCATTTCCTCTTCGTGCCGCGCCTGCTGGCCTCGGCGATCATGCTGCCGCTGCTCACCGGGGTGGCCATCTTCGTGGGCTACCTGGGCGGCTACACCCTCCTGGTCGCGGTGCAGGGCCAGAGCGCCTACGTCTACAGCCAGGACTTCTACAAGCTGGTGAGCTTCAGGGACCTGGTCATCGCCCTCACCAAGGGGCTGACCTTCGGCCTGATCATCGCCCTGGTGGGCTGCTGGCGCGGCTACCGCACCCGGGGCGGCGCCGAAGGGGTGGGCAACGCCCCCACCAGCAGCGTGGTCACCAGCAGCCTGTGGATCCTGATCTCCGATTTCTTCCTCACCAAGCTCCTCCTGGTCTGAGCCGAACATGCCGGTCATCGACGTCGTCAACCTCTCCAAGTCGTTCGGGCGCAAGGTCGTGCTCGACGGCGTCAACCTCAGCGTGGAGGAGGGCGAAAGCCTGGTCGTGCTGGGCGGCAGCGGCAGCGGCAAGACCGTGCTGCTGCGCTGCATCCTGGGCCTGTTCCGGCCGGACGCCGGGGCACGTCGCGCTGGAGGGGAGGATCATCCAGGACCTGGGCCGCGACGAGCTCGCCGAGGCCCGCAAGAGCATCGGCATGTGCTTCCAGATGGCCGCCCTGTTCGATTCCATGAGCGTGGAGGAGAACGTCGGCTTCGCCCTGATGCGCCACACGAAGATGACCCTCGCCGAGCGCGCCGCCCGGGTGGAGGAGTGCCTGAACATGGTCGGCCTCAAGGACACCCAGAAACTGCGCCCCTCCGAGCTTTCCGGCGGCATGAAGCGCCGGGTCGGGTTCGCCCGGGCCATCGCCCTCAAGCCCAGGATCCTGCTGTTCGACGAGCCCACCACCGGTCTGGACCCGGTGATGACCGACGTCATCGGCCGGATCATCCTCGACCTCAAGACCCAGATGGGCGTCACCAGCATCACCATCACCCACGACCTGAAGAGCGCCTTCGAGATCGCCGACCGCATCGCCATGCTGTTCCGCGGCAAGTGCCTGGCGGTGCAGAAGCCCGAGGAGTTCAAGGTCAACCCGCACCCGGTGATCCAGCAGTTCCTGCGCGGCGAGGCCGAAGGGCCGTTCCTGGACGACCCGCCGCCTCCGGCCCGCGGCAAGCGCGCGGCGGCAGGCCCCACCCCCACCCCATGAGCCAACCCCGGACCCGACCATGAAACTCGAAACCAAAGTAGGCGCCTTCTTCATCCTGACCATCGGCGATCCTGGGGACCCTGATCCTGCGCATGGAGAAGATGGACCTGTTCACCGGCCATTCCGAGAACAGGCTGACCACCGAATTCGACCAGGTGGCCGGCCTGAGCCTGCAGAGCGCCATCCGCGTGGCCGGGGTGAAGGTGGGTGCGGTGACCGCCATCGACCTGGACGGCAAGATGGCCCGGGTCACCCTGGGCCTGCCCAAGGACTTCCCGGTCTACCAGGACGCCTCGGCCTCGCTCAGCTCCATCGGCATCCTGGGCGAGAAGTACATCGAGCTGGACCCGGGCCACCCCGCGGCCGGCCTGCTGCCCGAGGACGGCACCATCCCCAGCAAGACCGGGGTCGGGCCTGGACAGCCTCATGGAGAGCCTGGGCGCCATCAGCAAGGACGTCAAGGGCGTCACCTCCGCCATGAACCAGTCCATCGGCGGCGAGCAGGGCCGGCAGAAGCTGGACGAGATCGTCGACAACATCCGCCAGCTCACCGGCGAGTTCCGCGCCATGGCCCAGGAGAACCACGGGGCCGTCAACACCACCATGGCCAACGTGCAGGAGATGAGCGCCGAGCTCAAGGACCGCCTGCCGCGCATCGCCCAGCAGTTCGAGGACCTGGGCCGCAACCTCAACGCCATGGTGCAGGACGGCCGGCCCGAACTCAAGGGCGTGCTCACCGACGTGCGCAAGCTCACCGCCAGCCTGCAGGCCGACCGCCGACAACGTCGCCTCCATCACCGACAAGATGAACAAGGGCGAGGGCACCATCGGCAAGCTGCTCAACGACGACACCACCGTGAACAAGATCAACGAGGCCGTGGACAACGTCAATTCCATGCTGGGCGGCTTCAAGTCCATGGACCTGAACCTGGACATGGACGCCAGCCCAGTGGACCCGCCGGGGCGATTCCATGGCCGGCATCGGCGTCGACTTCGTGCCCGCCCACGACCACTGGTACTCCCTGAGCTTCAACTCCACCCCCGACGGCAAGATCACCGAGTCGAGCAGCACCTACTCCGTCACCGGCCAGCCGCACCGTCACCAACACATTCCGTGACCACCGACCAGGCCTTCACTCTTTCCGCCCAGTTCGCCAAGCGGCTGCACGAGAACTTCGTGGTCAGCGCCGGCATCGTGGAGGGCAAGGGCGGGGTCGGGCGCCGAGTTCCGCGCCCTGAACGACCGGTTCCGGGTGGGCGTGCTGGGCTACGACTTCACCAAGCGCGCCGACAAGCCCAACCCGCGCTACCGGATCACCAGCAGCTTCCAGTTCTACAAGGGGATCTACGGCCAGGCGGGCTGGCAGGACATCGCCAACCCCCAGCTGAGCACCTTCTTCGTCGGCGGCGGGCTGCGCTGGACCGATGAGGACATCAAGAAACTGGTGGGCCTGGCCGGCGTCGGGAAGTGAGATGATATCCTTCTGGTCCCCAGGGAACCCATGAACCCCCTCCCCGCCCTTCCCGCCGACGACTACCGGATGTTCCTCCTGGTGCGGCGGGGCGTGCCGCTGCTGGCCGCCCTCGTCCTGGTGGTGCTGGCGGCCCTCGAGCCCATCGGCCGGGGCTGGTACCTGCTGGGCGCGGTGGCGCTGCTGGCCGAAGTCCGGCCCACGTTCATGCGCGGCAAGGCCTACCTGGCGCACCGGACCCAGATCCTGCGCTGGGACGGCCTCTGGGCCCGGGCCCTGCGTCCCCTGGCCCGGCGTTTCCGCTGGGAGGACGCCTGGGTCCTGTCCTTCTGCGCCTGGAACAACCACCGGGTGCGCCAGGTGTTCCAGCGGCGCAAGGCCCGAAGCGGGCCCTGGTGCTGCTGCCCCACTGCATCCAGATGGCCCGCTGCAAGGCCGACGTCCTCGCCGACCTAGGCAAGTGCTACGAGTGCGGCCTGTGCCCGGTGGGCGACCTGCTGCCGGCGCAGCTGGAGCGGCGGCTGGGAGACCCGCATCACCAACCGCAGCCACAAGGCCTACCGGGAGGCCCGGGACTACCGGCCGGACCTCATCGTCGCCGTGAGCTGCTCGGACCGCCTGCTCAAGGGCCTCACCAAGCTGCCCGAGATCCCGGTCTACGCCATCTCCCTGGAGCTGCCCCACGGCATGTGCGTGGACACCGGCTTCAGCGTGCCGCACCTGATGGCCGCCATGGAGCAGCCTGGTGGAGCCCCGGGAGCGGCCGCCATCTGGAAGCGGCTGGTGCCGCTCCGGCGCGAAGGGATCGCGTAGTGTACCGACCTGCGCGGGGCCAGCGAGCGCCTGCTCGGGCCCGTGCCGACCGCCTACCTGCTGCACCTGCGCCCCATGGAATGGCCGATCATGACCGCCCACTTTCTCCTGGGCGCGCTGCTGGCGGTGGGGCTGCGCCTGCCGCCCCGGGCTGCCCTGCTCGGCTGGTTCGTCTACGTCGCCCTGCTCAACGGCGGCACCCTGGCCATCAACAGCGCCTTCGACCAGGACGAAGGCGACATCGGCTACCTGCGCCGGCCGCCCAAGCCGCCCCGGCACCTCGCCCTGGTCTCCTCCCTGATGCTCCTGGCCGCGCTGGGGCTGGGCTTCCTGCTGCCGCCGCTGTTCGCCTGGAGCAACGCCGCGTGCGTGGCGATGGCCGTGCTCTACTCGGTGCCCCCGGCGCGCCTCAAGGCCCGGGCCGGATGGGACATGGTGATCAACTGCATCGGCTTCGGGCTGCTCACGCCGCTGGCCGGGTGGGGCCTCACCGGCCTGCCCCTGCCGGGCTGGATGCTCTGGGCGGCCATCGGTTTCGGCCTGCTGTTCGGCGCGCTGTACCCGCCCACCCAGATCTACCAGACCGCCGAGGACCGGGCCCGGGGCGACCGCACCCTGGTGATCGTCCTGGGCGAGGGGCCGGCCCTGGCCCTGGCCACCGGCCTCGCCCTGGCCGCGCACCTGTGCTTCGCCCGGGGCGCCGTGCTGGCCGGGCGCGGCCCGCTCTTCCTGCTCATCTCCCTCGCCGCCTGGATGGCGGTCCTGGTGCCCTGGTGGGCCGGATGGCGCAAGTGGTCCCAGGCCCGGCACGAGGCCGGCATGTACCGGGCCCTCGCCGCCTGGGCCGTCACCGACGTCAGCCTCCTGGCCCTGCTCTGGCCGCGCTGACCCGATGCTGACGCCCGGCCTCATCCCCCCCTTCCCCCTTTCCTGGGGCTTTTCCACCCGCGAGGACCCGGACGCCCTGCTGCCGCCCAAGCGCCTGCACCAGGTGCACGGCTGCCGGGTGGTGGAGGCCGGGGAGCGGATCCAGGACGCCGACGGGGTGTGGACCCGCGTGCCCGGCCTGCAGATCGGCGTGCAGGTGGCCGATTGCGTGCCGGTGCTGCTGGCCGGGCCGATCGCCGGCGAACCCTGGGCCGCCGCGCTGCACGCCGGATGGCGCGGCACTCTGGGCGGCATCCTGCGCCGCGGCGTCGCCCTCTACGCGGAGCTCGGCGGGCGTCCGGAGGACCTCGCCTGGGCCCTGGGCCCGGCCATCCTCAAGTGCCATTTCGAAGTGGGCGAGGAGGTGGTGGCGCTGGCCCGCCAGGACCCCGCCTGGGATGAGCGCCTCGCGACCCCCGGCCCCCGCGGCCGGCCGCACCTGGACCTGCACGGGCTGCTCAGGACCCAGGCCCTCCAGCTGGGGCTGGATCCGGCCAGGGACGGATCGGTCGCAGTGTGCACGTACTGTCACCCGGAACTGCTGCACTCCTACCGCCGGGGCGACCGGCACGGGCGGCAGTGGGGGTGGGTCCGGATCGATTGACCGGGATCAGTCCCGGTGCGGATCCAGCACCGCGGGCATGGGCTCCGGAAGGATCTTGCCATGCTTGAGGAAGTGAACGCCAAGACCTTTCAGTCTTTATCCTTTTTCATCGCCGTTCATCCCCGGCTTAAACCATCGCTAACAGTTGCCGGGGCTCAACCCTGAAGACGGGCCAGAGGCGCCGACCCACCCCGGCAAAAAGAATTTCAGCCGGGGATGGGGAAAATGCCTACCTGTACCGATGGTCTTTCCGGGTCTAATTGATCCCTGGACTCAGATCTCGATTACGGCCTTGCATCATTGGACAAATAGTTAGTTACAGACACTTTTTTATGGGATCCGACCGCGCTGGCTATAATTTTTGACAATTATTAATTATTACAACTAAAAGCACCTTGACCTACTTTGGTTCTAACCTACCATTCTGCTTGTGTGGGCAGTTCTTAACTGATTTTTTTAATTTATTGGAACAAAAATGATTCATTCTCTTGTCCTGAATATTCCCTGTCGGGCACCTCCGATCAGCAAGATTCAAGAATAGCTCTAAAGGCAATACCGTCAGGTACAAGCCGAGTTTTTTCCCCCTCAGCGTTCCTCAGCTAGATCTCCGCGCCTCCGCGTCCAATTGGATCATTGATCTGACGGCGCGAAGGGGCGATGCGATACAGCATGAGTGATCCAATTGGACGCTGACGAGACGCACTGCGTCGAGTCGGAGATCTCGCCGAGGAACGCGGAGAGAAGCGTAGATGGCTTGTACCGAAGGTATTGGCTCTAAAGGCTGTTTTAAAATGATCAGGGAGGATGCTAATGGCATCAACAATCTCTATTATTTTAGCCGGAATCTTAGGTGGAACCATGGTCCTGGTGTCTATTCCCAGGCAAAAATGTCCAAAATGTCTATACTTACTGCCGCGTTTTCGTAAATTTATAACAGCTAAACAATATTTATCTGGTATGTCATTTTGCCCAAATTGTCATTCAATCATTTCAAGGAAAGGCCATCTTATCGATCGGTAAACGGCAAAAACTTCATAAACCGGACAAACATTCATCAAAAGGAGAAGTCATGCATCCAAGCGAATCCTTTACCTATCTCAGTGATTTCCAATTGTCTCGAATCATGGGTGGTAGCAACCAGCCAAAAGACTACTCCATTGACTTAAAGTCACTTGGGTCCGAAATGGCAAGTGGGGCCGTTCTGGGCGGATTGGGAGCAGCTGCTGCCACTGGCGGGCCGGGCTGGCCAGTGGGCGCCGTCGGAGGGGCCATCGGCGGTGGCATATATTACAGCATTAGCACCTTGGTAAACCCACCGGTCCAGGCGACTCAACCAAGTTTGTCCCCAAGTGCTTCCCAGCCAAACTTCCCATTGAGGCCTAAAGATATGGCCGTCTGCCATTAAGGATTTGCTCAGTCATATTGGGGCCCCCTGGTGGGCCCCTTCGCGTGCTATTCGGTCCATTTGATTTTTGAGTGCCATCACGCCTGACTGTGCATGCCTTGTTCGACATGCGGGCTCAGCAATCACCGTCCGGAGCAGCTACCTGCGCGCCAACCAGGTGGGCTTGGCCTCCGCCTGGATCCACCGCCGGGCCGGCAAGAAGGGAACCGGCGCCACCCATCCCCCCGAACATATGCCAGACTATGGTTTCCGCTTTGTCAGCATGGCCCAGATGGCCAAGGCCCACCAGGATTCGCTCCGGACCAGCTAACCTCAAGGAGTTCCAATATGCCGCAGCGCCCCATGATCACCCTGGACGGCAACGAAGCCGCCGCCTCGGTCGCCCACCGCATCAACGAAGTGATCGCCATCTACCCCATCACCCCTTCCTCCAACATGGGCGAGTGGTCGGACGAATGGTCCGCCCAGGGCAGGACCAACATCTGGGGCACGGTGCCCCTGGTGGCCGAGATGCAGTCGGAAGGCGGCGCCGCGGGCGCGGTGCACGGCTCGCTCCAGGCCGGGGCGCTGACCACCACCTTCACCGCCAGCCAGGGCCTGCTGCTGATGATCCCCAATATGGGCAAGATCGCCGGCGAGCTGACATCCTTCACCATGCACGTCTCGGCCCGCGCCATCGGCCACAACGGCATCTCCATCTTCGGCGACCACAGCGACGTCATGGCCTGCCGCCAGACCGGGTTCGCCATGATGGCCTCCTGCTCGGTGCAGGAGGCCCACGACTTCGCCCTCATCGCCCAGGCCTCCAGCCTGCGCGCCCGGGTGCCCTTCATGCACTTCTTCGACGGCTTCCGCACCTCGCACGAGGTGGCCAAGATCGAGCGCCTGGAGGACGACGACCTGCGCTTCATGATCGACGACGGGCTGGTGGCGGCGCACCGCGCCCGCTCCCTGCGGCCCGAGGCCCCGGTGGTGCGCGGCACCACCCAGAACCCGGACGCCTTCTTCCAGACCCGCGAGGCCTGCAGCCCCTACTACCAGGCCTGCCCCGGCCTGGTCCAGGCGGAGATGGACAAGTTCGCCGGGCTCACCGGGAGGCGCTACCGGCTGTTCGAGTACTTCGGCGCGCCCGACGCCGAGCGGGTGATCGCGCTCATGGGCTCGGGCGCCGAGACCGCCCACGAGTATGTGGAATGGGCCATGGCCCGGGGCGAGAAGATCGGCCTCATCAAGGTCCGGCTGTTCCGGCCGTTCTCCATGGCCCACCTGCTGGAGGCCCTGCCCGCGACGGCCAGGTCGCTCTGCGTGCTGGACCGCAACAAGGAGCCCGGCGCCAGCGCCGACCCGCTCTGCCTGGACGTGGCGATGGCCCTGCAGGAGTCCGGGCGCGCGGTGCGCCTGGTCCCGGGCCGCTACGGCCTGGCCAGCAAGGAGTTCACCCCGGCCCACGTCAAGGCGGTGTTCGACAACCTGGCCGAGGCCAAGCCCAGGCTGCACTTCACGGTCGGCATCGAGGACGACGTCACCGGCAGCTCCCTCGCGGTCGACGGCACCTTCGACATCGAGCCCGCGGACGTCAAGCGCGCCATGTTCTTCGGCCTGGGCGCCGACGGCACCGTGGGCGCCAACAAGAACTCCATCAAGATCATCGCCGAGGAGACCGACAACTACGGCCAGGGCTACTTCGTCTACGACTCCAAGAAGGCCGGCGCCATCACCATCTCGCACCTGCGCTTCGGCCCGCGCCCGATCCGCTCCACCTACCTGATCAGGCAGGCCAATTTCGTCGCCTGCCACAACACCTCGTTCCTGGACAAGTACGACATGCTGGCGGCCGCCGGCCCCGGCGCCACCTTTCTGCTGAACACGCCCTACGGCAAGGACGAGGTCTGGGCTTCGCTGCCGGTCGAGGTGCAGCGCCAGCTCATCGGGAAGAAGCTGAAGTTCTACGTCATCGACGCCTTCGACGTGGCCCGCGCCACCGGCATGGGCGTGCGCATCAACACCATCATGCAGACCTGCTTCTTCGCCATCTCGGGCGTGCTGCCCCGGGAGGAGGCGATCGCCCAGATCAAGAAGGCGATCAAGAAGACCTACGGCAGGAAGGGCGACGCCGTGGTGAAGAAGAACTTCGAGGCGGTCGACACCACCCTGGCCAACCTCCACGAGGTCCAGGTCCCGGCCGAAGTCAGCGCCACCCGGGCCATGCCGGCCACCGTGTCCGCGGCCGCGCCCGATTTCGTCAAGAACGTCACCGCCCGGATGATCATGGGCGACGGCGACCGGATCCCGGTGTCCGCCTTCCCCGCCGACGGCACCTGGCCGGTGGGCACCAGCCAGTGGGAGAAGCGCAACATCGCCCTGGACATCCCGGTCTGGAGCGAGTCGGTGTGCATCCAGTGCAACAAGTGCTCGCTGATCTGCCCGCACGCGGCGATCCGCCCCAAGGTGTTCGACGGCAAGTGCCTGGAGGGCGCCCCGGCGACCTTCAAGAGCGTGGAGGCCAAGGGTCCCGAGTTCAAGGGCATGCGCTACGCGCTGCAGGTGGCCCCGGAGGACTGCACCGGCTGCGGCATCTGCGTCGCGGCCTGCCCGGCCAAGGACAAGTCCGCGGCCGGCCGCAAGGCCATCAACATGGCCCCGCAGCCGCCGCTGCGTGAAGCCGAGCGCGGCAACTACGCCTTCTTCCTGGCGCTCCCCGACCCGGACCGGGCCACGCTCAAGCTCGACGTCAAGGGCAGCCAGTTCATGCGCCCGCTGTTCGAGTATTCCGGCTGCTGCGCCGGATGCGGCGAGACGCCCTACATCAAGCTGCTGACCCAGCTGTTCGGCGACCGCGCGCTGATCGCCAACGCCACCGGATGCTCCTCGGTCTACGGCGGCAACCTGCCCACCACTCCGTACTGCACCAACGGCGACGGCCTGGGCCCGGCCTGGAACAATTCGCTCTTCGAGGACAACGCCGAGTTCGGCTTCGGCATGCGCCTTGCGCTCGACAACCAGCGCACCCAGGCGGAGGACCTGGCCCGCAGGCTCGGCTTCGGCGCCCTGCTCGACGCCGACCAGAGCACCGAGGCGGGCATCATCGCCCAGCGCGCCCGGGTGGCCGGGATGAAGCGGACGCTGGCCGGCATGGGCACGCCCGAGGCCGGGCGCCTGCTCACCCTGGCCGACAACCTGGTCAAGCGCAGCGTCTGGATCGTCGGCGGCGACGGCTGGGCCTACGACATCGGCTACGGCGGACTCGACCACGTGCTGGCCCAGGGCCGCAACGTCAACCTGCTGGTGCTGGACACCGAGGTCTACTCCAACACCGGCGGCCAGGCCTCCAAGGCCACCCCCATGGGCGCCGCCGCCAAGTTCGCCACCGCCGGCAAGGCCATGCCCAAGAAGGACCTGGGCATGATCGCCATGGCCTACGGCAACGTCTATGTGGCGCGCGTGGCCGTGGGCGCCAAGGACGCCCAGACGGTCAAGGCGTTCCTGGAGGCCGAAAGCTACGACGGCCCGTCGATCATCATCGCCTACAGCCACTGCATCGCCCACGGGTTCGACCTGGTCCAGGGCTGCGAGCAGCAGAAGCTGGCGGTGGACACCGGCTACTGGCCGCTGTACCGGTTCGACCCGCGGCGCGTGGAACTGGGCGAAAGCCCGCTGCAGATGGATTCGCCGGCGCCCAAGGTCGATCTCGGCACCTACGTGCGCAACGAGACCCGCTACCGCATGGTCGAGCAGGCCGACCCGGAGCGCTTCAAGCACCTGCTGGCCGCCGCCCAGCGGGAGGTGAACAACCGCTACGAGGCCCACGCCAACCTGGCGCGGCTCACCCTGCCGGTCAGGACCGTGGCGGAGATGGAAGAGAAGAAGCCCTGACGGCGGGTTGACGCCGGCCTCCATCCACATCATTTTTGGGTGTGCGAAGAAAGCCGTCGCCGAGCCCAGAAGCGCACCAGCACTGAAGCGAGAGGGCGAGACCGAGCGGCTGAACCGGCCGTGCGGCCTCGCCTGAGGCCGCGGCCGCCCCTTGACATCCATCTACAACGTATATACGTTTATGCCAATGGACATCACGTTCGAGTTCCAGGGACAGATCTTTGAATGGGATCCCGAAAAAACGTCGGGCAACATCGGCAAGCACCACATCTCCTTCGAGAAGGCCTGCGAGGTGTTCTTCGATCCTTTTGTCCGCCTGGTCGATGCCAGTGACCAGGGCGAGGCAAGGGAGGCAGCCATCGGCCTCACCGAGGACTGGGCGCCGCTGTTCGTCGTCCACGTTATCCGACATGAGCATTCCATCCGCATCATTTCGGCCCGTCCAGCCACGCCCTTGGAAAGGAGGCATTATGAGTATGAATGAGCGCATCCAGAAACGGCTCCGGAAGGACCGCCCCATGACCAGCATCAGCCTCCGGATCCCCGAAGACATCATCGAGGACATGAAGGCCATCGCCCCCGCCCTCGGATTCTCCGGCTACCAGCCGCTGATCCGGGCCTACATCGGCCAGGGGCTCCGGAAGGACCTGGCAAGGCTGGAACATGACCAGATGGGGCTGGTCCTGGAAAGCCTGCGCCGCCACGGAGTGGACGAGCAGCTCATCGCGGAAGCCATCGCGGAAGTGAAGGCCAAGACGGCCTGAAATCGACCCCGGCCCGCTCTTGCCAAGCGCGAGCGGGATAGGAGTGCAAAATGCAGCTGACTCAATTCAAAGTCCTGTCTTTCGATTGCTATGGGACCCTCATCGACTGGGAGACAGGCATCGGCGAATCGCTCAAGGCCCTGGTGGCGCGTTCCGGCCGATCCTTCACCAAGGACCAGGTGCTCGAGGCCCATGCCCGCCACGAGGCGGCCCAGGAGGCCGAAACGCCGAACCTGATCTACTCGTCGCTGCTGGTGCGGGTCCATGACCGGATCGCCCGGGAATGGGGGCTGCAGCCCATTCCCGAGGAGTCGCTGGCCCATGGGCGCTCAATCAAGGACTGGCCTGCCTTCCCGGACTCGGCCGCGGCCCTCCAATACCTCAAGAAATTCTACAAACTCGTGATCCTCTCCAATGTCGACCGGGAAAGCTTCCAGGCCAGCCGGGCCAGGCTGCGGGTGGATTTCGACTACGTGTTCACGGCCCAGGACATCGGCTCCTACAAGCCGGACCTGCGCAATTTTGAGTACATGATCCGGGAGTTGGCCAAGGACGGCATCCGCAAGGACGATATCCTGCACACCGCCGAAAGCCTGTTCCACGACCACCTTCCCGCCAACCAGGTGGGCCTGGCCTCCGCCTGGATCCACCGCCGGGCCGGCAAGGAGGGCACCGGGGCCACCCATCCCCCCACACACATGCCGGATTACGATTTCCGCTTCGTCAGCATGGCCGAGATGGCCCAGGCGCACCAGGAACTTTAGGAGCCTGACCCCTGGACGGAAACGGGCACCGGCAAGGTCAACGATCGGGTGTATTCGAAGATGAAGTGGGTCTCCATCTGGCCCACCTCCGGCCGGGCGGTGAAGGAGTCCATGGCCAAGTCGCGCAGGTGGTTGGAATCGCGCACCGCCACGTGCACGACGAAGTCGTAGCTGCCGCCCACGTGGAAGATGGCCAGCACCTCCGGCAGGCCCAGCAGGTGCGCCCGGAAGGCGACCACGTCCCGGCGCGCGTGGCGGCGCAGCCGGACGGTAATCATGGCCTGCAGCGAATGGCCCAGCGCCTCCGGGTCCACTTCGGCGTGGAAGCCCCGGAACACCCCGGCGCCGTTGAGCCGCCGCACCCGTTCCAGGCAGCTGGACGGCGCGAGCCCCACGCGGTGCGCCAGCTCCTTGTTCGAAAGCCGAGCATTATTCTGCAAATTCTCGATTATGGCGAAGTCTATTTGGTCCAGCGGGACTTTCACGGAAACGCTCCAAAATCAATTTGGTGGATTCGAGTATCCGACAAGAAAACAATCAAGGTCAAGCCGATCCCAAAAACTGGTTCGGCGGATCATTGGTTCCGCCGTTGATTGTTCGACCTCCAAGGGAGCTCCCATGAGCCGCGTCAAGCCGCAGACCGACATCTTCTCCAAGGGCTACGATCCCCAGCGTTCCGAAGGGGCCGCCGTGCCGCCGGTGTTCCGGACCTCCACCTTCATCTTCAAGACCGCCGCCGAAGGCAAACGCGCCTTCGAGATCGCCTACGGCCTGGACACCATGAAGGCCGGCGAAAGCCCGGCGCTCATCTACACCCGGGTGAACAACCCGAACATCGAGATCCTGGAAGCCAAGGTCACCGCCTGGGACGGCGCCGAGGCGGCGGCCGTCTTCTCCTCCGGCATGGGCGCCATCTCCAGCACCTGCCTGGCCTTCCTGCGCCCCGGCGACACCCTGATCTTCGCCGACCCGGTCTACGGCGGGACCGAGTACCTGTTCCGCCACCTGCTCCCCGCCTTCGGCATCCGGGCCATCCCGTTCCCCGCCGGAGGCACCCGGGAGCAGATGGAAGCCCTGATGGTGAACGACCCCACGGTCAAGGTGATCTACCTCGAAGGCGCGGCCAACCCCACCAACGTGCTTTCGGACATCCCGGCGGCGCGGGAACTGGCCGACAAGTACTCGACCGCCGACAAGAAGATCCTGGTGATGGTCGACAACACCTTCATGGGCCCCATCTTCAGCAAGCCCCTGCAGCACGGCGCCGACATCCTGCTCTACTCGGCCACCAAGTTCTTCGGCGGCCACTCCGACGTGGTGGCCGGCATCGCCATGGGCAGCGCCGCCCTGATGGGCCAGGCCAAGGTGATGCGCACCATCCTGGGCTCCAACTCCGATCCGGATTCCGCCTGGCTCATCCACCGCTCCCTGGGGACCCTGCAGATCCGCATGGAGAAGCAGCAGGAAAGCACCCTGAAGATCGTCGAATTCCTGGCCGGCCATCCGCTGGTGGAGAGCGTGGCCTACCCGGGCAGCCCGGCCATGGGCGCGCACCAGGTGGCGCTCTGGAAGCGCCAGTGCACCGGCTCCGGCAGCGTGGTCTCGTTCTGCGTCAGGGGCGGCGAGCGCGAGGCCTTCCAGGTGCTGGACGCGATCCAGCACATCAAGATGGCGGTGAGCCTGGGCGGCATCGAAAGCCTGATCGAGCACCCCGCCACCATGACCCATTCCGACATGACCGCCGAAGAGAAGCGCCACACCGGCATCAGCGACAACATGATCCGCCTCTCGGTGGGCCTCGAGGACACCGACGACCTGATCGCCGACCTGGGCCAGGCGCTGGCCACGATCCAGGTCGCCGCATGCGCGCGGGTCTGACCCGAAGCTGAAAGGTCCCCCGTTCCCCCGGGAATGGTTGTATAAAATTTCATGATCCCCGCCAAGCCCGGAACCGCCCGCCTGGGGCTGTACGCCTGCACCATCTTCGTCAGCGCCTTCCTGCTGTTCCAGGTGGAGCCGGTCATCGCCAAGATCATCCTGCCCTGGTTCGGCGGCTCCGCCGCGGTCTGGACCACCTGCCTGCTGTTCTTCCAGCTGGCGCTGCTGCTGGGCTACCTGTACGCCCACTGGACCACCGAGCGCTGCCGGCCCCGGACCCAGGCTTGGATCCACGCCGGGCTGCTGCTGGCCAGCCTCCTGGTGCTGCCGGTGCTGCCCGGCGAGGCCTGGCGGCCCGGGGCGGCGGGCAGCCCGATCCTGCAGATCCTCGGCCTGCTGGCGGCCACCGTGGGGCTGCCCTACTTCATGCTCTCCACCACCGGCCCGCTGGTCCAGGCCTGGTACGCGCGCGGCGCCCAGGGCACGGCGCCCTACCGGCTCTATGCCCTCTCCAACATCGCCTCGCTGCTCGCGCTGGTCAGCTACCCGATCCTGGTGGAGCCGTTCGTGGCGACGCGGACCCAGGCCCGGCTGTGGTCGTGGGCCTACCTGGCGTTCGCGGCCCTGGCCCTGGGCGCCGCCCTGAGCAGCCCGAAGCAGGCCCATGCTGCCCAGGGCGTCCCCGCGCCCGCGCCGGGCGCCCCGGCCTGGACGCTCTGGGCGCTCTGGGCCCTGCTGCCGGCCTGCGCCTCGGCGCTGCTGATGGCGGTGACCAACCACCTGACCCAGAACGTGGCCGCCATCCCCTTCCTCTGGGTGCTGCCCCTCTGCCTGTACCTCCTGACCTTCATCATCTGCTTCGACCGCGAGGCCTGGTACCTCCCGGCCCCGTTCATCGTCCTGACGGCGCTCGCGGCCGGCGCCATGGGCTACGCGCTGCTGGACTTCGAGAACCTCGGCATCCGCCCGACCATCGCGCTGTTCCTGGCCGGGCTGTTCTTCGCGTGCATGGTCTGCCACGGCGAACTGGTACGCCTGAAGCCGCACCCGCGCCACCTCACCGGCTTCTACCTCATGATCGCCCTGGGCGGGGCGCTGGGCGGCCTGTTCGTGGGCGTGGCGGCCCCCACCCTGTTCAACGGGGCGTACGAGCTCCCGGTCACCCTCGGCGCCTGCTGCCTGCTGGCGGCGGCGCGCTGGTGGCGCCTGGGCCTGCGGACGGTCTTCCGCCCCGCCGTGCCCATGGCGGCGCTGGGGATCCTGGCCGTCCTGGCCTGGGGCGTGCGCTCCTACGTCCAGGATTACCGGGTGCTGGCGCGCAACTTCTACGGCGGCCTGCGGGTGATGGACACCACCCAGGAGGGCCTGCCCGTGCGCCGGCTGCTGAACGGCGCCATCGATCATGGCGAGCAGTACCTCGACCCGGAGTACCGCCGCCAGGCGACCACCTACTACGGATGGGATTCCGGCATCGGCCTCGCCCTGCGCTCGCTGGAGCGCCCGGGGGTGCGCGCCGGGTTCATCGGCCTGGGCGCCGGGACCCTGGCCACGTACGGGCGCGCGGGCGACGCCTACCGCTTCTACGAGATCAACCCCCTGGTGCTGAAGCTGGCCCGGAGCGAATTCAGCTTCCTGCGCGATTCCCCGGCGGCGGTCACCTGCGTCCTGGGCGACGCCCGGCTGTCCCTGATGCGGGAGGCGCCCCAGCAGTTCGACCTGCTGGCGGTGGACGCCTTCACCGGCGACGCGATCCCGGTGCACCTGCTGACGAGGGAAGCGTTCGAGCTCTACTTCCGCCACCTCAAGCCGGAAGGCCTCCTGGCCGTGCACATCTCCAACCGCTACCTGGACCTGGAACCGGTGGTGGAGCAGGCGGCCGCGGCCCTGGGCAAGGCCACCCTGAAGGTGGAGAACGACGACGACGAGGAGAACGACATCTGCGGCGCCACCTGGGTGCTGGTCAGCGGACGGCCGGAGCTGTTCCAGGCGCCCGTCTTCAAGGGCGCCGGGGAGGCGCTGAAGCCGCGGCCGGGCTTCCGCAGCTGGACGGACGACTACAGCAACCTGTTCAGGGTCCTGAAATGACCGGGTGACGGCACCCCGGGATCACCCCCCCGAAAGGGCCGGGATCAGGTGCACGTCGTCGGCTTCCTTCAGCTTCTGGCGCGGATCGGCGGTGCGCCCGTTGACCACCAGCAGGAGCCCCTTCAGGTCGCCCCGGATGTCCAGGGCGGCCAGGAGGTCCGCCAAGGTGGCGGCCGCGGGCAGTTCCAGCTCCAGGTGCCGGACCGGCCCCGCCGTGGTCCGGCGCTGCAAGGTGGTGTGCAGGCATACCTTGACTACCAATCGAAGACTCCGTCCAGATCCGCCTCGCTCACGTCGAACACCGAATTCAGCGGCGGCAGCTGCTCCCGGGTCATCCACTCGGGCATGCGGTCGTCGGCGGCGGTGAAGCCGGCGCGCTTGTTGAACTCGCGCTCCAGGCTCAGGGTCTCGCGGCCCAGCTGCTGCAGGATGTCCGCGCCCACCGACCAGCCGTATCGCGCGTTGAGCAGGCCCGGGATGACCTCGGGCGCCACCGCGAACCCGAACCCGGCGAAGATGCAGGCGCCCAGGGTGTCGTAGCCGGCCATGCTGATCTGGGCGTTGCGCGAAAGCGCGGCCTGGATCCTGGGGTCGAGGTGGTCCACCTTGGCCCGCACCGTGTTGCCGGCGGTGTGGTCGGCGCCCTGGGGCGAGGTGGCGTAGGTGACCCCGGTGCCCTTGACCGCGCGCGGCTCGTACGCCGACATGGCCTGCCCCTTGACCACCGGCACCTCCAGGACGCCCAGCACTCGCCCGGCCACGGCCGCGCCGTGGCCGAGGATCCGGCCCAGGGGCGTGCCCTGGCGGATCTCCCGCAGCAGCTCGAGGGCCCGCTGGCCGTCGCCGAAGGCCATCAGCCCGGCCCGGGCCGCCACGCCCAGGGCCGCGCCCAGGTCGATGGAATCCAGGCCGAGGTCGTTGACCTCCCAGTTCATCCGGGCGATCACGTCGAGGTCGGCGATGCCCAGGTTGGACCCCATGAGGCCGATGGTCTCGTATTCCAGCGGGGTGACCAGGCTCCTGCCGTCGGCGCCGGCGTAGTTGTTGGAGCAGCGGATGGCGCAGCCCGGCATGCAGGCGTGGGTGGGCGTGCCCTCGCCGCCGCGCTCCTGGATCACCTCGCGCATGTGCTCGCCGCTGAGGGTCTCGGCGCCCTCGAACTGGCCGCTGGAGAAGGCCCGGGTGGGCAGCGCGCCCATGGCGTTGCAGGTCAGCGCCATGGCGGCGGTGCCGTAGTCGCGGTAGAGGGCGGTCTGGGGATGGTCGGCCAGGTTGCGGCTGAACACCTTCTGGGCCTGCTTGAAGGCTTCCATGTCCGCGATGGGCGGTTTGGCGGCGCCCTTGCCGTCGAACACGATGGCCTTGAGGCCCTTGGCGCCCATCACCGCCCCCAGCCCGCCGCGCGCGGCGATGCGCGAAGGCACCCGGTCCTTGTCCAGGTTCTGGATGCCGGCGGCGGACAGGCGCATCTCCCCGGCCGGGCCGATCAGCGCCAGCGCCACGTGGTCGCCGTAGCGGCGCAGCAGCCTGGCCGCGGCGTCGGCCACGCCCAGGCCGGCGATGTCGGCGCACGGCTCCAGCCGGGCCCCTTCCAGGCTGAGGTGGAGCACCCGCCAGTCGTTGCGGGAGTCGCCCGCCGAAGGCACCTGGTCCTCCAGGATCAGGGCGCGGATGCCCAGGCAGGCCATCTGCAGGCCGGTGGTGCCGCCTGCGTTGGCCTCCTTGACGCCCCGGGTGAGCGGGCTCTTGGCGCCGATGGAAAGCCGGTCGCAGCTGGAGAGCATGTGTCCCACCAGCAGGCCCGGGGAGAAGATCAGCCGGTTGTGCGGGCCGAGCGGCTCGCAGGAGGGCGGCGTCTCGTCCAGCATGATGCGGGCCAGCAGCCCGCGGCCCCCGAGCCGAGACCAGGAATCGGGGATCGCTTCGCGCTGCAGCGATCCGGTGCGCAGGTTGGCTCTCCAGATCAGCACTTGCTACCTCCCGGGGCGCGCCTCGAGGACCGCCAGAGATTCTTCCAGGATGGAAAAGCCCCGGTCAAGCTCCTGGTCCGTGATGACCAGCGGCATGAGGGTGCGGATCACGTTGCCGTGACTGTCCGCACGAAAGCAGCATCAGCCCGCGCTCGAAGCAGAGCTTGACCAGTTCCCTGGTCTCCTCGCCCGCGGGGGTCTTGCGCTCGCGGTCGCGCACCAGTTCGATGGCCAGCATCGGGCCCTTGCCGCGCACGTCGCCGATCAGCCGGAACCGGGCCTGCAGTTCGTCCAGGCGGGCCCGGGCCTTCACCCCCAGGGCCGCGGCCCGCGCCACCAGGCCGTCGTCCACCAGCACCTCCAGCACCGCCAGGGCCGCGGCGCAGGCGATCGGGTTGCCGGCGAAGGTGCCGCCCAGGCCGCCCGGGTGGGGCGCGTCCATCAGTTCGGCCCGGCCGGTGACCGCGCTCAGCGGCAGGCCGCCGCCCAGGCTCTTGGCGGTGAGGATCATGTCCGGCTCGACCCCCCAGTGCTCGATGGCGTAGAGCTTGCCGGTGCGCCCCATGCCGCTCTGGATCTCGTCGATGATGAACACGATCCCGTGCTTCTTGCAGATCGCCTGCAGCTTGGCGAAATATTCCGGCGGCGGGGTGATGAAGCCGCCTTCGCCCTGGATCGGCTCGGCGATGAGCGCCGCGGTCTGCTCCGCCGCCACCTGCTCGATGAAGAAGTCCTCCAGGTGGTCCGCGCAGGCGGTCCGGCAGCCCGGATAGGTCTTGCCGAACGGGCAGCGGTAGCAGTTGGCGTTGGGCATGTGGTAGATCTCGGGCGCGAACGGGCCGAACTTGTACTTGTACGGCTTGACCTTGCTGGTCATGGTCATGGTCAGCAGGGTGCGCCCGTGGAAGCATCCGTCCAGGCGATGATCCCGGGGCGCCCGGTGGCGTAGCGGGCGATCTTGACGGCGTTCTCCACCGCCTCGGCGCCGCTGTTCACGAACATCGTCATCTTGTGGAAATCGCCGGGCGTCAGGGTGTTGAGCCGGACCGCGAGGTTGATGTAGGGCTCGTACATGGCAATGGCGAAGCAGGTGTGGGTGAACTTCTCCGCCTGGTCCTTGATCGCCGCGCACCACCTTGGGATTGGCGTTGCCCACGTTCACCACCCCGATCCCGCCGGCGAAGTCGATGAGCTCCCGTCCTTCGAAGTCGACCAGGATGGCGCCCGCGCGCTTCCCGGATCATGGCTGGCGAACTCTGCGAGGCCCCCTTGGGAATATGCCGGTCCCGCAGGGCCTGATACTCGGACAATGTCGTAGCCATGATGACCCTCCTGAGGGTATGGGTGCGCAGGGGAGGATCAAGCACCAATCGTACCAAGGCCGGTCTGTTTTCCGGGTTCGATGGGAGCCGAGGCGATTGCGCCCGGCACCCCCTCCCGGAACCGCAAAGCGGAATGCATCCTTGCATATCCCATGCAAACGCGAATAATACCCCCATGATCCAGAAAAATTCCTGCGACCGGACCCTCGACCAGGTCCTCGAAGCCCATGGGGTGGCCTGGGACATGTTCGCCGACAGCCTGCTGGAAGCCAGCAAGAACGGCTGCACGGCGGTGGCCAAGGACGGCGTGGTGCTCTACGCCAACCGGATGGCGCGCGAGGGCCTCGGCATCCTGCCCGGGTCGTTCATGACCGAACGGGTGCCGGAACTGGCCCTGCGCGATCGCGGGCGTCCTGTCCGGCACTGTGGATCCCGGGCGGGCCGCTGCTGTACCGGGGCGACGCCATCTACATGACCACCGTGTCCCGGGTGCAGAACGGCGCGGCGATCCTGGGGGCGCTGTGCGTCTTCATCGACATGACCCTGTTCGAGTCCACGGCGCGCCAGATGCGGGCCTACGCCGAGCTCACCGCAGCAGCAGGACGCCATCCTCAACGCCCTGTCCGAAGGGCTCTGGATCTGCGACGCCAAGGCCAACGTGCTGCGCATCAACCCGGCCTCGGAGCGGCTCAACGACATCCGCGCCGAGCAGGTGGTGGGCCGCAACATGCAGGAGCTGGTCGACGAGGGCGTGTTCGACCGCTCGGCCACGCTGGAGGTGCTGGCCCGCAAGGCGCCGGTGTCGATGCTCCAGGCGCAGAAGGGGCGCAAGCTCGCCCTCACCGGCATCCCCGTCTTGACGAGGGCGGCGAACTGATCCGGGTGGTGGTGACCGAGCGCGACGTCACCGAGATCGAGGCCCTGCACCGGGAGCTGGAGGAGCAGGAGGCGATGAAGGACCGCATCCGCGACCGCATGGTGGAGATGCAGCTGGAGGAGGTGGAGTCGCGCCGGATCATCGCCCGCAGCCCGTGCATGCAGCAGGCGCTGCGCCACGCCTTCAAGGTGGCGCGCGGTGGACTCCACCGTGATGATCCAGGGCGAGTCCGGGGTGGGCAAGGAGCTGTTCGCGGACCTCATCTACAAGTACTCCGAGCGGGCCGGGCGGCCGATGGTGAAGATCAACTGCGGCGCGATCCCCGAATCGCTGCTGGAGGCGGAGCTGTTCGGCTACGAGAAGGGCGCCTTCACCGGCGCCCAGGTGAAGGGCAAGCCCGGCTATTTCGAGCTGGCCGACGGCGGCATCATCTTCATGGACGAGATCGCCGAACTGACCCTGTCGGCCCAGGTCAAGCTCCTGCGCTTCCTGCAGGACGGCCAGGTGATGCGGGTGGGCGCGCACCCAGGCGCGCAAGCTCAACGTGCGCATCCTGGCGGCCACCCACCAGGACCTCCGGGAGATGGTGGAGCGCGGCACGTTCCGGCTGGACCTCTACTACCGCCTCAGCGTCATCCCCATCTCGATCCCGCCGCTGCGCGAGCGCACCGACTGCATCCTGCCGCTGCTGCACCACTACACGGACTTCTTCGCCGAGCGCCTGGGCCTGCGCCGGCGCTTCACCCGCGCCGCCAGCGACGCCCTCATCGCCTACCCCTGGCCCGGCAACGTGCGCGAGCTGGCCAACCTCTGCGAGCGCCTGGTGGTGATGTCGGAAGCCGAGCTGATCGGCCTGGCGGACCTGCCGCCGGATATCCTGGGCAGGGCCGGCAAGGCCGCCCTGGCCCAGAACGGGCCCGCGGAGCTGACCCTGGGCGAGGCCCTGGAGGCCACCGAGCGCACGATGCTGCTGGAGGCGCGCCAGCGCTTCGGCAACCAGGTGGCCATGGCCCGGGCGCTGGGCGTCGACCAGTCCACCGTCGCCCGGAAGATGAAAAAATACGGGATTCCATGATCCCTGGTCCAGACGCTTATGCATTTCCGCATAAACCGGGCGGTGATCCCGCGGGGAAAAGGTCGGGCTGTGACCGGATTGGCAACCCGGAGGTCGGCTTCATGGGGTGGCATGTGACTTGCATCTGCCCTGCCTCAACCCCATCGCCAGCGATGACGACGCATCCTAAGGAGGGATCGCATGAGCCTAACCAAGTCAGCCATTCTCGCGACACTCGTGACCGCCGTGGCCGGCGGCGCCCTGCACGCCCAGGAATTCAAGATCGGGGTCGTGGTGGAGCTGTCCGGCGACAACGCCACCGGCGGCAACGTGGCCAAGCGCGGCTACGATCTCTGGGCCATGGCCGTGAACGAGGGCGGCGGCATCCAGATCGGCAAGAAGAAGTACCCGGTGAAGCTGTACTACGGGGACGCCCAGTCCAACCCGTCCCAGGGCGCGGCGGCGGCGGAACGCCTCATCACCCAGGAGCACGTGGACCTGATGTTCGGCCCCTACGCCTCCAGCGTGGCCAACGCGGTCGGCCCGGTGGTCGAGAAGTACAAGATCCCGATGATCAACGGCTCGGCCGAATCGCCGAAGGTCTGGGAGCCCAAGTTCAAGTTCGTCTTCGGCAGCATCCCGCCCGTCAACTTCACCGGCGCGGCCGCCATCGCCACCCTGGCCCACCTTTCGCCCGCCCCCAAGACGGCCGTGGTGTTCGGCTCCAACGACACCTTCTCCAGCTCCACCGCCACCGCCTTCAACGAAGCCCTGATCAAGGCCGGCATCAAGGTCCTGAAGTTCAACATCGTCCCCGAAGGCCAGGACCTCACCCCGCTGCTTTCGGCCATGAAGGGCCTGCGCCCCGACATCATCGCCTTCGGCGGCCATGACGAGGAGCTGATCAACCTGGTCAAGGACCTGCACCAGATCGACTACACGCCCAAGGCCCTGCTCATGCACTACGGCGTCACCGAGCCGGCCTTCGCCGAAGCGCTCAAGGGCGACGCCAACCAGGTGTTCGGCGGCGCGGTGTGGACCGAGACCACCAAGACCTCCTCCAAGATCCTGTGGAAGGATTCCCAGACCTACGCGGCGGCCTCGCTCAAGGCCTTCAATGTCGCGGCCGACTATACCCAGGGCGGCTGCTCCGCCGCCGGGATCGCCTTCCAGGTGGCCCTGCAGAAGATCAACGCCGCTCCGCCGCTTTCCGAAGCCAAGCGGGTGGAACTGGTCAAGGCCCTCGAGGCGGTGGACGTGCAGACGTTCTACGGCCGCATCAAGTTCGCCACCGAAGGCGCCTACTTCCATGCCAATTCCGGCATCAGCTCGCTGACGGTGCAGATCCAGAACGGCGTGGTCAAGTCGGTCGGACCGGCCGAGGTGGCCGAAGTGCCGGCCCAGTACCCCATGGTTCCTTGGGGCAATCGCTAGGTTGAGGAGGGCACCGGAGGGCGCCGCCCCGCACGCGGCGCCTTCCGGAGCCCTTGTTCCGGTCAGCTGGAGGGAATACGAATGGAACTGCTGCCTCAAGCCCTCGTGGACGGCATCATGCTGGGCGCGATCTACATCGCCATCGCGATCGCGTTCTCGCTGGTGTTCGGCGTCCTGCACGTCATCGACTTCGCCGTGGGCGAATGGATCATGCTCGGCGCCTTCGCCGGCTTCTACCTGAACCTCTGGGGCAAGGTCGACCCGTTCGTGAGCCTGCCCCTGGTCTTCATCGTCTTCTTCGGCGTGGGCTACCTGCTCCAGCCGGTCATCCAGCGGGTGCTTTCCGGGCACAAGGGCAACCCCCTGCTCATGGCCCTGGTCTTCACCTTCGGCCTGGGCATGATCTTCCGCGGCACGGCCCAGACCTTCTTCGGCTTCTACAGCCATTCCATCCCGTCCCACTTCTCCAACGGCTCGTTCTACTTCGAGAAGGGGCCCTTCTTCCTCACCATCTCCTCGGTGCGCCTGGCCGGCCTGACCTACGCGGTCGTGATCACCCTGATCCTCAACTACCTGCTCCGCTACACCGACTTCGGCCTGGCGGTGCGGGCGCTGGCCCAGAACAAGGAGGCCGCCGGGCTGATGGGGGTGAACAACCGGCGCACCAACAAGCTGCTCTACGCGCTCTACACCGGCATCACCGCCATGACCGGCGTGCTCATCGGGGTCATCATCTCGGTCAACACCAAGATGGGCGCCGAGTATTCGATCTTCGCGTTCTTCGTGGTGGTCCTGGCGGGCATGGGCTACCTGGCCGGGGTGCCGGCGGCGGCGCTGCTGCTGGGGATCATCCAGTCGATGTTCCTGGTCTACCTGGACCCGGGCTGGACCCTCCTGGCGGTGTTCGGAATCCTGTACCTCATCCTGGTGGTCTCGCCCACCGGCCTGTTCGGAAAAGGGTGGGTGTGACGCCATGACTCCTCTGCTCAAAGACCGGCGCCTGATCGTCTCGGCCATCGTGTTCCTGCTCTTCCTGTGCATCCCGCTCGGGGTGCACGACACCTTCGTCCTGCGCATGTGCACCGAGGCCTTCATGTGGATCGGGCTCGCCGTCACCCTGGACGTCATGGCGGGCTACACCGGCTACCTCAACTTCGGCCACCAGGCCTTTTTCGGCATCGGCGCGTATGCCACGGCGCTGCTCATGATGAAGGCCCACTGGCCGTTCCCGCTGGCGCTGCTCGCGGGCGGCGTGTGCGCCTCGGTGGCCGCCCTGGTCATCGGCATCCCCACGCTCCGGCTGAAGCGGATCGTACTTCGCCATCGCCGTGTGGGCCCTGGCCCGGGCCATCCAGCAGTTCGCCCTGATCGCCGCCTGGACCGGCGGCCCCGACGGCATGCGGCTCACCGCCTTCCTCGACCCGCAGTTCTTCTTCTACGTGATGCTCGGCATCGTCGGCGCGACCTTTTTCGCCCTGTGGTTCCTGCTGGAGCGCGCGCCGTTCGGGCTGAAGCTGAAGGCCATCCGGGAGGACCAGGAGAGCGCCAAGGCGCTCGGCCTCAACCCCACCCACCTGAAGATCCAGGCCTTCATCCTTTCCGCCGTCCCCACGGCGCTGATCGGGGGCGTGTTCGCCTACTGGGTCACCTTCATCGATCCCGGCTCCACCCTGAGCGACCTCATCAGCGACCAGGCCATCGTCATGCTGGTCTTCGGCGGCATGGGCACCCTCATCGGGCCGGTCATCGGCGCGGTGCTGATCTTCTCGTTCAAGACCCTGTTCTGGGCCTACCTCTCCCAGTACGAAGTGCTCTACATCATCATCCTGGGCGCGGTGATCGCCGTCTCGGTCATCTTCATGCCGGACGGGGTGCTGGGCCGGTTCGTGCGCAAGGGCCTGCGGCGCGCCGCCAAGCCCGGGAGCGCACCGGCCGCGACGCCCGCCGGAAAGGAGGCGTGAGGCCATGGACGGATCCATCCTGAAAGTGGAGGGCGTCAGCAAGGTCTTCGGCGGCCTCACGGCGGTGAACGACGTCTCCTTCGAAATGGAGGCCGGGGAGATCCTCGGGCTCATCGGGCCCAACGGGGCCGGCAAGACCACCCTGTTCAACGTCGTCAGCGGCTACTACGCGCCCACGCACGGCAAGGTCTTCTTCAAGGGCAAGGACGTGAGCGGCAAGCCGCCCTACGCCCTGGCGGCGATGGGGGTCGGCCGGACCTTCCAGGTGGTCAAGCCGTTCGGCAGGCTGTCGGTCCTGGAGAACATCATCATCGCCGCCTTCCTGCGGCATCCCCGGCGCGCCAAGGCCGAAGAGCACGCCTGGGGCGTGCTGGAATTCACCGGCCTCGCGGACCGCGCCCACGTCCCCGCGGCCAGCCTCACCCTGGCCGGGCGCAAGCGCCTGGAGATCGGCAAGGCGCTGGCGCTGGAGCCTTCCTTCCTGCTGCTGGACGAAGTGGTGGCGGGCCTCAACCCCACCGAGACCGACCGCACCATCGAACTCATCCTCAAGCTCAAGGGCCTGGGGATGACCATCCTCATCGTCGAGCACATCATGCGCGTCATCATGAGCATCAGCGACCGCCTGCTGGTGCTCAACTTCGGCCAGATGATCGCCCAGGGAAGCCCCGCCGAGGTGGCCGCCAATCCCAGCGTCATCCAGGCCTACCTGGGGGAGGAACACGAATGATCGCCTTGGAAGCCAGCGGCGTATCGGCCGGCTACGGCCTCACCCAGGTTCTCTGGGACCTCTCCTTCCAGGTGGAGAAGGGCCAGCTGGTGGCCCTGCTCGGCGCCAACGGCGCCGGCAAGACCACCACCCTCAAGACCATCTGCGGCATCATCGAGCCGAGCGCGGGCACCATCAGCTACAACGGCGCCCAGATCAGCGGCAGGCCGGTCTACCAGGTGGTGGACCTGGGCATCTCGCTCATCCCCGAAGGGCGCCAGCTGTTCGGCAAGATGAACGTGGAGGACAACCTGCGCGCGGGCTGCTACCTGAAGCGCGCCAAGCGGCGCAGGGACTACAACCTGGACCGGGTCTACGGGTTCTTCCCGCGCCTGAAGGAGCGGCGCACCCAGCTGGCCGAGACCCTTTCCGGCGGCGAGCAGCAGATGCTGGCCATCGGCCGCGGCCTCATGCAGGATCCCGACCTCGTCATGTTCGACGAGCCGAGCCTGGGGCTCTCCCCCCTGCTGGTGTCGGAGATCTTCCAGATCATCAAGACCCTGCACGGCGAAGGCCTGACCATCTTCCTGGTCGAGCAGAACGTCAAGCAGACCCTGAAGGTGGCCGACTACTGCTACGTCATCGAGAACGGGCGGGTGGTGCAGGAAGGGACCGGCAAGGCGCTGGAAGCCGACCCGAAGGTGCGCGAGGCCTATCTGGGGCTCTGAGCCTTCAGCCGTTCCGCCACCAGCTCCGCCAGGGGCCGGTTGTGGTGCGGGTCGGCGGCGTCGCCCATGCCGGCGACCACCCCGGCCCAGTCGGGCGCCGCGCGGTTCTGGCTGAGCTTCCACTTGCCTTCGATGCGCGCCACCGGGATCTCGATCCCCACCACGGCGGCCCGCATGGCCTCGAGGTAGGCGGCCGGCGCGCTGTCCACTTCCCACGGCAAGGCCCTGACCCGTTCCTGGGAGCGGGTCAGGTCTTCCAGCAGGCCGCGCAGCCAGGCCGGGTCCTCGATCACCGCGGGCCGGCCCCAGGCCTGCACGGTGATGTAGTCCCAGGTGGGCACCACCTGGCCCGTCTCGCGCTTGGACGGGTACCAGTCGGGGGTGACGTAGCCGTGCTCGCCCTGGAACACCGCCAGGCACTCCGCCGCCCCGGCCAGGTCCTTCCAGTGCCCGTTGTTGCGCGCCATGTGCGCGCGCAGGAGGCCGTTGCCGCCTTCGACCGGCCGCACCAGGAAGGGGATCGGCGTGGCCTGCAGTCCGCCGGCGCCGGAGGTGATCAGCAGGCCCAGGGGGTGGGCGCGGATGAGGTCGTGCATCACGTCGAGGCGTGATTCCTGGAAGGCGGCGGGGATGTACATCGTGGACCTCGTGGGGGAGCAAGCATGGGTCATTTGCACGAAGCGTGCCACTGGTGGAAGCCCTGCGGTCCAGACCCCCGGGGCCCTCCTTGGACGAAGCCGCTTTCGCGGCAGGGGTGAGCAGCATCCGTCCAGCCTGATTGACTAAAAATGCTTGCGGGATCTGCTGCTTGCAGGCTCCTTGAATGTGTCGGTGTTGGAGCACCGGCCACACATTCAAGGAGGACTGCAATGGCGGTCAGTGTATCTCTGTCCCGGTTCGCCGGGGATCTTCAAATGGCGAACCGCGCCCATAAAACCATCCAGCAGTATGTCGCCTCGGCCAGGAGGTTCGAGGAGTTCCTGGGCCATGACCCTTCCGATGCCAGCCAGGAATCGGTGCGGCGGTGGGTGGACGTCCTCCGGCAGCAGGCCATCGGGGCCTCCCGGCTCGCCCTCCACTATGCGGCCCTAAAGTTCCTCTATTCCCGGACCCTGGGCCAGTCGGAGAAGGTGGCTTGGATCACCATCCCCAAGGCCAAGGCGCACCTGCCGTCGATCCTGGGCAAGGCCGAGATCGCCCGGCTGCTGGATGGGTTCACGACGGCGAAGTACCGCACCTTCTTCACCCTGGTCTATGGCACCGGCCTGCGGATCAACGAGGCCTGCCGGCTCGAGACCCGGGACATCGACGCCATGCAGCAGGTGATCCATGTCCGCGACGGCAAGGGCGGCAAGGACCGGATGGTGCCCATGGGCGGCAAGCTCTACCTGTTGCTGCGGACCTACTACAAGCACGAGCAGCCCGCGAAGCCCTGGCTGTTCGCCTCCAAATCGGGCGGTCCCCTCTGCGCGGAGACCGCCCGGCGCGCCCTGCTGTGCGCGGCGGCAGCATCCGGGATTGGGAAGATTGTGAACCCTCATTTACTTCGCCACGCCTTCGCCACCCACCTGCTGGAGGGTGGCACGGACCTGCGGAAGATCCAGGTGGTCCTGGGCCACTCCAGCATCAAGTCCACTCAGATCTACACCCAGGTAGTGCCCAGCCAAATTGCCGCCATTCGCAGTCCGCTGGAGGATCTGCCGGAGTGATCCGGTGGGGTCCCACCGGCCCCGTTTCGACATCGCCGACATCGTCCGCCTCCACCGCGCCGCCCTGGAAAGCCGGGAGCCCCTGAACCGGCAGCAGCGCCGCGTGCTCACGGCCATCGGCCAGTGCCGCACCGCCGCTCTGGGCGGGCACAAGGAGGTCTGCGAACACGGCGACTTCGAGCGGATCAGCTACAACTCATGCCGAAACCGGCACTGCCCCAAGTGCCAGGCCCTGGCCCAGGAACGCTGGCTCGACAAGGAGACCCAGCGCCTCCTGGACGTGCCGCACTTTCACCTGGTGTTCACTGTCCCGGCGGAACTGCGGTTCCTGGCCCGGCAGTATCCGGCCAAGTTCTACGGCGCCTTGTTCCATGCCGCGACCAAGACTCTCCTTAAGTTGTTCCGGACCCGCAAGAAGGTTACCCCCGGGCTGCTCCTGGTGCTGCACACCTGGACCCGGGAACTGACCTTCCATCCCCATCTCCATGTGCTGGCCACCGCCGGGGGCCTGGCCCTGGACGGCAAGACCTTCATCCCCAGCAGCAAGAAATACCTGTTCAAGGTCGAGATGATGGGTGAGGTGTTCCGGGCCAAGATGCTCAACGCCTTGGGCCGGCTCCAGCAGAAGGGCGCCTTCCCGGACGTTCCGCTGGGGTTCTACGCCAGCCGGATGGCCACGGTCAGTGATCTGGACTGGGTGGTCCACGCCAGGAAGCCGTTCGGCCATTCCAGCCACGTGGCAGCCTACTTGGCCCGGTATACCCACCGGGTCGGCATCGCCAACTCCCGGATCCAGGACGTCACCGAGGACCGGGTCACGTTCGCCACCAAGAACGGCAAGACCACCACGGTTCACCCGGTGGAATTCCTCCACCGCCTGGTCCAGCACGTCCTGCCTCCGGGCTTCCACAAGATCCGCCACGCCGGCCTCTACGGGTCGGTTCAGGCGGGTGGGCTCCTGGAGCGGGCCCGGGCCTTCGTCGGGTCCTGCAAGAAGCCCAGGAAGGAACCGTCCGAACTGGAGCGGCTGGAGCTGGCTGCACGGAGTTGTCCGATCTGTGGCGGAACCCTTCGCCGGACGCCCCTGCCGTCCGCCATCCGCGCACCACCTGAGGACGCCCCATGCTGATCGTCCCCACAACGGCCATATCGTCGATTCCCGGCTTACCCGATCCGGTTGGGTGGACCGGGGTCTGCCTGCACCCGGATCTCACGGCGCGAACGCTGATCATCAAGGGGAAATCAGCGGCCATGACATCGATCAACGAGGCCTTCCGACCCTATCCTGGCTTCCGGCCAGCGTCGAAAACCCCATAGCCCAGTCGCGCCGGCCCCCTGCCGCTACGGGCTTGTCCAAGAACGTAAACCGGACTGCGCGTCATCGCGCCGACCCAGCCGTACGCTCATGTCCCGCGAGCCCGATTTACTTTCTATTTGACCGGGTGGGTCGGGTCCCCCCCTCCCGCCCGTTTGAGCTATCGTTCTGCCCCCAGGGTGGAGGCAGGAGACCTCCATCGGCCATTCGGGGCTGCCCTGGTAACCGGATTTTTGGATTGCGTCGACCCCGACTGCCTTCGGTCAGGGTCGGCGATGCGCATCAATCCAGCACCGTGGCTGAACGAAGCTCAAAAAATTCAACGCCGAGGAAGCGGAGGAGCGGAGGCCGCTGAGGAAATTAGCGACCCTTGGAGCGCCGGCACATTCCCGCATGGATCCCGGGCCCCGCCGTAGGCGGGGTGATGGCCTTCGGCCATCAGATTTTTGCGGTCCCGCCCACCCTGAACACAGGGCTTCCGAGTTCTCGAATGCAACCGTCGCCCTGCCCGCCCTGTGCTCAGGGTGGGCGGGACCGCAAAAATCCCCAGGGAATCCATGCTTGCCGCCAGATGGTTGCGCAGGCAGTGGTTTCAAACTTCTTCAGCGGCCTCCGCGCCTCCGTTTCCTCCGCGTTTCATTAATTCACTGGCCTACACCAAGGCGTAGAATCCAGTTTGGTGCCGGTCTGCAGCAGGAGATGCACTGCTGCACAACCGTTCGGTGAGGCCTGCATCCACCCTGCCTTGGCTTCAGTCGAAGGCTTGGCCTCGGCTGAAGCGGCAGAACAGGCAAAGGTGCTTTGAGGTTCATCCGACCGGCTGATCGGCAGAAGCGGCCTGAGAGCCTGCAACGGCCTGCGCATTGGCGCCGGACCGGGTGCTGTCTGCAGAACGGGGCTCGGCGAAGGCCGGGCTGACGAGGGCACCTGCGATGAGAAGGATTGCGAGCTTTTTCATTGGGAATCTCCAGTGGGAACCGGCACGGCCGGACCAGGGCGTGAATCCTTACTGCCTTGGTAAACTAAAGTTAGCTCCCGGGAGAAAGGAAACAATTGAGTAGAATGTGACTACGTGGGACACGAATCATGCACAATCTCCCCCCACTCGAAGATCTCCACCTGCTCTGCACCGTGGCAAGGAACCGGAGTTTTATATTCACGGCCAAAGCGCTGGGGGTATCACCCGCCTATGTGAGCAAACGCATCGCCTTGCTGGAAGGGGTCCTGCAGGTGCGTCTGCTGCACCGCACGACCCGTCACGTGAGCCTGACCGAGGAAGGCGAAACCGTGTTCCGCTGGGCTCAGCGGATCCTCGAGGACGCTGAGGAGATGACCGCGGCGATAAGCACGACGAGGATGACCCCCCGGGGCCTCCTGCGCATAAGCACAAGCGAAGGCTTTGGGCGGAAATGCGTCGGGCCGGCGCTTTCCGAACTGGCCCTTCTCTACCCTTCCCTGCGCATCCAGCTCGAACTGTTCACCAGGCCGGTGGACCTGATCGCCGAAGGTTTCGATCTCGATCTGACCTTCGGAGGGGAATCCCAGTCCCACCTGATCGTCAAGCGCATCAAGGCCAATGCGAGGGTTCTTTGCGCAGCCCCGGCCTATGTGGCAAAGCGCGGAATGCCGGCCGGAATCAATGACCTTGAAAAGCACGACTGCATTGTCGTCCGGGAGCGTGACCAGAGTTTCGGGATCTGGAAGCTGGAAGGCCCAAGAGGCGTTGAAACCGTCCGGGTATCCGGGCCCTTGTCGTGCAGCAACGGTGAAATCGGGACCCAATGGGCTATGGATGGACATGGCATCACGCTGCGTTCGACCTGGGACGTCGGCGAAAAACTGAGTGAGGGTTCACTCGTTCGAGTGCTTCCGGAATACCAGCAGGACGCACCCATTTCCGCGGTCTATCCGATCCGGCTGACGGAATCAGCGAAGGTGAGGGTATGCGTGGAATTCCTTCAACTGCGGTTCGGCACGTTGCCGGGAGCGCTGCCTGGTTTCAGGTCCTGAACCGGGACGCCGCTCCATCCAACGCTGTAAGCTGTTTCCGGAGCTCTTCCATGGTGAAGGGTTTGGGCATCAGCGCGACGTGGGGTTGGGAGCCCGCGAGGTCCAGGGCCGCCTGGTCCGCACGGCCTGTGGCAATCACCACCGGCACCTGGGGCAGCCTCCCCCGGAGCAGGGGCAAGGTCCCCGCCCCACTGAGCCCGGGCATGTTCATATCCAGCAGGACGGCATCTGGCTTGAAACCTCCATCGATCAGCGCGAGGCAATCCTCCCCGCTCCTGGCGCAGGTAGCATGGTGCCCGAGGGTTTCCAGCATCATCTGGATCGACAGCTGGTAGAACTCGTCGTCATCCACCACCAGCACCTCCAGGACCCGCTGCGAAGGCATCCCGGAAGGCCCGGAGGCGGCCTGGGCTGCCGGGGGCGCATGCCTGGAGGCGGGGAATTGCAGGGTTACCGTAGTGCCCTGCCCGACTTCGCTCTGGATCTCCATCCGGCCCTGGTGGGCCTTGACGACGCCGTAGACCAGGGTCAAACCCAGGCCGGTGCCCCTGCCTTCGGGCTTGGTGGTGAAGAAGGGATCCAGGGCGCGTTCCAGCACCTCCGGGGTCATCCCGCAGCCCGTGTCCCGGACCTGGATCTCGACGGAGCCGTCCTCCGCGTTCCGGGTCTTCAAGGTGAGACGGCCCTGCCCGCCGATCGCATCCACGGCATTGACGCAAAGGTTCATGATGGCATTGGTCAAGGCGCTCGGATCGCACCGGACCGGCCGCAGGCCGGGGTCCAGATCGAGGTCCAGATGCACCTTGGAAAGGGTCGTGTGGGACAGGATCTTCACGTCCTCCTCGAGCAGCGCGTTCAGATCCACCTCCCGCTCCTCGGCCGGGCTCTGCCGGGCGAAGCTGAGGAGGCCCTTCACCAGCTCCCCGCCGCGGGTGGCGACCTTGGCGATGGTCTCGAGCGCATGGTGGATCCGGGTGCCGGGGGCCTGCCCTTCGAGGTTGGCCTGGGCGAAACCGAGGATGGCGCCCAGGACGTTGTTCATGTCATGGGCGATCCCGCCCGCCAGGACGCCCAGGCTCTTCATCTTCTGGTCATGGTGCATCTGGGATTCAAGCTTGGCCTTCTCCTCCATCACCGCGACCCGGGTGGCGATCTCCTTCTTGAGGCGCAGGTTCAGCCGGAAAAAGGCCAGGGACGTGCCGCCGAGGAAAACCCCGAGCGTCACCAGGCCGGCCAGGGCCAGGAGCAGATGCTGGTATTCCTGGCGCGTCTTGGCCGCCGGATCATACAGGAAGCCGTCCAGCGGGTACTCCTTCGGCAGCAGGTTGAGCCCCGCGTAGGTTTCGGCGATGTGCTGCCAGCGGCCGCGGTACATGTAGCCCATCTCCACCGTGTCCGCCTGCAGGAGGGGGATCATCTTCTGGGCCTCGTACAGAAGGTAGGCGCGCCCCCGGCCTGCACCGTAGCGGGAGACGATGAGGTCGACGATCTCCTCCGGGTGCTGCATGGCGTACTTCCACCCCTTCATGCTCGCTTCCAGGAAGGCCCGGGCCCGCGCCGGATGGGAGCGGAGCTCGGCCTCCGAAGTGAAGAGGTTGTCGCCGTAGAAATCGATGCCGCCCATCCGGGGCGACAGTTCGATGCAATCCTGGTGCGCCTTGGCCATGAAAAAGGGCTCGTCGGTCGAATAGGCGCTGATGCAGTCCACCTTGCCCTGGACCAGGTCGTTCGGATCGAAGCTGTGCGGGAGCAGGCGGAGGGAAGCCTCGGTGACGCCCTCCTGCTTCAGGTAGGCGGTGAGCTCATCGGTCTTGTCTTCCAGCATGACCCGCTTGCCCACCAGGTCCTGCACCGTCTCGATGCCGGAGCGTGCCCTGGCCATGAGGATCTCGGGCGAATGCTGGAAGACGACCCCCAGCACCACCACCGGCATGCCCCCCTGCCGGGACACCATCAGGTAGCTGCTCCCGACTCCGTACTGGGCCTCCCCGCTCACCACCGACTGGACGACATCGGTTCCCGGTTCGCCCTCGATCAGCATCACGTCAAGACCCGCATCCCGGTAGTAGCCCTTCTCCTGCGCCGCGTAGTATCCGGCGAACTGGAATTGGTGGTGCCATTTCAACTGCAGGCTGACCTGCTCGAGGCCCGGCGTGGCCGCCCCCAGCAGGCCGGGGATGGTCAGGGCCAGGAGGCAGAACCGCCACGACAGCCTGGATGGAATGAGTGGCATCTGCATTGGCAACCTTGATTTCAGACTGAGAATTATTTTACATGGAGACCCCTTTCGAACAGCACGAACAAACATTCGCCTGCGGCCATGGCTGCTTCAGCGATATACTTCCCGCCGGTTGCCGATGCGCACGACCAGGATGAGCAATTGTCCGTCTTCGATGGCGCAGATGACTCGGTAGTCTCCGACCCGATATTTCCAGAATGCGCCCAGCTCGGATCCCTTCAGCGCCTCTCCGATGCACCGCGGGTCCTCCAAAGGGCCGATCCGCCCGTGCAGGAACTTGAGGATCCTCTGGGCTGCCGTCCGATCCAGATCCCGCAATTCCTTTTGCGCGCTTGGCGAGAGTTCAATCCTCCAGGCCATATTCACGCATCACGTCGGCCAGGGGGGTGGTCTTGACCTTTCCGGCGCGGATCTCTTCCAGGGTGCGCTCGGCCAGGTAGATGTCCTCCAGGTCGTCCAGATACTCCAGGATCGCTTCCCGGGCATAGAAGGTCTTGGTGCGGCCCGTGCTGGCGGCCAAGGCGTCCAAACGGCGTTCGATGTCGGGGGGAAGTCGGATGGCAAGCATGCGTTCGTTCCTTGCTATACGAGTATAGCATTTCAGGCCGTGCTCGCCAAGTGCTTCGTGCTTCATTCGGGAGAGCAACTACAGGGGCGGTTTCCCGAGGCCTTCCAGCAGCGCCTTGTGGAACGCCTCCGGATCCTGGATCTGCGGCGCGTGCCCCAGGTTGGGGAACGCCACCAGCTTTGCGCCCGGGATGGCCTGGGCGGCGCGCCTGCCCAGGGCCGGGTAGTCTCCCAGCCTGGCCCGCACCTCCGGCGGCGCGAGGTCCTTGCCGATGGCCGTGGTGTCGCGCTGGCCGATGAGCAGCAGGGTGGGCACGCGCAGGAGCGGGAATTCGTAGCACACCGGCTGGGTGTAGATCATGTCGTAGATCAGCGCCGAGTTCCAGGCCACCAGCGCGCGCCCCGGCCCCAGCCACATGCCCGCCAGCATGCGCACGGGCGCGTCGAATTCCGGCCGCCACTGGCCGGCATAGTAGGTCGACTGCTCGTAGGCGCGGATGCGGTCGGCGGTGACCCCCAGCTCGCGCTGGTACCACTGGTCGACGGTCGGGGCCGGGATGCCTTCGGCCTTCCAGTCCTCCAGGCCGATGGGGTTCACCAGCACCAGCTGGTCCACCTGCCCGGGGAACATCAGGGCGTAGCGCACCGCCAGCATGCCGCCGGTGGAATGGCCGACCATGGCGGCGCGCTTGACGCCGATGGCGTCCAGCAGCGCCCGGGTGTTGTGCGCCAGCTGCTGGAAGCTGTACTGGTAGTGCGCGGGCTTGGAGGACTTGCCGAACCCGATCTGGTCGGGCGCCACCACCCGGTAGCCGGCGCCGGTGAGGACCCGGATGGTGGGCTCCCAGGTGGCCGCGGTGAAGTTCTTGCCGTGCAGAAGCACCACCGCGCGGCCGTTGGGATGCCCGGGCGCGACGTCGAGGTAGGCCATGTGCAGGCTGCGCGCCCTGGGACGTGAAATCGAACCGCTGGACCGGGAACGGGTAGTCGAACCCTTCCAGTTCCGGACCATAGGCCGGGGGCGGGTTCGGCGCAGGCGCCTGGGCGGCGGCCGTGACGGCGAGGGCGAGGGCGAGGAGGCAGGTCTTCATGGGGATGCCGATCTGGGGAGGGCCGCCGCGACCTTGCGGAGCCTTCCCCAGAATGGTAATGGCATTCCTACTTTTTGGCGCCGGCCGGGGCGATGATGACCGGAAGGACGTTCTCGCCGTAGGACCCGGTGCTGTCGATGGCCAGGACCGTGACCCACAGGGTGACCGGGGCCGTGCCGTTGTTGGTGTATGCGTGGCTGACGGTGGCGCCGGTGGCGCAGATGTTGTCGCCGAAGTTCCAGTAGTAGGTCAGCCTGGCCGAGCTGGAGGAGTCGGTGCCCTTGCAGGTGAAGCTCTGGGCCGCGCCGCTGGCGAGGGTGACCGCGCTGGACGGCGAAGTCACGGCGACGTTCACCACGTTGCCCGCCTGGGGCATCACGTAGACGAAGGTGTTGGCGGTGGCGCTCACGCCGGTGGAGTCCGTGACCTTCAGGACGACGTTGTCCAGCACGATGCTGCCCCCGGTGCAGGCGAACTTGTGGCTCGGGCTGGGGCCGGTGGCGCTGGCGCCGTCGCCGAAGGTCCAGGCGTAGGTGAGGGCGGCGGAGGGGGAGCTGTCCGTGGCGGCGCAGGTGAAGGCGATGGTGCTGCCGTTGCCGACCATGGTCACGATCGGCGGGTTGGTGATGGCGGCGGTCAGGGTGTTCCTGGGCGCCGGGTTGACGAGGACGAGCCGGGTGGCCTGGGCCGTGGCGCCGGTCGGATCGCTGACCGTGAAGGTGACGATCTCGGTGATGAAGGTGCTGCCGGTGTTGGTGTAGCTGTGGCTGGCGCTGGTGCCGGAGCCGGTCGCGCCGTCGCCGAAGGCCCAGGCGGTGGTCATGGCCGCGGTCCTGGAACTGTCGGTGGCGCTGCCGGTGAAGCTCACCACCGCGCCGCTGGCGACCGTGACGGTGCTCGACGGACTGGCGATGGCGGCGGTCACGGTGTTGCGCGGCGCCGGGCTGACGATGACGGTGCGGGTGGCCTGGGCCGAGATCCCGGTGCTGTCCTTGGCGGTGAAGGTCACGGTTTCGGTGACGCTGGCGGTGCCGGTGTTGGTGTAGGCGTGGCTGGCGCTGGCGCCGGTCGCGCTGGCGCCGTCTCCGAAGGCCCAGGCGCAGGTCAGGGTCGCAGTCTTGGAGCTGTCGGTGGCGCTGCCGGCGAAGCTCACCGCCGCGCCGCTGGCGACCGTGACGGTGGCCGCGGGGCTGGTGATGGCGGCGGTCACGGTGTTGCGGGGCGCCGGGCTGACGATGACGCTGCGGGTGGCCTGGGCCGTGACCCCGGTGCTGTCGGTGGCGGTGAGGGTCACGGTTTCGTTGACGCTGGCGGTGCCATTGTTGGTGTAGGCGTGGCTGGCGCTGGCGCCGGTCGCGCTGGCGCCGTCGCCGAAGGCCCAGGCGCAGGTCAGGGTCGCGCTTCTGGAGCTGTCGGTGGCGCTGCCGGAGAAGCTCACCGCCGCGCCGCTGGCGACCGTGACGGTGGCCGCGGGGCTGGTGATGGCGGCGCTCACGGTGTTGCGGGGCGCGGGGCTGACGATGACGCTGCGGGTGGCCTGGGCCGAGATGCCGGTGCTGTCGGTGGCGGTGAAGGTCACGGTTTCGGTGACGCTGGCGGCGCCGTTGTTGGTGTAGGCGTGGCTGGCGCTGGCGCCGGTCGCGCTGGCGCCGTCGCCGAAGGCCCAGGCATAGGTCAGGGTCGCGCTCCTGGAGCTGTCTGTGGCGCTGCCGGCGAAGCTCACCGCCGCGCCGCTGGCGACCGTGACGGTGGCCGCGGGGCTGGTGATGGCGGCGGTCACGGTGTTCCGGGGCACCGGGGCCACGTAGACGGTGAGGGTCGCGGTCCCCTTGGCGCCGGTCGCGTCGGTGGCGGTGAGGGTGACCGTCTCGGTGAGGGTGGCGGTGCCGGTGTTGCTGTAGGCGTGGGAGGCCGTGGGGCCGGTGGCGCTGGCGCCGTCGCCGAACGTCCAGGAATAGGTGAGCGCGGCCTGGCTGGAGCTGTCCGTGCCGGTGCCGGTGAAGGCCACGGCGGCGCCGGAGGCGGCCGTGGTGCCCTGGGCCGGAGCGGTGATGGCGGCGGTCACGGTGTTGGCCGTGGTGGGCCAGGTGAGGTCGTAGACATCGAACTCGAACTGGTCCATCTCGGTGCCGCTGTAGACCATGTAGTCGTTGTAGCCCATGGCCTGGGGGATCTTGAAGGTGCCGTCGGGCCGGCCGGCGGTGGTGCCCCAGCTGTTCAGGACGATCCAGGTGGCGTCCGAATCGTCATAGCCCACCAGGCAGGTGATGTGGCCGCCCGCGCCGCTGTCGAAGGAGCTGCCGCTGTAGCTGTTGATGTCGGGCCAGGCCGTGTTCTCGGGGGAGTTGCTCCAGAACGATTCGAAGTCGTTCCAGCCGGCGCCCGGCAGGAAGAAGCCGAAGGCCACCGCCTGGCCGCCGTTCAGGACCGCCTTGATGTTGGCGATGGCCTGGGCCTGGGTGACGCCGGTGGTGACGATCACCTGGTCGGTGATGCCGGTGAAGGGGACGGCGGGCTTCAGGGAGATGGCCGAGGCCTTGGTGGCCGAATTGCCGCCGCAATAGCTGTACAGGTCCGTGTAGGTGCCGCCGGCGTTGCTCCAGGGGATGAACGCCTTTTCGGCTGCGTAGAAGCTGGCGAACAGCGCGGTGTCCCCTCCGCAGCAGGCCCAGGAGTTGCCGCCCCCGCCGCTGTAGGTGGAGTTCAGGGTACTGGACCGAGAACAGGGCCGAGGTCCCCAGGTGCGCCCCGTAGCCGATGGAGCAGGCCGCGGTGGAGCCCCAGACCCAGCAGTCGCCGCAGCCGCCCTGGTTCCAGGTGCTGGGCGTGTAGGCCAGGTGGGACAGGAGACTGACCGGGATGGCGGCAGTGGCCACTTCGGGGCTGGCGCCGGCGGCCAGTTCGGGGTTGACGACCTGGGCGAGTTCTTTCCGGTGAAGGGCCAGGCGTCTCGCCTTGTGCGCGACCGCGGCATCGTGGGTGAACGTCATGACCGTGTGCGGCGGCGTCGCGGCGGCGACCGCCGCGGGCCCGCACAGGGCCAGGGCCCCGGCGAGGAGATGGACGGAGACCTGGAAGGGGGTGCGCATGGGGACCTCCACCGACGATTGGATTTGGACAACGCTCGGCCCGGCCGAAGGCGGTCGGGGCGACGTGCCTGATGTGCTGACTCTGGTGCAAGGTCGTCAGTACTGACTGATTACCGGTACCCTGCCGTTTCAAGATAAACGAAAGGCGTAAACAGTCAATGAAAGATATGAAATTTTTAAAATAAATTGCATATTTTCGGACCCGTGCGGGAGGGTCTGAAATCACGGATGGCAAAAAAAAGACCTTCTCGATCGGCTTGCCCGGGCGGTCCGGTCATGCCCTGAATGGCGCACCACGGCTGAGTTTCGGGTTCGAAACGGGCAGATCTTCCTGCTTCCTCTACCCCCGGCCAGGCCCTGCTGGCGCACCCTTGAAGCCGGCTCCTGGACTTTCGGGCATATACGGAATTTTATGTATTAACGGGTCTCACTCAAGTTTGCTCGTGACCCAGGGTAGGTCGACTCTATAGATGGAACCATTCTTGCCCATTCCTCTCCCGATGACCGGCAGCAAAGACCAAGAATCCATTCAACTGCAACATTGTCGGTACAAGCCGAGAAAGATTTCCCTCCGCGTTCCTCAGCGAGATCTCAGCGCCTCCGCGTCCAATTGGATCTTTGATCTGCCGGCGCGAAGAGGCAATGCGCTACAGCATGAGTGATCCAATTGAACGCGGAGGCGCTGAGATCTCGCTGAGGAACGCGGAGGGAAGCATGGATGGCTTGGACAGACTGGTATTGCATTTAACTGATGGGTGCAGCAAGGATTCCGTTGTTATTACCGGCCTGCCCTAGTCCAGCGCCGCCGCGATGGCCTTGCCCATGTCGGTGGTGCTGGCCTTGCCGCCCAGGTCCGGCGTGGTGGGCCCTTCGGCCACCACCCTGCGGATCGCGCGCATCACCGAGGCCGCCGCTTCAGACTGGCCCAGGTGCTCCAGCATCATCGACCCGGCCCAGATCTGGCCGATGGGGTTGGCGATGCCCTTGCCCGCGATGTCCGGCGCCGAGCCGTGCACCGGCTCGAACATGGACGGGTAGATCCGCTCGGGGTTCAGGTTGGCCGAGGGCGCGATGGCGATGGTGCCGGCGCAGGCCGGGGCCAGGTCGGAGAGGATGTCGCCGAACAGGTTCGAGCCCACCACCACGTCGAACCAGTGCGGGTTGCGCACGAACTGGGCGGTGAGGATGTCGATATGGAACTGGTCGGTGCGCACTTCCGGATAGCGCGCCGCCATCGCCTTGAAACGCTCGTCCCAGTAGGGCATGGAGATCGCCAGGCCGTTCGACTTGGTGGCCGAGGTCACGTGCCTGCCGCGCTTCATGGCCTGCTCGAAGGCGTAGCGCATGATCCGGTCCACTCCCTTGCGGCTGAACACGCTCTCCTGGATCACCACCTCGTCCTCGGTGCCTTCGTGCTCGCGCCGGCCGCGCGTGCCGTACTCGCCTTCCGTGTTCTCCCGCACGATCATCATGTCGATGTCCCCGGGCTTGCGCCCGGCCAGCGGGCAGGTCACGCCGGGCATCAGGAGCACCGGCCGGATGTTGGCGTACTGGTCGAATTCGCGCCGGATCGGGATCAGCAGGCCCCAGAGGGAGACGTGGTCGGGCACGCCCGGAAAGCCCACCGCGCCCAGGAAGATCGCGTCGAAGGGGCGCAGCTGCTCGATCCCGTCCTCGGGCATCATGCGCCCGTGCCTGGCGTAGTACTCGCAGGACCAGTCGAAATGCCGCCAATCGATGCCGAAGCCGTACCGGCCCGCCGCCGCGTCCATGACCCGGATCCCTTCCACCATCACTTCCTTGCCGATGCCGTCTCCGGGTATCGCTGCGATGCGTAATGAGTTGGACATGGTTCCTCCGGTTTCACTGTTCCAAGCATAGATTGACAAAGCGGGCCGTTTCCATAACCATCCAGCATAGCCGAATGTTCCTCGCCATATGCCCCTGGGCTTCGCCGCATCCGCGGCGTCCCATGTCGTTTGCAGGAGTCGTCCCCATGAACCGCATGATCCCCGTCGCCTTCGCCCTGATCTCCACGCTCGGGATGAACGCGCAAACCGCCCCCGTCGACACCCAGGCCAAGTTCCTCAAGATCCTCCTGTCGTCGTCCGGGCAGTTCGGCTTCGCCTGCAACGACGAGGTCCTGAAGAAGAAGCTGGAGGACATGGGCGTGTCCGTGGGCCCCGGGTTCAAGTACGCCTGGGGTTCGTCGGAGCCGGAGGTGCGCGCGCTGAAGGCCCAAGGCAGGTTCATCATCTGTCCGAACGTGGAATGGCTGAAGTCGGGCGCCTGCATGGCCATCGTCGAGGAGGGCGGCAAGCCCCAGCTCTACCTGAGCACCGCCAACACCAAGGCCAGCGGCGTCACGGTCTCTGACGCCATCCTCAAGATCGCGAAGAAGCTCTGATCGCGCCGAGCAGCCGCTTCAGGTTCCCGAGGCCGAAAGGCTTGGGCAGCAGGGTGACCTTGGGGTCCTGTTCCGCCAGTTCCTGCGCGGCCTGGTCCACCCGGCCGGTGGCGAGCAGCACGGGCAGGCCGGGACGCAGCGCGCGCAGGCGCGGCAGGGTGCCGGCCCCGCCCAGGCCGGGCATGTTCAGGTCCAGGATGACCACGTCGGGCTGGGCCCCTCCGGCCAGGTGGGACAGCGCCTCCTCCCCGCTGAAGAAGGCCGTGGATGCGCAGCCGAGCGCGTCCAGCAGGGCCAGGGTGGCCTTGCGGAACAGCTCGTCGTCGTCCACCAGCAGCACCTGGAGCCTGCCCAGGTCGGCGCCGCCGCGGACGTCGGGCTCCGCCTCGGCCGCCTGGAGCTCGGGCAGGCCCACCGGGAACCGCATCCGCACGCAGGTCCCCTGCCCCGGCCTGCTCTGGATCTCCATCTGCCCCCGGTGGGCCTTGACGGTGCTGTAGACCATGGACAGCCCGAGGCCGGTGCCCTTGCCCTGGGGCTTGGTGGTGAAGAAGGGGTTGAGGGCCCTTTCCTGGACCTCCCGGGTCATGCCGGTCCCGGTGTCCTCCACCTCCACCTGGATCCAGTGCGGGTCCAGGTTGCGGGTGCGCAGGGCCAGCCGGCCGCCGTCGGGCATGGCATCCACCGCGTTCACGCACAGGTTGATCAGCGCGTGGCTCAGCGCGCCGCCGTCGCCCTGGATGAGACCCAGCGGCTCCTCGAAGTCGGTCGTGAGGTGCACCCGCATCAGGGTGGTGTGCGCCAGCAGCAGGACCATCTCCTTGGCGATGATGTTGAGGTCCACCTGGGCCACCGACTCGAGGTCCTTGCGCGAGAAGTTCAGCAGGCTCTTCACCACGTCCCGGCCGCGGGTGCAGGCGAGGGTGATGGTCTCCAGGGCCTTGGCCCGGGTCTCGGAGTCCGGGGCCGTTTCGCTCAGCAGGGATGCCATGCCCATGATGGCCGCCAGGACGTTGTTGATGTCGTGGGCCACGCCGCCGGCCAGGCTGCCCAGGCTCTCCATCTTGTCGGCGTGCTGCAGGTCCAGCAGCAGCCTGCGCCGCTCCGCCTCCGCCTCCACCTCCCGGGTGCGGTCGCGGTTCATGCCGATGACCTTGGCCGGCCTGCCCGCGCCGTCGCGCAGCACCAGGCCGTCGGACTTGATGTGGCGGACCTCCCCGTCGGGGCGCACCACCCTGAATTCGAAATCGTAGGGGCGGTTTCCGGCCAGCGCCTCCTGGATGCCCGCGTTCGCGGCCGCCAGGTCCTCCGGGTGGACGATGTGGGCGCACCAGTAGGCGTGGTCCGGATGCGGGCCCCGGCGCTCCAGGCCGTAGATCTCGAACATCCGGTCGTTCCAGATCTGGGTGCCGTCGGCCAGGTTCAGCTCCCACACCCCCAGGCTGCCGGAGGAGACGGCCAGTTCCAGGCGCTCCGCGCTTTCGCGGACGGCATCCTCGGCCCGCTTCTGGGTGGAGATGTCCCTGACCATCCCGATCGCCCCGATGATCTCCCCCCTGGCGTTGATCAGGGGCGAATCGGTGACGGAGACCCAGCCCGAGCGCCCGGTCTCGGGGACCGAGAAGGGGAAATCCGCGGCGGCGGCCGGCCCGCCCTCCATGACCCGCTTCAGGCCCTCGATGACCGCCGTCTGTTTCAGGAAGGGGAATGCATCCAGCGGCTGCCGGCCCAGCACCGCGGCGGCGGGGACGCCGGTCAGCCGCTCCATGTAGGGATTCCAAAGGAGGTAGCTCAGGTCGCGGGCATACACGATCACCCCTTCCTGGGCGTTCTTGATGATCTGCTCGTAGAGCTGGTGGGCCTCGCGCCGCGCCGTGATATCGGCGAAGGTGCTGAACACCAGGAAGGGGCGCGGCTCTCCCGGATGGAAGACCGGCACGGCGTCGACCTCGATCCAGGTGATCCGGTTCGCATCCGGGTCGACCAGCCCCATCACGGTGTTCTCCACGGGGCGGCCGGAGCGCAGGGCTTCGAGGACGGGGTGCTCCCGCTCCGGGTAGCCGGACCCGTCTTCGCGGATGGGCCGCCCGCGCGACAGCGGGACGGTCCGGCCCAGCATCCGCCCGAGGGCCAGGCCGATGATCCGCTCCGCCGCCGGATTGGCGCCGAGCACGCGCCCTTCGGCGTCGTGCAGGACCAGGCCGCGGGACGTGCTCTGGAACATGGCCTGGTAGAGCTGCAGCGTTTCGACCCCGGAATCCAGGGAGCCGAACGGCACTTCGCTGCGCTGAGGTGTTTCCATCTTGCCTGCTCCGGACAGCAAAGGACCGCCAGACGGGCCGTTCCCATGGGGTTTGCTTATCTCATGATATTCCGGTTCGGGGAAATCGCCCTCACTTGCGCAGCGTCACCGTGAACGTGCTGCCCTCCCCCGGCGTGCTCTGCACCTTCACCGCCCCGCCATAGAGCGTGGCCAGCCGGCGCAGGATCGACAGGCCCAGGCCCGAGCCCAGGATGTTGCGGGTCTTCTCGTTGCGGATCCGGCTGAACTCGCCGAACAGCCTGGCCATCTCCTCGGGCGTCATGCCGATGCCGGTGTCCCGCACGGCGATGGTCACCTCGCCCGGGGAATCCTCCACCGTGACCATCACCGAACCGTTGTCCTGGTTGTACTTGATGGCATTGGACACGAGGTTGTTGAAGATGATCTCCAGCTCCCCGGCGTCGGCCTCGATGACCACCGGGCCCTCCGGGTTGAAGCCGAGCGTCACCCACTTCTCCGCCGCCACCGACTGGTGCGCCTCGAGCACCTGGGCCGCCACGGCGCACACGTCCACCGGCGCCAGTTCGCGCTTCTTCTGCCCGGACTCGATCCGGGTCAGGTCGAGCAGGTCCATGATCAGCTTGCGCATGCCGTCCAGGCGGATCATGGAGCGGCCCACCAGGTGGTCGTAGTCCTCCAGCTTGGCGCCCAGCGAACGGTCGCGCATGATCCGCAGGTTGCCCTCCACCGCGGCCAGCGGCGACTTCAGCTCGTGCGCCAGCACCGAAAGGAATTCGAACCGGATCTGGCGCCGCTCCCCGGCCAGCTTGCGCGCCGCGCGCTGGACCATGCAGTGCTTGGAAGTCTTGTGCACGGCGGCCTTGAGCTCGTCGGGGTTGAACGGCTTGGCGAGGAAGTCGAAGGCGCCCACCTTGGTGGCCTGCACCGCCGTGTCCAGGGTGGCGTAGGCGGTGATCATCACCACCAGGGTCTCCGACTTGCGCTCTGCGAGCACCTGCAGCACGTCCAGCCCGGACATGTTCGGCAGCTTGTAGTCCAGCAGCAGGATGTCGGCGGGGTCGGCCTGGAGCAGGTCGAGGGCCGCCTCGCCGGTGTCGGCCATGGTGATCCGGAACGACACCTCCGCTTCGATGTCCTCGAACCAGGTGGTGTAGTTGCGCAGCGCGCGCTCCACCGAAAGGCGCATCCCCACTTCGTCGTCCACCACCATCAGGTGCAGGGTCTCTTTCATCGCGCCTCAGCCTCCCACACGCTTGGCCTCGCGGGGCAGTTTGACGCGGAACGTGGTGCCGGTGGGCCCGGCCTGGGGATCCGGGTTGGATTCCACGGCGATCTCCCCGCGGTGCAGCTTGACGATGCCGTACACCACCGGCAGCCCCAGGCCGGTGCCCTTGCCCATCAGCTTGGTGGTGAAGAACGGCTCGAACAGCTTGTTCAGGTTCTCCTTCGGGATGCCGGTGCCGGTGTCCTTCACCTCGATGGTGAGGGTGGCGGCGTCGGCCCGTGTGGTGATGCGCAGGAGGCCCCCTGAAGGCATGGCGTCGAAGGCGTTGCCCACCAGGTTGACGAACACCTGGATGATCTGGTCGCGGTCCAGTTCGACCTTGGGGCTGCCCTCCAGGTGCTCCACCTCCACCTTGACCCCCGCGGGGGTGGCCAGGTTGGCCAGGGAGGTGCGCACCACCTCGCGGATGTCGATGGGCTGGAAGGCCACCTTGTTCTGCCGGGCGAAGTCCAGCAGGCCCGACACGATGCGCTTGCACCGGTTGGCCTGCTCCACGATCATCTCCAGGTCGGGCCGCAGGGCGGAGTCCTTCTGCGCACTCGTCCAGCAGCAGGTGGGTGTACATCAGCACCACGCCCAGCGGGTTGTTGATCTCGTGGGCGACCCCCGCCGCCAGCTGGCCCATGCTCGCCAGCCGCTCGGAATGCATCAGGGTCTCCTGCGCGCTGGCCAGCTTCTCGTTGGCGTGGGTGAGCTTGCGGATGGTGCTGAGGTTGCTGTCGATGACGAAGGGCAGGCACATCTCGCTTTCGGCGTAGCCCTTGGCGATGGCCAGGGCGTGCTCCCGGCAGGTGTGGTAGCCGCAGGCGCCGCAGTTGAGCTCGTGCGCCTCGGAGTACTTGCCCATGCGCTTCATGATCTCGGTGAGGGCGTGCGGCTCCAGCGGCTGCAGGCGCTGGTCGTCGGGGGTGAAGCGGCGGGTCAGGTCCAGGCCCGGCGTAGCTGTCCACCGCGCGCTGCCATTCGGCGCGGTCCAGCTGGGAGTCGCGGTAGCGGGCGTAGTGGCTGACCCGGGCGCGCCGCTTGAACAGCGTCTCCTCGCTGGAAAGCCCGGGGCCCGGCGATGCAGCCGTTGCAGGACAGCACCTCCAGCAGCCGGGCCTCCATGGTGCCGTTGGCGAACTCGTCCAGCACCGAGGTGAAGCCCTTGATGCCGTCGGTGGCCACCACCTCGTTGGCCAGCAGGTCCTCCTCGATGGCGGCGGCCTGAAGGAAGCCCCGGGTCATCGGGAACAGAGCAGCCCAGCGAAGGGTGCGGCGGGTCGAAGTCCGAGGGCACCACCCGCTCGGGCTTGATGGACCAGCGCAGGAACATGTAGCGCAGCTCCCGGAAGGTGATGGCCACGTCGGGCCTGCCCTCGATGTCGGGGTCGCAGGCTTCCACCTTCTTGGCCACGCAGGGCCCGACGAACACCACCTTGAGCTCCGGATCGTGCGTGCGCAGGGCCCGGGCGATGGCGACCATGGGGCTGACGATGGGCGAAGGATTGGGCACCAGTTCCGGCTGGTAGCGCTCCACGAAGGTGACGATGGCCGGGCAGGTGGTGGCGATGTACTGGTTGCGGGGCTGTTCGCCCATGAGCTGGCGGTAGCGCTCGGCCACCAGGTCGGCGCCGAAGGCCACCTCCACCACCTGCGCGAAGCCCATCTTGCGCAGCATCCCCACCAGCACCCGGAAGTCGATCTCGTCCTGGAACTCCACCGGGAAGCTGGGCGCCACGCAGACCGCCACCCGCTGCCCGGACTTGAGCAGGGCTTCCACGTCGTACAGGGTGGAGACGATCCGCTTGGCCTTCTGGCTGCAGACCTGGATGCAGTTGCCGCAGGCGATGCAGCGTTCGGGCACCACCTCGGCCTGGCTCTTGGAGATGCGGATGGCCTTGGCCGGGCAGGTGCGCACGCAGGTGTAGCAGATCCGGCAGCGGTTCGGCACGGTCTTGACGAAACCCAAGGTCAACGGCGCCTCTGGGGCGGGATCGACCTCGGGTTCCATCATGGCCGCAGACCTCCGCCGGATCGGTTGGATCCGGCCATTATGCCACTTTTACGCCTTCAGCAGGCGCCTCACTTCCTGCTTGAGCTGCTCCGGGCGGACCGGCTTGTCCAGGAGCACGTCGGCCTTGACCCAGGAGGCCGCCTCCTCGGAGTGGGGCTGGAAATCCAGCCCGGTGGCGGCCTTGACCGCGGTGAGCAGGATCACCGGGGTTTCCGGGAACAGCCGCTTGACGTGGTGGCAGAGCACGAAGCCGGAGTCCATGTTCTCCATCATCAGGTCCAGCACCGCCAGGTCGGGAATGGCGGTGAGCAGGGCCTCTTCGCCCTCCTTCTGGCCCTGGGCCTGGATCACCTGGTAGCCCTCGGCCTTGAGGATGAGGGCCACCTGCTCCAGCATGTCGATGTCGTCATCGACGACCAGGATGTTCTTCTGTTCTTGCATGTGGATCGCCTCCCAGGCCTATTGCATGCACTTCGCGTTGGTGGTATTCGGTGTGGAGCAGCTCGTGGCTGAGGTGGCCGAGCGGCTTGCCCAGGAATTCCTGGTAGAGCCGCTGGACCTCGGTGTTCTTGTGGCTGACCCGCAGGTGGTCCTCCCGGTCGATCGTGTAGAGGGCCGCCATGCGGGCCTTCACCGATTCCATGTCGGCGCCGATGGGCTGGCCGCCGCCGTTGATGCAGCCGCCCGGGCAGGTCATGACCTCGATGAAGTGCAGGTCCTTGCGGCCCGGCCTTGATCTCTTCCATGAGCTTGCGCGCCTGGCCCAGGCTGGAGACCACGGCCGCCCCCAGGTCCACGCCGGCCGACGTTGACCCGCAGCTCCTTGCAGCCCTTCATGCCGCGCAGGTCCTGGATCCGGTAGTCCTTCATCTCCTCGCCGGTGAGCAGGAAGCACCGCGCTGCGCAGCGCGGCCTCCATCACGCCGCCCGAGGCCCCGAACAGCTTGCCGGCCGAGGAGCGCTCGCCGAACGGGGTGTCGGCCCCTTCGGGCTCCAGGCTGCCGGGGTTGATCCCGACGACCCGGAACAGTTCGGCCAGTTCCCGGGTGGTGAGCACGTAGTCCACGTCGGGAACGTAGTCCCGGCCCATCTCCGGCCGGTTGCACTCGAACTTCTTGGCCGTGCAGGGCATGATCGAGACGCTGACGATGTCCCTGGGCTCCAGCCCTTGCTGCCTGGCGTAGAAGCTCTTGATCACCGCGCCCATCATCTGCTGCGGGCTCTTGCAGGTGGAGAGGTTGGGCATGAACTCGGGGTAGAACTGCTCGACGAACTTGATCCATCCCGGCGAGCAGCTGGTGAACATGGGCAGCGCGCCGCCTTCGGTGACCCGCTTGATGCAGCTCGGAGCCCTCCTCCATGATCGTGAGGTCGGCGGTGAAGGAGGTGTCGAACACCTTGTCGAAGCCGGCCCGGCGCAGGGCGGCGACCATCTGGCCGTCGATGTCGGTGCCCGGCTTGATGCCGAACTCCTCGGCGATCGACACCGACACCGCAGGGGCGTGCTGGACCACCACGGTCTTGCCGGGATCGGCGAGCACGCGCAGCACTTCGGACACGTAGTTCTTCTCGGTGAGGGCGGCGGTGGGGCAGACCAGGATGCACTGGCCGCAGTTGATGCAGCAGCTGACGTTCATCCCCTCGTCATAGGCGGTGCCGACGAAGGCCCTGGAGCCGCGGTTGACGAAGTCGATGGCGCAGACTCCCTGGATCTCCTCGCAGACCCGCACGCACTTGCCGCACAGGATGCACTTCTCCGGGTCGCGCACGATGGACGGGCTGGAGATGTCCTTCTCCTTGCGCTTGCGCTCGCCGCGGAAGACCCGCTGGCGCACCCCGTGCTCCTTGGCCAGGCTGGCCAGGTCGCAGTTGCCGTTGCGCGCGCAGTACAGGCAGTCGTCGGGGTGGTTGGAGAGGAGCAGCTCCACGATCGCCTTGCGCGTCTTGAGCACGGTGGGCGTGTTGGTCTGGATCTTCATGCCGTCGGCCGCGGGGTAGGAGCAGGACGGCACCAGGCCGCCCATGCCCGCCACCTCGACCACGCACATGCGGCAGGTTCCCGACGGCAGCAGGCCTTCCATGTGGCAGATCGTCGGCACGTGGATGCCGCCGCGCTTGAGCGCCTGGAGGATGGTATCCCCCTTCCTGACTTCAATTTGCTGACCATTCGCTTCAAGGGTTGACATCGGTGGCCTCGTCTAAACCGGTTGGGTGAATTCGATGTCGCAGCGCAGGCAGCGACGGGCTTCGCACTGGGCGTGATCCTCCGGGAGGCAGAGATCGACCTCCCTGAAGTTCTTGGTCCGGGCCTCCACCGGCAGGTGGGGCGGATGGGCCCGTCCCGGCGTTTCGCCCTCCTCTTCCTCGGTGCTGAAGGGCGGCACGTAGACCGTCGGCAGCGCCACCGCCGGCAGGACCTTGAGCTGCTTGCCCTGGATGAAGCGGTCGATCATCACCGCGGCGTTCTTGCCGGCGGCCACCGCCTCGATCACCGTGCTGGGCCCGGTGACCGCGTCGCCGCCGCCGAACACGCCCTCCTCCGAAGCCAGGTAGGATTCGGGGTTGATCACCAGCCCGCCCCAGCTCTTGCGCTTGAGGCCGTTCAGCACCTCGGCTTCGGGCTCTTCGGAGATGGCGACGACCAGGGTGTCCAGTTCGGCCTCGAACTCGCTGCCGGGGATGGGCACGGGCCGCGCGCGGCCGCTTTCGTCCTTGTCGCCCAGCTCGTTGCGCTGGAATTGGATGCCCTTGAGAATGCCGTTCTCGGAGCGGACGGCGAGGGGCGCGCACGAGCGCCTCCAGGCGGACGCCTTCCTCCAGCGCGGCCTCGATCTCCTCGGCGTAGGCGGGCATCTCGCCGCGGCTGCGGCGGTAGTAGATGGTCACGTCGGTGACGCCCTCCTGGCGCACGGCCACCCGCGCCGCGTCGAGGGCGCTGTTGCCGCCGCCGATGATCCCCACCCGGCCCCGGGCCATGTCCTTGTGCTGCAGGTTGAAGGCCTTGAGGAAGGCGATGCCGGGCAGCACGCCCTTGACGTCGTCGCCGGGCAGGCCCAGGCGCTTGCTCTGGTGGGCGCCGATGGCGACATAGACCGCCTGGTAGCCCCGGCCCTTGAGGTCCTTGACGGTGAAGTCCCGGCCCAGGGACTTGCCGAGCTCCACGGTGATGTTGGGGTTCAGCAGGTTCTGGATCTCCTGGTCGAGCACCTTGCGCGGCAGGCGGTAGGCGGGGATGCCCGCCACCAGCATGCCGCCCAGCTTCTGCTCGCGCTCGTAGAGGGTGATGCGGTAGCCCTTCTGGCTGAGCGCGTTGGCGGCGCAAAGGCCGGCGGGGCCGCCGCCGATGACCGCCACCCGGGGGGCGTCGGCCTTGGCCGGGCGGTAGGCGGCCTTGAAGAGCGAAGGATCCACCCGGTCCACCACGAAGCGCTTGATGTCGCGGATGGCGATGGGGTCGCCGCCGGTGGTGCCGCAGCGGCAGGAGGCCTCGCAGGGATGGTTGCAGACCCGCGCGCACACCGACGGGAACGGGTTGGCGCCGCGGATGGCCTGGTAGGCCTCTTCGTATTCGCCCAGGGCGACGTGCGCCACGTACTTCCAGACCTCGGTGCCCACGGGGCAGCCGGACTGGCAGGGCGCGCCCACCAGCTCGCGGCAGGTGCCCGCCGGGCAGCGGCGCTCGTAGATGTGGGCCTCGTACTCGTCCCGGAACCACTTGAGGGTGGACAGCACCGGGTTCGGGGCGGTCTGGCCCAGGCCGCACAGGCTGCTCTTCTGGATGGCCTCGCCCAGTTCCTTCAGCACCATCACGCCGCGCACGCGCAGGAGGGCGTCGAGCCCCTCTTCGGAACGCCGGTTGTGGGTGATGGACTGGAGGATCTGCAGCATCTGGCGCGTGCCTTCCCGGCAGGGGATGCACTTGCCGCAGCTCTCGGACTGGATGAACTCCATGAAGAACTTGGCCAGGTCGACCATGCAGGTGTTCTCGTCCAGCACCACCAGGCCGCCCGAGCCCATGATGGCGCCGAACGACTTCAGGGCCTCGTAGTCGCAGACCAGGTCCATGGCCGGCTCGGGGATGCAGCCGCCGGAAGGCCCGCCGATCTGCACCGCCTTGCACTTCTTGCCGTTGGGGATGCCGCCGCCCACGGCGAACACCACGTCGCGCAGGGTGGTGCCCATGGGCACTTCCACCAGGCCGGTGCGGCGCACCATGCCCGAAAGCGCGAACACCTTGGTGCCCTTGCTGCCCTGGGTGCCGATGGCGGCGAACTTCTCGGCGCCCATCTGCAGGATGGCGGCGACGTTGGCGAAGGTCTCCACGTTGTTGATGACGGTCGGCATGCCGAACAGGCCGGACTGGATCGGGTAGGGCGGCCGGGGCCGCGGCATGCCGCGCTTGCCTTCGATGGACTGCATGAGGGCGGTCTCTTCGCCGCAGACGAAGGCGCCGGCGCCCATCTTGATGACGATGTCGAGGCTGAAGCCCGAGCCCAGGATGTTCTCGCCCAGCAGGCCGTACTCCCTGGCCTGGGCCATGGCGATCTTCAGGTTCTGGATGGCCAGCGGGTACTCGGCGCGGATGTAGATGTAGGCCTTGCTGGCGCCGATGGCGTAGCAGCCGGTGATCATGCCTTCCAGCAGCCGGTGCGGGTCGCTTTCGCACACCGCGCGGTCCATGAACGCGCCCGGGTCGCCCTCGTCGGCGTTGCAGATCATGTACTTCTGCGCGCCGGCCGCGGCGCAGGGCCATCTGCCACTTCTTGCCGGTGGGGAAGCCGCCGCCGCCCCGGCCCCGCAGTCCGCTGGCCAGGATCTCGTCCACCACTTCCTGGCGGGTCATGGTGGTGAGGGCGCGCTGCACCGCGGAGTAGCCGCCCCGGGCGATGTACTCGTCGATGGAGGTGAAGTCGATCAGGCCGGAGTTGGCCAGCACCCAGCGCTTCTGGATGGCCAGGAAGGGGTGCTCGCCCATGGGCTTGACGCCCTGCCAGGGTCCAGGCCGTCGGCGGGGAACTGGCCCAGCGCCTGCGTCCTGGGGCAGGTCGCCCTTGAGGATGCGCGTCCAGCAGCCCGTCGACCTTGTCCTCGGTGACGTTGGCGAAGCAGACCCGGGTCCGCCCGGGCAGCTGCACGTCCATCGATGGGCTCTTCGGAGCACAGGCCGATGCAGCCCACTTCGCGGATGTCGGCGTCCAGCGCCCGAGGCCTGCGCAGTAGGCCTTGACCCGGGCCAGGGTCTTGTCCGCCCCGGCGCCCAGGCCGCAGGTGCCGGCGCCCACGAAGATCACCGGGCGGGCCACCTGCTCGCGCCGCAGCCCGGCCAGCAGGCGCGTCCAGCTCGGCGCCGGACTTGCCTGTCGAAGGGACCGGTCTTCAGGGCCGCCAGCAGCTCGGCGGCTGGGCCGGGCCGGGAACGTCCCAGCAGGAGGGGAGAGGAGGCTATTGCTCGGCATGGGTGAGCTCCTGATTGCGGCATTCGTCGAGGATCCGCTGCAGCTTCATGGGGGTGACCTTGGCGTGGAACTGGCCGTTGATGTTCACCACCGGGGCCAGGCCGCAGGCGCCCATGCAGGCCACCACCTCCAGGCTGAACAGGCCGTCCCGGCTGGTCTGGCCGGGCTCGAGCTTCAGCGTCTTGGTGACCATGTCCAGCACCCGCTTGCTGCCCTTGACGTGGCAGGCGGTGCCGCGGCAGACCATCACGTGGTACTTGCCCTTGGGCTGGAAGCGGAACATGTTGTAGAAGGTGGCCACGCCGAAGATCTTGCTGGCGGGCAGGTGCAGCTCGGCGCCGACCTTGGCGATGGCTTCCCTGGACAGGAAGCCCTCCGCGGCCTGCACCTCCTGCAGGATCGGGATGAGGTGGTCGCGCCCGGCGCCCGGGTGACCTTGCAGGATGGATTCAACGCTCTTCATGACGGCCATTCCGGCGCTCCTTTGAAGGATGAATGGTGAAGTAGGCTGAGTTTTGCCAGATGGTTGGTGATGTCGATCTCTTCCAACGCCACCGTCCTGGGCAGGCGCAGGGCCGCCGAGGAGAAATTGAGCACGCCCTTGACCCCCGCGTGGACCAGGCGTTCGGCCAGGTCCTGGGCCGCCGCCGCGGGCACGCAGAGGATGGCCAGGGTGATGGCCTCCGCGGCCACCACCTGTTCCAGGGCATCCAGGGAATGGCATTTGACCCCCGAGTAGACCCGGTTGCACTTGGCCGGGTCGACGTCGAAGGCGCACTTGATGCGCAGGTTGGTGCGGCTGGACTCCAGGGTGGCCATGAGCGCCCTGCCCAGGCTGCCCGCCCCCACCACGGCCACGCAGTGGACCCGGGTCTGGTTCAGGGTCTGGTCCAGGTCCTGGAGCAGGGCCTGCACCTCGTAGCCGTGGCTGGGCACCCCCCGCGTGCCGATGGTCATGAGGTCGCGCCGCACCTGGGAGTCGGAAAGCCGCATGGCGGCCGCGATGTCATGGGAGAAAAGATGGGTACGGTCCCCGGCTTCCATTCGTTCAGAAGGGTGCGATAACGGGACAATCTGACCGATGACTTTATCCGAAATGCTATCCATTCGAAGGCACCGTGAAAAATTTCACAATGTTACAGATTGTCACGAGGGGCTAAGTAAAGTGTACCGACTCGCCACCCTCCCGGATGGGTTTTGTCGTGATTTAAATCACGAATACTTTTTTGAACCGACCCAACAAATGGTCTTTTTCTTTTCTTCGCACTATCCTAAGATGACGCACTCTCTACCCACATGGCCAGGCATTGATAACCTCTACCCTGTTCCCGGGCCCCCGGGTCCGGATGAGGAGTCTCCTATGGCTAAGATCCTCATCGTGGATGACGATCCGGATATCGTGGATGCCGGCTCCCTGATCCTGCAAAGGGAAGGACATACCGTCCAGGCGGCCTACAGCCGGGCCGAGGGCATGGCTGCGGTGGCGGCGTGCGCGCCCGACCTGATGATCCTGGACGTCATGATGGAGCAGCCGGACGACGGTTTCGCCATGGCCCAGGACCTTCGCCGCCAGGGCAGGAACTTTCCCATCATCATGCTCACTTCTGTTGCGTCGGCCTCGGGCCTGGCCTTCGGCAGGGACGCCGAGATGGTTCCGGTGGACGAGTTCCAGTCCAAGCCGGTGGAGCCGGCGGACCTGGTCCGGAAGGTGGCCGACCTGCTGCGGCGCCGGGAGGATTGACATGCTCATGACCGAACGGGAGCGTTGCGCGGAGGAGATCAGGAGACTGGCCGCCCGGCTGGGCCACGGGCGCGCCTCGCTCGTGCCCATCCTGCTGGAGGTCAAGCGGAAATATCACCGGATCGACAGCTATGCCATGCAGGTGATCGGCGACCTGCTGGGCATCCACCCGGTGGAAGTGCACAGCGTGGTGTCGTTCTACGCCTTCCTGGGCGACCGTCCCCAGGGCCGCTTCGTCATCCGCCTGTGCCGCACCATCTCCTGCGCCATGCAGGGCAAGGACCGGGTCATGCGGCAGCTGGAGAACGACCTGGGCATCCGCTTCGGCGAGACCACGGCCGACGGCAGCTTCACCCTGGACTGGGCCAACTGCATGGGCATGTGCGACCAGGGTCCGGCCCTGCTGGTGAACGACCGCATCTACACCCGGGTCACCCCGGAAAAAGTGCACGAGATCCTGGAGGAATGCCGCCGCCATTTCGGCGTGCATACCGCTGAGCCGAAGGAGGTGCATTTCGCATGAGCGCCCTTCCGACCTACCAGGCACAGATTCCCGAGGCCGGCCTCCGGGCAGCCCTGCTGCAAGGACCGTCCCGAGATCATCGCCGAGATCAGCGCTTCCGGCCTCAAGGGCCGCGGCGGCGCGGGGTTCCCCACCTCGGTGAAGTGGAACTTCGCCGCCGCCGCCCAGTCCGAGCGCAAGTTCGTCCTGTGCAACGCCGACGAAGGCGAGCCGGGGACCTTCAAGGACCGGGTGATCCTCATGGAGCACGCCGACCTGGTGTTCGAGGGCATGACCATCGCCGGCAAGGCCGTCGGCGCCAAGGAGGGTGTGCTGTTCCTGCGCGGCGAGTACGCCTACCTGCGAGGCGGGCTCGAGGCTGCGCTGGCCCGGCGCCGGGAGCGCAACCTGCTGGGCAGGGACATCCTGGGCAGCGGCCTGGAATTCGACATCCGCATCTTCATGGGCGCCGGCGCCTACATCTGCGGCGAGGAGACCGCGCTGATCGAATGCCTGGAGGGCTTCCGCGGCGAACCGCGCAACCGGCCGCCGTTCCCGGTCAACACCGGCTACCTGGGCTTCCCGTCGGTGGTGAACAACGTGGAGACCCTGGCCTGGGCCGCCTGCATCCTGGCCAACGGCGCCGCCTGGTTCCGCGCCGCGGGCACCGAGAAGTCCACCGGCCGCAAGATCTTCAGCGTCTCGGGCGACTGCGCGCAAGCCGGGCGTCTACGAATTCCCCCTGGGCATCACCGTGGCCCAGCTGCTGGCCGCCGTGGACGGCGCCGACGCCAAGGCGGCGCAGATCGGCGGGGCCTCCGGCCAGTGCGTGCCGGCCCGGGACTTCGGGCGCACCATCGCCTTCGAGGACATCCCGACCGGCGGCTCCGTGATCGTCTTCGGCCCCCAGCGGGACATGCTGGAGGTGCTGCACAACTTCCTCGAATTCTTCGTCGACGAGTCCTGCGGACAGTGCACCCCGTGCCGCCTGGGCAATCCCAGGCTGCTGGAGGGCGTCGAGCTGCTCCAGGCGGGCCGGTGCTCCATGGCCTACCTGGGCGAATTGTGCGCCCTGGGCGAAACCATGCAGGTGGCCTCCAAGTGCGGGCTCGGCCAGAGCAGCCCGTGCGCCTTCCTCTCCGTCGTGGAGCACTTCCGCGAGGAGATCATGGGCCGAACCGCAACCCACATCTGATCCGGCGGGGGTGACAGCGTGTCCAATCCATTCCAAGGTGACGATGTCCGGCGCGCCCCGGCGAGCCAGAAGACCCAGGTCCTGCCTCGCCCCGGGAACCCCAGGGCCATCGGCGGCACGGTCTCCATGAGCATCAACGGCCAGGACCTCAAGGTGCCCCTGGGCACCACCATCCTGGAGGCGGCCCGCTCCGTGGGCATCAGGATCCCCACCCTGTGCCACCACCCCGACCTCTGCGTGGCCGGGGTCTGCCGCATCTGCATGGTGGAGGTGGAGGGGCAGCGCACCCTCCAGGCCGCCTGCGCCTACCCGGTCACCTCTCCCATCAAGGTGCACACCCACACCCGCAAGGTGCGCCTGGCCCGGCGCCACGTGCTCGACCTCCTGCTTTCCGAGCACTACGGCGAGTGCTACGCCTGCGGGCGCAACAGCAACTGCGAGCTGCAGGCCCTGGCCAAGGAATACGGGGTCGACTTCTTCCGCTTCGGCCACCCCGAGAGGCCCAGGTACCAGATCGACCGCTCCAGCTACTCGGTGGTGCGCGACAACGACAAGTGCGTGCTGTGCCGGCGCTGCGTGCGCACCTGCATCGACCTGCAGGAGGTGGGCACCATCGAGGTGCTGGGCCGCGGCCACCGGAGCCGGATCCAGACCTTCCTGGAGAAGCCGCTGGGCAGCGTGGTCTGCATCAACTGCGGGCAGTGCATCAACCGCTGCCCCACCGGCGCCCTGCGCGCCAACGACCCCACCGACGAAGTGTGGGCGGCCATCCACGACCCGAACAAGCACGTGGTGATCCAGACCGCCCCCAGCCCGCGCGCCGCCATCGGCGAATGCTTCGGCCTGGCCGCGGGCCACCCGCTCACCTTCGAACTGAACACGGCCCTGCGCATGTGCGGCTTCGACCGGGTGTTCGACACCAACTTCACCGCCGACCTCACCATCATCGAGGAGGGCACCGAGCTGCTGCTGCGCCTGCAGGACGCCCTGCGCAAGGGCAAGCCCGCCGCCCTGCCCCAGTTCACCAGCTGCTCCCCGGGCTGGGTGAAGTACCTGGAGCACTTCTATCCGGAGTACATCCCCAACCTGAGCTCGGCCAAGAGCCCGCAGCAGATGTTCGGCGCCGTCATCAAGACCTACTACGCCCGCGAGCAGGGCATCGACCCCAGGGACATCGTCACCGTCGCGCTGATGCCCTGCTCGGCCAAGAAGTTCGAGTGCAACCGGCCGGAGATGGACGCCTCCGGGTTCAAGGACGTGGACTACGGCCTCACCACCCGGGAGCTGGCCAAGATGATCAGCGAGACCGGCCTGGACCTGGCGCGCCTGCCCAGGTCGGACTTCGACGCGCCGTTCGGCACCGCCACCGGCTCCGGGGTCATCTTCGGAGCCACCGGCGGGGTCATGGAGGCGGCCCTGCGCACCGTGATCGAGCTGGTGGCGGGGATCAAGGTGGAGGACCTGTTCGAGCACGCGGACATCAAGCCCGTGCGCGGCTTCGACGGGGTGAAGTACGCTGGAGCTGAAGGTGCCCACGGTGGGCCCGGTGCCCGCCCTCCTGGCCCCGCTGTTCCCCGACTGGGACTTCCTCAAGGGCGCCACCCTCAAGGTGGCCGTGGCCCACGGCACCGCCAACGCCAAGCGGGTGATGGAGGACATCAAGGCCGGCGGCATGTTCAGCCAGTGCCACTTCATCGAGTTCATGGGCTGCCCCGGCGGCTGCCTCGGCGGGGGCGGCCAGCCCATCCCCACCTCCCCGGAAATCCGCGCGGCCCGGGCCCGGGCGATCTACGATGAAGATGCCTCCTACCCCATCCGCAAGTCCCACGAGAATCCCGATGTCCTCAAGATCTACCAGGAGTTCCTGACCGAAGGCCCCTGCGGCCCCCTCAGCCACCGGCTCCTGCACACCCACTACACCGCCAGGGGCCGCTACATCGAATACGCGGAGCGCCTGTGCCGGAAACGCACCCCACCCTGCACTACCTCGCCCCCATGGGGCCGGGGCCGGGGCGCGCCTTCACCGCCGAGGAGCAGGCGATCCTGCGGACGGTCAACCAGAAGGTCGCCGGGGAAGCCTCCCTGGACGACCTCCTGGAGTTCCTGTTCACCACCACCGCCGAGCTCTACCCCTGCGACCGCATCGGCCTGGCCTTCCTGGAGGACGAGGACCGGCGCATCGTCGCCCAGACCTGCCGGGCACTGTACGCGCCCGTGCTGCTGGAGCGCGGCTACAGCGAGGACCTCGCGCACAGCTCGCTGCGCAGGGTGGTGGAGGGCAACTGCGCGCGCATCATCTACGACCTGCCGCGCTACCTGGAGCAGCACCCGCGCAGCCGTTCCAGCCGGCTGCTGGTGCGGGAGGGCGTGCAGAGCTCCCTCACCTGCCCCCTCACCGTGAACGGACCGCCGGCATCGGGGTGATCTTCCTCAGTTCCAGGGACCGCAGGGCCTACACCCCCTACCACGTGCAGCTTTGGCAGGCCGTCGCCGAGCGCCTGGGCCAGGCGGTGGAGAAGGTCTGGCGCATCGAGCAGCTCGAGTGCCGCCAACCAGGCCTATGCCGAGATGCTGGCCTTCGTCAGCCACGAGCTGAAGAACCCGGTCGCCTCCATGATCACCGACGCCCGGGTGCTGGCGGACGGCTACCTGGGCCCCGTGGCCCCGGCCCAGGCGCAGAAGCTGGAACGGCTCATGGCCAAGGGCCGCTACCTGCTGGACCTGGTCCGCGAGTACCTGGACCTGGCCCGCATGGAGGGCGGGCACATGGCGCTGCGGCCGCGCCCCTGCGACTTCGGGGCGGAGGTGGTGGAGCCGGCGGCGGAGCTGATCGCGGCCCAGCTCCAGGCGCGCGCGCATGACCCTGGAGCGGCGGGTGCGGCGAAGGCCTGGGGCCGGTGTCCTGCGACCCCGACCTGATGAAGATCGTGCTGGTGAACCTGCTGGGCAACGCGGCGAAGTACGGCCGGGAGGGCGGCACCGTGCGGGTGGCGCTGGAGCGGAGCCCGGACCGCCTGCTGGTCACGGTGTGGAACCAGGGGGCGGGGTTCACGGCGGAGGAGCGCCCCAGGCTGTTCCGCAAGTTCAGCCGGCTGCAGTCGCCGGAGGCGCGGGCGCAGAAAGGGACGGGAGTCGGGCTGTACACCGCCTGGCGCATCGTGCATCTGCACGGCGGGCGCATGGACGCGCGGAGCGAGCCGGAGCAGTGGGCGGAGTTCAGCCTGGAGCTGCCTGCCGGGACAGGCTCTCAGATGTGATCCGGGATCGCCTCCCCGCGGATCCAGCGCAGGATCATCTCAACCGTCTCAGCCTCCCTGCCCCAATAGCCATGCGGCGACCCCGGTTCGCAGGGCCCGGTCACCGGCGGGCTGCCGCCGTCCACGGTGATCAGCGGCACGCCGAGCTCCCTGGACAGCCTCTGCGCGGCCCCATAGGCGCTCGACCTGCAGCCGTCGCGCCGATGGTGCACCAGCAGCACCGGGACGCGCGCGCCCTTGAGCGGCCTGCTCTCCTCGAGCACCTCCGAGGTGAGCACGATCCCCTTGAGCCGGTCCTCCAGCCGCCGGCCGGCGTAGGCCGCGGAAAGGGTGCCGCGGCTGGTGCCCACCAGGTAGAAGTCGGTGGCCCGGGGGAACCGGGTCTTCAGGAAGTCCATGACCCGGCCGATGTCCTCGGCGTGCTCGGCGCCCATCCGGAAGCGGTCGGACATCCCGCCCGGGTTGTCCGAGGGCACGTCCAGCACCGCGGCGGCGATGTCGGGGGCCACGAAGAGGGCCCGGGAGCGCACCAGGAAATTCGCCTCGGGGTTGCTGAGCGCTCCGGGCCCGACCCGGCCCGGGCCGCCGGCGAACAGGAGGACCAACCGGGTGGGCTCCGAATCCGGAGCGCGCACCACCAGGCAGGGCACCTGCACTCCGGGCCGGGTGGCCACCGACACCCAGGCCTCCTCGGGCGGCGCTCCGGCCCGCGCGCAGGGCGCGAGCCCGAGCAGGGCGGTGAGCGTCAATATCCGGCGGATCCTGGGCATGCGGCCCCCATGCCGCTCCAGCGTAGCCGCATCGGTCAGCGCACGGCCAGCGCGTAGCCGGGACCCGACTTGGGCTGGTTGTAGACGCCGAAGTCGCAGCTGTAGACGGCCCAGGCCTGGGTGGCGTCGGGGGCGTAGGTGGTGGAGGTCCAGTAGAACTGGCTGCCGCTGGAAGCCGGTGAACACCGCCGGCTCGTACACCGCCCCGTTGCTCGCGTAGTAGAAGGTGTTGTCGAAGAAGTCCGCTTCCGGCGCCTGCATCCGGTCGGACAGGCTTTGCAGCTCGTTGCGGGTGGGCATGCGCCAGTCCCCCGCCACGGAGCCGTCGGTCAGGCCGTATTGCGCCGCTGGCCAGGCTGTTGACGGCGGCCACGGCATCCGCCCAGGGCAGGCAGATGGCGCCGGCCTGCTTCATCCAGACCAGCCCGGTGAGGGTGTCGGTGACGGTGCCGTTGCTGTTCTCGACGAAGCGCGGATAGGGGAAAGGCACGCCGGTCTGGAGGCTGCCGTCGTCCCCCGGGGCGGCGACCAGGAAGTATCCGGTGGCCTGCACCTGGGCCGGCCCGCCGCCCGTGCCTTTCACGGCCCAGACGCCGTTCAGCGAAGTGGCCATCACGTTCGAAGCGCCGTCCAGGTAGCTGCCGTCGCCGAGGTTGATGCCCCAGGCGACCGCGCCGCCGTTGTCGATGCCGTAATAGGGTGTGGAGGACCAGTAGATGGCGCTGGAACCCGTGGGGACCTCGGTGAAGGGGTTGCCCGCCGGCAGCGCGGGCTGGCTCTGCGAGACGTCGACCAGGCTTTCCAGTTCGTTGAGGTTGGGCAGGCGCCAGTCCCCGGCCTTGGATCCGTCGCTCAGCCCGTTGCTGCCGCTGGCCAGCCGGCCGACCTCGGCCAGGGCGTTCGGCCAGGTCGTCGGCGCTGAAGGCCCCGGCATTCTTCATCCAGACCAGGCCGGTCAGCTGGTCGGTGACGGTGCCGTCCTGGTTGTCGGTGAAGCGTGCCGCCGGCCAGGGGACCCCCGCCAGCTTCGCGGCGTCGTCGCCGGGGGCATAGCTGGTCGTCTGGCCGGTCCGGGCGACGTTCACCAGCGGCTGGCTGCCGTCGTAGGCGGTGAAATCGGCCCCGCTCAGGGATCCGTTCGTCAGGGAGACATAGTCGATGCCCGTGACGTTCAGCCCGACCCCGCCGGTGTTGTATCCCATCAGGAAGTTGTTGCAGCCGGCGCGCACCGCCCTGGCGCCGCTGCCCACCGCACGGCAGGAACCCATAGCCGTCCTTCATGACCCAGAAGAGCCATTCGGCGGGGCAATCGCCCGTGGTGCCCAGCCCGGCGAAGCTGAACCCGCCGTTGGCGTCGGTGGTCGCGGTCTGCGCGAAGTAGTTCGAATTGCAGGTGTAGAGCAGGACCTGGGCGCCCGCGAGGGGGGCTCCCTTGAACGTCACGGTGCCGGTGACGGTGTCCGTGGGCAGCGGCTGGGCGGGATCCGTATCCCCCTGGCTGCCGCCGCCGCCGCAGGCGGTGAGCAGCGCGATGGACAGTGCGGCCGCCGGCAGGCCGAGTTTCCGGGCCAAACTTGAGTGCGTCATGGCTCCTCCTTGATCAGTTCTTTCGGTGGCCAAGATGGGGTACGGAGAGGCCCTCGACCTGTATGCCGACCCGGCAGGGCGGAACAGACATGCGGGGCTCCCTCGGAACGAGGCAGGAAAGAACACCAAAAAGATGACCCAGGCGTTCCAATCAGGTCAGGTCGCACGGCCAGGCAGAGCTCCGGCTTCCATGCCAGCCCAATCGGCACCGAATGACGGGAACTTGAGCGGAAAATGCATGCGGTGCCCAAAAAATCGGTTCTTCACGGATTTGAGTGATGACCCCGACCCACACGGACGAAGGCTGGCCTTTCACGAGGAACCTGCGCCAGGTGGTCCAAGGGCGTTTTGATCCGGTCATCCAGACAACTCGGGGCAAAGAACTTATCGCCGAGGGTGAGACGCACTGCGTCTCACCCTCGGCGATAGGCCCTTTCTCGGAGTTCACCGAATCCATCGGAAAACAGGTCGGCAGCAGTGGCCTTCAGGCATCTCGGAATTGCTGAGAAACCGAGATGAAAGTGGGGCACCCTGAAGGACATCGACCAGGCCTTCCTGGGCGATGTTTTGGACCATGCATCGCCCCTGTCATCCGTCCTTAGAAAGCATGGACAATTGCCGCTGGACCAAATTCGGCCACCCAGACCCCGTCAGTCAGCGGGAACCAAGTGGCCCAACGCTGATAGCGGAGATGGGTCACTTCAGCAATGAGTCACGCGGCCACCCATGCGTCCGGCAAGCATGGCCCTCCAGGGTTCGGAAGGCAGGCCCCCCCAAATGCACATGGCATTTCGGTAGCGCGTTGGTACAGCGGAAACCCCATGTGCATTCGGGGGGGCCTGCCTTCCGAACTCCCCGGGCACAGCCCAGGGACCCCGCCTTCGGCGGGGCCTTGAGGGCCATGCGACGAGTGGGTCGGAACCTCTTCCCCGCTAACCATTCAGTTCTCAGTGTCCTCTGCTCCTCGGCGAACTCTGCGTCTGGTCTTTTTCATCAAGACCGCTGTACCAAACCCTCCGCGAAGCCAGGGTTCCCTCACTTTCAGGGCCGACCCGCTTGTGAAATAGTTAACTTGCGGAATCCCACTCGCAAAAATATACTACCCACGCGTTCCACCATCACCATTCCCTGAAAGGTCCCCGATGCACAGGCAAATCGTTTGCGCAGCACTGGCGGCCGTCCTGGCGTCCCAAGCCCGGAGCGACCAGATCAATCCAGGCCATTACGAGGGGAAAGCCATCTCGGTCAGGCAGGACCTGAACGGCTCCGAATGGACCGCCGAGGTTGAACTGAAGGACGGCACCAACATCCTGGACACCAAGAGGGTCAACACCAAGTACCACGAGGAGTGGACCTGGAACGACCGGACCCTCGTCAAGAAGGAGTTCGGCATGATCTTGGCGGGCGCCAGGAAGACCGTGGAAAAAACCGTGAAGGTGTACCACGCCACCAACGAAGGCGGCAAGTACCGCATCGACTGCAAGGACAGGGCCGCCGGGGATTGCGATGGCGGCATGGAGCCGAGCCGCTACTGGGTGATCGTCGGGACCGAAGCGGGCTTCAGGTGCGAAGTCTGGGGCACGCCCAGCGGGGCTTCCGGAGACCCGCGCCTGCTGTTCACCGTGGACTACCGCCTCGAGAAATGAAGCCGGCCCTCAGGAGCCGTCCGCCGGGTCGAACAGGCCCCGGACCCGGGGCTGTTCGACGGGGCGCGGCCCCCGCTCCAGCGCCAGCAGCCCGCGCTTGACGTCAAGCCCCCCGCCGTACCCGGTGAGGCTGCCGTCGGCGCCGATCACCCGGTGGCAGGGGATGATGATGGAGATGGGGTTGGCGCCGTTGGCCGCGCCCACCGCCCGGGTCAGGTTGGGGTCGCCCAGGCGGCGCGCCAGTTCGCCGTAGCTGACGGTGGCGCCGTAGGGGATCTTCAGCAGCTCGTCCCAGACCCGCAGCTGGAACGGGGTGCCCCGGGGCGCGATGGGCAGGTCGAAGACCCGCAGCTCGCCCCGGAAATAGGCCTCCAGCTGCCTTCGCGCAGGCGCCAGCGCGGCCGGGCCGGTGGCGAGGGCGGCCGCCTCCGGGTCCAGCGCCTCCAGCAGCCGGGTGCGAGGGTCGCGCTCGCCGAAGCCCAGGTAGACCAGGGTGCCGCTCGCATCCGCGGCCAGGGTGAGGGGTCCCAGGGGACTCGGGAAGACCTGCAGCCAGGGTCTCATGCGGGCACTCCTTTCAGGCTGGCCCAGAGATGGAAGGTGGCCAGGCTCCGGTGCGGCGCGAACGGCGCCATCAGGGCCGCGGTCTCCTTGACCGTGGGCCGGTGGTCCAGCTGGTAGTGCCGCTGCAGCGCCAGAGTCAGCCCGGCGTCGCCCAACGGCACGCAGTCGCCGAAGCCGCATCCGCGCATCATCACGTAGTGGGTGGTCCAGGGGCCGACCCCGCGCTCCGCCGCCAGGCTCGAGGCGGCCACGCCGGCGTCCCCGTCGGGCAGCGCCTCCAGCGCCAGTTCGCCCGAGGCCACCTTGCGCGCCAGCGTGACGACATACTCCGCCTTGCCGCGGGAGAACTGCAGGGCTTTCAGCTCGCCTGGGTCCAGGCGCGCCACCGCCCCGGCGGTGGGGTGCACCCGCAGGCCCGCATCGGTGGTGCCGCCGCACAGGCCGGTCAGGTGGCGGCGCAGCGCATAGGCGAAGGCGAGGTTCACCTGCTGGCCGAGGATGGCCCAGACCAGGGCTTCCCACACGTCGGGGGTGAGCGGGATGCGCAGTCCCGGGCGCAGGGCCACCAGCGGCTGCAGGTCGGTGCCCGCCACCGAGCGCTCGAAGGCCGCCGGGTCGGTCCCCAGCCCCAGCATGCGCACCGCCCGCCGCCGCACGCTGGCCATGGCCGCGGGCCCGGGGCCGAGCCCGGGCCCGGGCACCCGGCAATGCACGGCGCCGTCCTGGAACGCCATCTCCAGCACCGTGGCCCGGCCCTCCACCGTCAGGCCCTTGCGCAGGGTGGCCCCCTCCACCCGCTCGGACAGGCTCAGCGGGTCGCGCCCGTGGTAGGCCAGCATGTCGCCGGCCCGGTAGCCCGGAGGCAATGCGAGGGTGAACGCCGCGGGGTCGTCGGCATCGCGAGGGCGGATCGTCGGCAGGGTCATTGCTTGAGTCTAAGGAATTCCCGGTTTCATGTCGCAAGTCACTTCCAGGCGGGTCTAGACTTTAAAAATGCCCACCGCACCCAGCTTCCGGATATCGATCATCGATTATCTCAATGCCGCGCCGCTGAATTACGGATTCAAGCATGGCTTGGGATTCGAACACTTCCACCTCAAATTTCAAGTCCCCTCCCAGTGCGCGGACCGGCTGCGCGACGGCGAGGTGGACGCCGGCCTGATCAGTTCCATCGAGTACCCTGAGGATCCCCGGCCTGCGGATCGTGCCGGGCCTCTGCATCGCCTCGCCCAAGCGGGTGCGCTCGGTGGTGGTGCTGTCCAAGGTGCCGCCCGAAGAGATCCGCAGCCTGGCGCTCGACACCTCCTCGCGCACCTCGGTCGTGCTGGCCCAGATCCTGCTGCGCGAGCGCTTCGGCGTGCAGCCCGAGGCGGTGGACATGGCTCCGGAGCAGGCCGCCATGCTGAACCGCTGCGACGCGGCCCTCCTGATCGGCGACGTGGCCATGCGCGCCCGGCGGGAGGGGCTGCTGGTGCTGGACCTGGCCGAGGAGTGGCACGCCTGGACCGGCCTGCCGTTCGTCTTCGCCCTCTGGTGCGTGCGCGAGGACGCGCCGGCCCTGGGCGTGCCTGGCGGTGCCGGGCCGTTCTTCCACAAGAGTCTGGAGATGGGCAGGCAGAACCTGGCCGCCATGGTCGACGAGGCCTGGCGCAGCATCGGCTGGACCAAGCCGGAACTGCAGGAGTACCTCACCGAGAACATCTCCTACAGCCTGGGCGAAGCGGAGCGCGAAAGCCTCGCCCTGTTCTATGAAAAAGCAGTCAAGCACGGTTTCGCGCCGGAATTGAAGCCGCTGAAGTTTCTCTAGGCTATGATCGGCTGTCGCCCGACTCAGGAGTCTTGATGTCCCTTGCCGACCTTTTCCTCGACCACCTCAGGACCCGGCTGGACTGCGCCGAAAAGGCCCTCGCCCTCCATGGTTTCGACAGCCTGGTCATATCCAGCGGAATCCCCTCGACCTACTTCGCCGACGACCAGGACGCGCCCTTCCACGCGGTGCCGCACTTCCGCCACCACTGCCCGCTCACCGGCCCGCACCATGCGCTGAAGCTCCAGCCCGGGCGCAAGCCGCTGCTGGTGCGCTACGCCCCCGAGGATTTCTGGTACGAGCAGCTGCCGCTGGCCGACCCGTTCTGGCTGGCCGGCTTCGACCTGGTCGAGGCGCCGACGGTCGAAGCGGTCTGGGCCGAGCTGGGAGCGGCGCCCGGGGCGGCCTACCTCGGCGATGACCCCGACCGGGCCCGGGCCGCCGGCATGGACCCCAACCCTGCGGGGCTCACCGCCTTCCTGGACTGGGGCCGCAGCTACAAGACGCCCTACGAGGTCCACTGCCTGGAGCAGGCGACCGTGCTGGGCGCCAAAGGCCATGCGGCCGGCCGCCAGGCCTTCCTGGCAGGCGCTTCCGAACTGGAGATCCACTACGCCTTCGTGGAGGCGGTGGAGTGCCTGGAGCACGAGCTGTCCTTCCCCAGCATCGTCGCCCTGGACGAAAAGGGCGCCACCCTGCACTACGAGAACAAGCGCAACTTCCGCAAGGGCCGGACCCTGCTCCTGGACTGCGGGGCGCGCCACCTGGGCTACCCCAGCGACATCACCCGGACCACCACCGCCCCCGCCTGCGATCCCCGGTTCGCCGCCCTGGTGGCGGGCATGGAGCGCAACCAGCAGGAACTCTGCGCCGCCGTGGCCCCGCGCCTGCCGTTCGGCGAGCTGCACCACCTGTCCCACCTCAAGCTGGCGGCCCTGCTCAAGGAGCACCGCATCCTCGACGCCGGCCCCGAGGAGGCGGTGGAAAAGGGCCTCACCCGTCCGTTCTACCCGCACGGCCTGGGCCACATGCTGGGCATCCAGGTGCACGACGTGGCCGGCAAGCTGGCCGGGCCGGACGGCAGCTTCGCCCCGCCCCCGGCCCGCCATCCCACCCTGCGCACCACCCGGGTGCTGGAGCCCGGCCACGTGCTCACCATCGAGCCCGGCTGCTATTTCATCCCGATGCTCCTGCGCCCGTTCCGGGAGAACGGATTGGGCGCGCACTTCAATTGGAAGCTGATCGACGAGCTGACGCCGCTGGGCGGCATCCGGATCGAGGACGACATCCTGGTCACCGCCGGCGGCGGCCGAAACCTGACTCGCGAGCAGCTGCCCGGTTGACAGCGCCGCCCAAACAAACATGATTAACCAGCCATGTTTTTCCCCTTCAGGATCCTGCTGCCGTTGCTGTTCCTGCTCCCGCTGAGCGCCCAGGACGCGGGACGCCTGTCCCTTCCGGACCTTTTCCACCCCACCCGGAAGCTGGCGTTCGTGGAGCCGCCGGCGGCCGACCTGCACTGGCGGGCGGACGGGTCGCTGGTGGCGGAGCCGCGGGAACGGGACGGCGCCGGGGCGATCGAGCGCCTGGCCCCGCCCGGGTGGGAACCCCGGCCGCTGCTGAACCGGGCCCAGTTCGTGGCCGCGCTTGCTGGGGCGGGGGTGGAGGAAGGCGCCGCGGCGCAGGCCTGGCGCAGGCCGTTCACCTGGAACCCGGCCGGTGACGCCTTCCTGGTCAGTGCCGCCGGAGACTTCTACCTGGTGGACCCGGCCGGCAAGGTGAACGCCCGCCGCATCACCGCGGCCCCCGCCGACCGGGTGGCGCCCGCCTTCAGCCCGGACGGCACCCAGGTGGCCTATCTGCGCGGGTACGACCTCTACGTGACCGACCTGGCCGGCGCCAGGGAGACGCGCATCACCGCCGGCGGCGACGAGGACCACCTGAACGGGCGCCTGGACTGGCTCTACCGCGAGGAGATCTTCCGGGGCGAAGGCCCCGGAGCCTTCTGGTGGTCGCCCGATTCCAGGCGGATCGCCTTCCTGAGCCTGGATGAAAGCCAGGTGCCCGTGCACGCCCTGGTGGACGACCGCGCCCTGCCCCGGCGCGAGATTTCCCAGCACTATCCCCATCCCGGCGAAGCGAACCCGGTGGCGCACCTGGGGGTGGCCGGGCTGGACGGGCGCGTGGCCTGGATGGATGACCCCTTCCCCGACGAGGATGTCCTCGTCGTCGGGGCCGGGTGGGACCCCAAGGGGCGGCTGGTGGCGAACTTCCAGGACCGCACCCAGACCTGGCTGGCCTGCGTGCGCTTCGAGGCCGGCCCAAGGGTGCTGGTGCGCGAGGAGGCCCAGTCCGGCTGGATCGGGCGCCTGCCCCTGCCGGTGTTCCTGGAGGACGGCTTCCTGTGGCGCTCGGCGCGCGGAGGCTTCAGCCACATCTACCGCTATGACGCCGAAGGCCGGGTGCGGGCCGCGCTCACCGCCGGCCCCTGGGACGTGCGCGCCATCCAGGGGGTGGACGAAAAGGCCGGACGCGTCTACTTCACCGCCAACCAGAGGAACCCGATCGGCCAGGACGCCTACAGCGCCGACCTGGACGCCCGGGAACCCAACCAGAACCTGCGCCGCCTGACCGATCGCCCCGGGACCCATGCCCTGGTCCCCAACGCCGCCTTCAGCGCCTGGGTGGACCGCTTCAGCGATCTGGACACCCCGCCCCAGCTGCTCATCCTGGACCGCGACGGCCGGATCCTGCGCCAACAGGAAAGCCTCACCAGCCCGGCCTTCCGGGCCCTGCGGCGGGGCCGGGTGTCGTTCCAGCAGGTGCCCGCGCGCGACGGCGCCGCCCTGGAGACCCTGCTGGTGCTGCCGCCCGGTTTCGATCCCGCGAAGAAATACCCGGTGTTCCAGGCGATCTACGGCGGCCCCGGCGCGCCGATGGTGCGCAACGCCTTCGACGAGCGCATCCTCTGGTACCAGTTCCTGGCCCAGCAGGGCCTGGTCGTCTGGATCTGCGACAACCGCAGCGCCTCCGGCAGGGGCGCCGCCGCCCAGGGCGTCTACCGGAACCTGGGCGCCCAGGAGCTGCGCGACCAGCTGGACGGGCTGGCCTGGCTGCGGGCGCAGGGCTGGGCCGACATGGACCGGATCGCGCTGTGCGGGTTCAGCTACGGCGGCTTTCTCACCGGCTACGCCCTGACCCACAGCAGGGCCTGGAAGCTCGGGATCATGGGCGAGCCGGTGACGGACTGGCGCCTCTACGACAGCGTCTACACGGAACGGCTCATGGGCCTGCCCGAGGACAACCCAGCCGGCTACCAGGCCGCCGCGCTGACCGCCGCCGCGGGCCGCCTTTCGGGCAAGCTCATGCTGATCCACGGCACCCTGGACGAGAATGTCCACCTCCAGCACACCGTGCGGTTCCTGGACGCGCTGCAGGAGGCCGGGTTCGACGCGCCGCTGATCCTGCTGCCCGGGTCGGGCCACGAGCCCAGGGCGCCCCGCCACGTGTGGGCGACGTACCAGGCCATCTGGGAGTTCCTCCAGCACAACCTGCCGCTTTGACCCGTTTTCAACAGGCAAACATCGCCATTTCCCACGCACCGGCCGGCAAGCCATGGGCGGGAATCGCGCGGGGGTTGACGTTCGACCCGAACAGGTCAAGCCAGCTGCGAATACACATTGATGACCCTGTAATATATGAACTATGATTGTAAAATTTATTGGCGCTGCCTCGCAATTTAAGTATTTTTACTGATGCGAGAGGCGTTCCCATGGGACCCGTACAAAGGAGTGGACCGGCACCTGTTGGCATCCCCCAGCTCGACGAGCAGCACCGGGAATTGCACCGGCTGCTGCTGCGGCTGACGGCGACCCTTGAAAAGGATCCGGGCGGCGCGCTGCCGGAATACCGGTTCATCCAGCTGGCCGAAGAGACCTCCGCGCATTTCAAGTCCGAGGAGGCATTCCTCCAGGCCGTGGGCTACCCCGATCTGGCCGCCCATCGACTGGAGCACCGGGAGATCATCCAGCGCTTCTGGGAGAACCAGGTCCGCTGGGATGCTCCCTGCGCCCCGCCGCTGGCCGATCTGGTGGAGGCGTTCGCGGATTCGGTGCAGCGGCACCTGGAATCCGCCGACCGGGCCTTCACGGCATGGCTTGAATCCCGGTAGCGGGGCCCGACGCCTTCGTCCGGATCCGGCCTTGTGCGCCGTGATCCAGACAACGATTGAAAAAAATGATCTCTACCACTTGCGTCGAAAATCGTCTCACCGATACTTCTAGCACAAAGAAATAAACGACTTAAAACCTCCACTGCCTACTGTTTTTTCCCGATCACCTCATGAATTCGCTGATCGATCATGGGAATAGGCTCCATGGCATGGCTGCCTGACCAGACGTCATTTCCGGGGGACCGAATGTTCGACGACCTTGAGGGGCTGGCCTGGTTGGGGAGCACCAGGAGCCTGACCCCTGAAAAGGTGATGCTGCTCGGCGCGATCGAAGCGGCCGACGACGATGGCCAGGACAGTGAGGCTCATGAACTGAGGTGCTTCTTCTCCATCAGTTGACACCAGCCATGCAGAACGGATTCCCACAGGGGGTGGCGCTTGCTTCCGCACTACCGATTCAAGACTTCCGCGACAAAAAGGGTTTTTTGCCAGTTGGGCCGGGATCCCGAGGTGCAACCGTCGCTGCTGCGCAGCCTCGCCCACATCTCCCGGCGGGTTTCCGACGTGGATTTCCGTGGCATGCTCGCTGACCTGCTGCTTGAGCTGAACCGTCAGGCCTAGGAGCCTGACTACGTATTAGAAGGCCCCGCGATGATGGCACCGGCCATGGCAAGACAAGGCACGCGAGGTGAGCGATTTGGATAATCGTTCGCCGAGCGTAACGCAGGATTGCCGATCTTTGCACCACTTGGGTCCACATCAAGTGGACCCAAGTGGTGCAAAGATCTGCCATCACCCGAAGGGCGACGTCTGGAGGCCCGCTTCTCGTGTGCAAGTCCCTTGAAGGATGCATTAACATCCTCCTGCGGGCCTTGCGCACGACGATCGGGCCTCCAGACGTCGTCGCGGGGCCTTCTAATACGTAGTCAGGCTCCTAGACCAGTCGGCCGAGCTTCATCCCGGTCCATGTGGCGCTCAGGCACACGAGCACCGATACGGCGACGTTGACCAGGGCCAGCGCGGCTTCGCCGTCCCGGAACAGGGCCATGGTCTCGAAGCTGAACGACGAGAAGGTGGTGAACCCGCCCAGGATGCCCACGGTGAGGAACAGGCGCAGGGCCGGCGTGGCCAGGAAGCGCTCCTCCAGCCCGACCATCAGCAGGCCGATGACGAAGCAGCCGATGATGTTCACCAGCACCGTGCCGTAAGGGAAACCGCCGCCCATGCGCCCGGCGACCACCCCCTGGGCCCAGTAGCGGAGCACCGCGCCGAGGCCTCCGCCCAAAAACACCAACAGGTATCTCACTTGATCGCCATCCTCCAGCGTTATCCCGAAAGGGCCGATTATACGGCATTTTCGGCTATGCTCCATGGCGGGAGGCTGCCATGCCCGCCACCTTGGAGCCGCTGTTCGACCATCTCAAGGACATGCACGGCCACATGGCCTGGGCCGACTGCATCTGGTTCCACGTCTGGGCCAGGTCCGGCCTGCAGGACGACCCCGACCTGCTCCAGCGCATGCAGCACACCGCCGATGTGCAGTGCGCCTTCCTCATGGTGCTGCGCGGCGAGGAGGTGCTGTTCCCGGGCGACAAGCCCATCCCGGAATTCCAGCGCCTGCGCGCCGTCACCAGGTCCAACCACGACGCCTTCAGCGACCTTTTCAGGACCATGGCGCCCGCCGACATCGCCCGCATCGTGCGCGTCCCCTGGTTCCCCGGCCCGCCCTGCGACGTGACCGTGGCCGAGGCGCTCACCCAGGTGGCCATGCATACCCAGCACCACCGGGGCCAGCTCATGACCCGCCTGCGCGACCTGGGCGGCAAGGCGCAGAACGTCGACTACATCATCTGGGCCTGGAAAAACCGGCCGGAGGGGCGCTGGGATTGACGCCCGGCCGCCCGGCCAAGGCAGACCCCGCGCCAATCCGCGGAGATGGACGGGCCAATTGATCGCCGTCACGTCAAGGCCGCGCGGCCTTGCGCGGGAGTCTCAATCGCCGACCTTGATGGGCGGGAAGCGGGCACCCCGATCTCGGCCCACCCCGCCCGCCCCGACGACCCTGAGACCACCGGCCTGCGCCGGGGTGGGAAAGGGTCCGCGCCTTCAAACCCCACACCCCGGAGTTCCACCTTGCGCACCTTCACCTCCCCCACCACCCTCCTCGCCCTGGCCCTGGCGGCCGCGCCGCTCCTGCAGGCCGGGGTGAACTACGATCCGCGGCTGTCCGCGACGGTCGACCGGATGCGCTCCGAGATCGCCGCCCGCGGCTGGCGTTTCCAGGTGGGAGTCAACCCGGCCATGCAGTACGACCTCGCGCACCTCAAAGGCTTCAAGCCCGCCCTGCGCCCCGCGGAGTTCCTGGCCCACGAGCCGGGCGGGTTCGCCAACTACGAATGGGCCGAAGCCCCGCAGGCGCTGCCCTCGGCCTACGTCGGCGTGTTCAGCGACGTCAAGGACCAGGGCCAGTGCGGCAGCTGCTGGGCCTTCTCCACCATCGGCAGCGTCGAGGGGGCCTGGCTGAAGGCCCATGGCGCGGCGCCCGGTGTCGTCACGGCCGACGGGCAGATCAACTGCAGCTCCGGCGGCACGCCGCTGTCCGAGCAGCAGGTGCTCAGTCCTGCAATCCCTGGGGCTGGGAGCTGCGACGGCGGCAACTTCGCGTTCGACATGCTGGAGCCGGCCAACGCCGGATCCCAGGGCTACTACCCGGGCGCCGTGCCCGCCGTCGCCTTCCCCTACGTGGCCGCCTCCGTGGCCTGCGCCGTGCCCGGCCGGGCCCGCTACACCCCGGTCGCCCGCTGGGGCTACGTGGGGTCGAGCGACGGCATCCCCTCCGTCTCCGCCATCAAGGCCGCCATCTGCCAGCACGGCAGCGTCTCCGCCTGCGTCTACGCCGACAACTACTTCCAGGCCTACACCGGCGGCGTCTTCACCGCCACCGACAACGCCAGCCCGTGCGACCACGCCATCATGCTGGTGGGCTGGGACGACGCTAAGGGCGCCTGGCTGCTGAAGAACTCCTGGGGCCCCTCCTGGGGCGTGGACGGCTTCATGTGGATCCAGTTACGGCGCCAACAGCGTGGGCTTCTCCGCGGCCTGGGTCGAGGAATAGGCTAGACTGCCTGGAGCCATGGAGCCCCCCTTGACCCGCGCGCCCTCCACCCCGAGGCCTTCCCGGGCCTTCCAGGACATGGACCTGCCCCGGCTGGCCCGGCTGCTGGACGCCTCCTCGGTGCTGGGCCCCTGCCGCGACCTGGCCACCCTGGGCCCCACCCTGTTCAAGCTGCTGCGCGAGGAACTGCCGGTGGACCGGCTGGCGCTGTGGTTCGGGGAGCCCGAGGAGGGCCTGGAGGTGATCCAGTGGGCGGCGCGGCTGGAGCCGGACGGCGTCCTGACCATGGTGGAGCCGGTGGCCGGGCTGGTGGAGCACACCCGGAACCTGCAGGAGGACCTCTGGAGCCTGGAGGCCGCCGGCGCCACGGGCCGCGCCGACGCCGGTGCCGCCCGAGGCTGCGGCGGGAGTTCCCGGCCCTGGTCCTGCTCCCGCTGCGCACCCCGGACCGGCTGGTGGGCGGCCTGAGCCTGGCCAGCCGGCGCGCCCGGCGCCTTCCAGGGCGCGGGCCCCAGCTACCTGGTGTTCCTGGCCCGGTACCTGGCCTCCTTCGCCCTGCGCATCCTGCGCCTGCGCCAGCTGGACGCGCTCAACCTGCAGCCTGGTCCGGGAGCGGGACCAGCAGCGGATCCTGCTGGAGATCACCAACGAGCTGGTGGAGCACCGGGACCCGCGGGACCTGTTCCAGGCCATCACCTCCACCCTGCGCCGGCATTTCCAGTACGACGGCATGATGCTGGTCCTGGCCCAGGAGGGCGCCGGCGAGGCCCAGATCCGCTACCTGGACTTCCCCACCGGCCGCGGCCTCATGCAGGAGAACCAGTTCCTCACCGTGCCCGACGGGCCCCAGCCAGCGGGCCATGGACCTCCGGCGCGCCGCTGGTGTTCAGCCGGGCCGACCTGGACGCGCTTCCCCGCCCCCATCCCCCAGGTGCTGATCCAGGGCGAGGGCATCGCTGTCGCTCTGCGTCATCCCGCTGATCTCCCGCTCCCGGGTGATGGGCACGCTCAACTTCGGCAGCCGCCGTGGAGGGCGCCTTCACCGCGGAGACACCTCGCGCTGCTCTCCAGCGTGGCGGCCCAGGTGGCCATCGCCCTGGACAACGCCTTCGCCTACCAGGAGATCCAGGCCCTCAAGGACAAGCTGGCCGAGGAGAAGCTCTACCTCCAGGAGGAGATGGAGCGGGACTTCGGCCTGGAGATCGTCGGCCGCAGCCCCAGCCTGCAGCGGGTGCTGCGCCAGGTGGAGACGGTGGCGCCGTCGGACGCCACCGTGCTCATCCTGGGCGAGACCGGCACCGGCAAGGAGCTGATCGCCCGGGCCATCCACCAGCTCAGCCGCGCGCAAGGACGCCGGCTTCGTGCAGATCAACTGCGCCTCCATCCCCAGCGGGCTGCGTGGAGAGCGAGCTGTTCGGCTTCGAGAAGGGCGCCTTCACCGGCGCCCTCAGCCAGAAGATGGGCCGGCTCGAACTGGCCCACCAGGGCACCCTGTTCCTGGACGAGATCGGCGACCTGCCCCTGGAGCTGCAGCCCAAGCTGCTCCGGGCCATCCAGGAGCGCGAGTTCGAGCGCCTGGGCAGCACCCGCACGCAGCAAGGTGGACCTGCGCCTGATCGCCGCCACCAACCGCGACCTGGCCGCCATGGTCGGGGACGCGCAGCTTCCGCGCCGACCTCTACTACCGCCTCAACGTCTTCCCCATCCGCATGCCCGCCCCTGCGCGAGCGCCAGGAGGACATCCCGGTGCCTGGTGCGCTACTTCACCCAGAAGTTCGCCCAGCGCATGCACCGGCCCATCGACACCATCCCGACCCGGGCCATGGAGGCCCTCCAGGCCTGGCACTGGCCCGGCAACATCCGGGAACTGGAGAACGTCATCGAGCGCTCGGTGATCCTCAGCCAGGGCCGGGAGCTGCAGGTGCCGGTGGCGGAACTGCGCGGCGCGCCAGGCCCGCCGCCGCCGAGCCCGTGCCCACCCTGGAGCAGGCCGAGCGGGAGCACATCCTCAAGGCCCTGCGCGAAACCGGCGGCAAGGTCGGCGGCAAGGACGGCGCCGCGGCGCGGCTGGGCCTGAAGCGGACCACCCTGCAGAGCCGCATGGGCAAGCTGGGAATCGGCGGGCGGGAAGCCTGAACGCGTGTGGCAAGCCCCGGCCCAGGACGCTATCATTATGCAAGCGGAGGGACCCATGGTCAATGTGCTGGTCCGGGATATGGAAGCCGAGACCGTGAACCGGCTGAAGGCCAGGGCGGCCCTGCACGGGCGCAGCCTCCAGGCGGAAGTGCGCGCGATCCTCGAGGACGAAGCGGCGCTCAGCGACCACTCCGCCTGGCTGGCCTGGATGGACGGCTTCCGCACCCAGGTGGGCCAGCAGTCCGGCTCTGATTCCGTGGAACTGCTCAGGGAATCCCGGAATGAGCGATAGGCCCCTGGTTCTGGACGCATCCATCCTGGTGAAGGCCATCAGCATCGAGCCGCTGACCGACCAGGCCAGGGCGCTCATGGCTTCCCGGCGCCGGTTCCTGGCGCCCGACCTGATGCCGATCGAGCTTGGCAACGTGCTTTGGAAGAAGGTCCAGCGGGGCGCCATGAGCGCGGAACAGGCCATGGCGGCCCAGCGCGGCATCGCCACCCTGGCCCCTGTCCGGATTCTCGCCAGCGGGCCCTACCAGCCCAGGGCCTTGGCCATCGCCCTGAACCATGGCCGCAGCTTCCATGACTCCCTGTACCTGGCGGTGGCGGAAACCGAAGGCGGCATCTTCATGACAGCCGATGAACGCCTGGTCAATGCCATGGCGGAAACCCCGCTTGCGCCCTTCCTCTGCTGGCTGGGGGCCTTCTAATACGTAGTCAGGCTCCCAGGGCCTCCAGCAGCGTCTCGACGTCCGCCTCGGTGGTGTGGTAGCTGGTGATGCAGGCGCGCAGCACGTCGGGTCCGCCCGGCAGGGCCAGGGACGAGATCCAGACCTTGCCCCCGCCCAGGACCCGGGCGAGCAGCGCGGCCGTATCCACCCCGTCACGGTGGAAGCAGACCACCGGCAGCGGGGTCTCGTTGGCGAGGCTCCAGCCCTGTTCCACCAGCCGCCGGCGCAGGTAGTCGCCGAGCCGGGCCTGCCGGTCGACGAGTTCCCCGTATCCTTCCAGTCCCAGCTCGGCCATGGCCATGAACACCTTCAGCCCGATGCTCCGGCGCGACCACTGGGCCGAGGCGCCGAACGGGTCGACCACGCCCTCCCCCTGGTGCGGCGGCATGTAGGCGGCGTTGATGGCGAAAGCCCGCAGCGCCGCCTCCGGGTGGCGGCAGAAGAACATGCCCGAGCCCATGGGCACCGACATCCACTTGTGCGCGTCCCAGGTGACCGAATCGGCCCGCTCGATGCCGGCCAGCGCCGGGCGCAGGCGCGGACTGAGCAGTGCGCCGCCGCCCCAGGCGGCGTCGGCGTGCAGCCAGAGGCCGTGCCGGTCGGCGAGCCCGCGCATGGGGCCGACCGGGTCGATCACCCCGGTGCCGGTGGCGCCCAGGGTGGCCACCAGCAGGAAGGGGTGCCGCCCCGCGGCCCGGTCCTCGGCCAGGATGGCCTCCAGCGCCGTCAGGTCGAGCTTGCGCCCGGCGTCCAGCGGCACCACGCGCACCGCCGACGTGCCAAGGCCGGCGCTGCGCGCGGCCTTGACGAAACTGTGATGGGCGTCGGCGGAAAGGTAGAGGGTGGGCCGCAGGCCGAGCGCGGTGAGGCCCTCCTGGTCCCAGCCCGGGAACTTCCAGGCCAGCGCGCACTGCAACGCGGAGGCGTTGGATTCCATGCCGCCGGAGGTGAAGTTGGCGAGGGTCGCCGACGCATCCCAGCCGAACAGCCCCTGGAGGGCGGCGAGCGCCCGGTATTCCAGCTCGCAGGCCGCCGGCGCGTGCGCCCAGAGCGCCATCTGCGGGTTGTAGAGCGCCGCCAGCGCCTCGCCGAGCACCGCCACCGGCAGCACGCTGGGGTTGAACAGGCCGAAATAGCGCGGATGGGTGATCTGCACCAGCCCTTCGGCCAGCAGCCCGCCCACCTCGTCCAGCAGCCGCCCGGCCGGGACCGGCTCCTTGAAATCATAGCGCCGGGCCAGGTCCCGGCGCAGGTTGGCGAGATCCAGGGTGGGCAGCACCGGACGGCCGCGCAGGGTGCTCCGGAACGCTTCCGCCTGGGCTGCGAAGGCCTGCCAAAGGTCGTCCATGGGATCCTCCCGGGGCGCCCGCCCCGGATCAGCTGACCACGGATGGCTCCCACAGGGAAGTGGCGGGCGAGGACCAGGCCCGCACCTGCCCGTCCCGGGCCTCCAGCAGTTCCGAGATGGTGACCGCGGCGTTGATCAGGCCCACGTGGGTGTAGGCCTGGGGGAAGTTGCCCAGGAGCCGCCCGGTGGCCGGGTCGATGTCCTCGGAGAACAGCCCCACCGGGTTGGCGAAGGCGCAGACCCGTTCGAACACCTCCACGGCCTGCTCCAGGCGGCCCGCCAGGGCCAGCGCCTCGGCCCACCAGAACGAGCAGATGGTGAAGGCGCTGGTGGGCGTGCCGAAATCGTCGGGGTTGCGGTAGCGCAGCATGAGCCCGTTGTCGGTGAGCAGATCTCCGTAGCGGTCCAGGGTGGACAGGAAGCGGGGGTCCCGGGGCTCGATCAGGCCCAGGGTCGGCAGCAGGAGCAGGGAGGCGTCCGGGAACACGCCGTCCAGGGTCTGGGTGAAGAAGCCCAGCCCGGTGTTGAAGCCGCGCTCGCAGGATCACTCGCCTGCTCGCGCCCGGCGGCCGCGTCCCATTCCCGGGCCAGGGCGAACTCGCCGAAGCTCCGCGCGATGGCGGCGCCCCGGTGGATCGCCGCCCAGCACATGGCCCGGGAGAAGGTGTAGTGGCCCAGCAGGCTGCGGAACTCCCAGATGGAGGTGTCCGGCTGCGGCGCCAGGGCGATGGCCTCCTCCACCAGCCGGCGCACCAGGGGGAAGAAGCGCAGGTTGCCCTCGTCGTGGGCCAGCCTGGGGTCGCGCAGCATGGTCTCCAGGCAGAGCACCAGCTCGCCCATCAGGTCGTGCTGGCGCTGGAGCACCGCGGCGTTGCCGATCCGCACCGGCCCCTGGCCGCCGAAGCCGGCCAGATGGTCCAGGACCTGCTCCGCCGCCGCCAGCCCGCCGTCGATGCCGTACAGGGGCTGGAGCGGGCCGGCCTCGGCCACGTTGCGCAGGTAGCGCAGGAACCGCTCGCCTTCGCGCAGGTGGCCGATGCGGCGCAGCGCCTCCACCACGAACGCCGCGTCGCGCAGCCAGCAGTAGCGGTAGTCCCAGGTGCGCCCGGTGCCCATGGCCTCGGGGATGCTGGTGGTGGCGGCGGCGATGATGGCGCCGGTGTCCTCGTAGGCGTGCAGCTTCAGGCACAGGGCCGAGCGCAGCACCATCTCGGGCTGGAACAGGGGCAGGCCGCAGGTCTTGGACCAGCGCTCCCAGCCGTCGGTGGTGAGCTCGAGCTCCTGGAGCACCCGGCACAGGGTCATGGCCGGCGCCGCGCCGTAGGAAAGGCAGAGGAACACCGGGCCGTCCAGGGTGAACTCCCGCCCGCCCTCGATGTAGCTCAGGGGCAGGTTGGTCTGCAGGAACAGCGGGCCGCCCGGCGCCCTGCACCTCGATGCGCGTCGTGCCGCACCAGGATCCGGGTGGGGCCGCGCCCGTAGTCCAGGCGCGGATCGAAGTCCACCGACAGCCGGACCCGCCCGCCCAGGGGCCGCAGCAGCCGGATCAGCCGGATGGGCCCCTCCTCGCCCCAGTCCCTGGGCAGCCGCGGCGCGAAATCGATCAGCTCCCAGCTGCGCGCTCGCCCTGGTCGAAGCGGGTGCGCAGGATATTGGTGTTGGGCAGGTAGCCCATCTCGCCCGGCCACCTCCTCGCCCCGGAAAGGATCCGGAACACGCCCCCCGCGCGCGCGTCCAGCAGCCGGGCGAACACGGCCGGCCCGTCGAAGCGGGGCAGGCAAAGCCACTCCATGGCGCTGGTGGGCGAGACCAGCGCCAGCAGGCTGCCGTTGCCGATGAGGCCATGGTTCAGGTTCGGTATGGGGGGCATGGGCGAGGGCACCTCTCTGGTCCATTAGACGCCCCCCGGGTCCCGCCGTTCCAGCCCGCCCCGGACAGAAGGATCAGCCGATATTTCGGCACTCTGCCCACATTTCGGCAGCTTATTTTCGGCACTTGACCGCGAGATTAATTGTAACAAACTTGTTCTTAACAATTACATTCAGGCACAAGGATTGCTTAACACTTTAAGAATCGGGCTGGAGGTTTTCATGTTGCGCATCACCCCCAAGGAACAGGACGCCAAGCTCACCCTGTCCCTGGAAGGCAAGCTGGCCGGCCCCTGGGTCGCCGAACTGGCCAAGGCCTGGAGCGAGTGGCAGGGCCGGGTCCAGCCCCGGGACGCGGTGATCGACCTGCGCCTGGTCTCGTTCGTGGACGAGGCCGGGCGCGAGCTGCTGGTGCAGCTGCACCTCGAGGGCTGCGCCCTGCTGGGCAGCGGCTGCTACGTGGGGCCGCTGGTGGATTCCATCATCCAGGGCCGGGAGACCGGGGCGGCGCCGGCTGCGCTGGTGCTGGCTGGCCGCGCTGGGCCTGGCCTGCCGGCCGGCGTCGGCCTGGCCGCGGCCAGCCCGGACGCCGGCCGCCGCCGCTGCCCCTCACCCTCAACCAGGCCCTGCGCACCGCCCTGGACCAGAACCCCGAGGTCCACCGCTCGCTGCTGGCCATCGCCCAGAGCCAGGAGGACCGCCGGACGGCGGCCTCCTCCCTGATGCCCGCGCTGGAGGCCGACGCCCATGGGCCAGCGGATCAAGCCCAACCTGGACACCGCCTTCGGCTCGCCCGAGCCCGCCTACCTGAACATCCCCCCCTACAACTGGGGCATCGTCGACGTCCAGGCCAGCATGCCCCTGTTCGACCTGTCCCTCTGGAACCGCTGGAAGGCGGCCCAGGAGCGGCGAGCAGTCGGCCAGGGCCAAGGCCAGGGAGGTCCGGGAGCAGATCGCCGCGCTGGTGGTGGGGCAGTACCTGCGGGCCCAGCGTTCCACCGAAGCGGTCAAGGCCGCCCAGTCCCGGGTGGACCTGGCCCAGGCCCTGGAGCAGCTGGCCGAGGACCAGCAGAAGAACGGCCTGGGCACCCGGCTGGACACCCTGCGCGCCCAGGTCCAGCTGCGCAACGAGCGGCAGAACCTCATCCAGGCCGACACCCAGCTGCAGCACCGCCCAGTTCGGCCTGGTCCGGCTGCTGAACCTGGACCCGGCCACCCGGGTGGAGGCGACCGACAGCCTCGCCGCGCCCACCCTGCCCCAGTTCACCTTCCAGGACGCCTACCGGGCCGGGCTGGACCAGCGGCCGGAACTGGCCTCCCTGGACGCCCGGGAGCGGGCCCAGGAGAACCTCAAGGACGCCGCCCGGAACCTGCGGCTGCCCTCGGTGGTGGCTTCCGCCAGCTACGGCAGCACGGGCCTCCAGACCAGCACCTGGGTCTCCACCTACACCGTCAACGCTGGGGGTGCGGGTGCCGCTGTTCACCGGCGGCCGGATCTCGGCCGAGACCGCCAGGGCCCAGGAGGAGCTCTCCAGCATCCAGGAGGAGCGCCGGGAGCCTGAAGGCCCAGGTGGGCCAGGAGGTCCAGGTGGCCCAGGCGGAGCTGGCGCGCCGAGCGGAGCGAAGTGGAGGTGGCCGCCCAGGCCGTGGACCTGGCCACGGAGGCCCTGCGAGCAGGCCCGGCACCGCTTCGAGGCCGGCGTCAGCAACAACATCGAGGTGATCCAGGCCCAGGATGAGCTGGCCCGGGCCACCGACAACAGGATCAACGCCCTCTACCGCCTCAACCAGTCCCGCGCGGACCTGGCCCGGGCCATGGGCCAGCTGGAACCCCTTTTCGATCGCTGATGGAGCCGGCCATGACCGAGATGACCGAACACCCCGAAACCCAGGCCCCAGCAGGCCGCGACCCGCCGCGGCCGGCATCGCCCTGATCGTCATCGTGGCCGTCCTGGCTGGTGGGCGGCGGCGCGATGTACTACCACTACCGCGACCGGGTCAGCACCGACGACGCCCAGGTGGACGGGCACCTGGTGCCCGTCTCCTGCAAGGTCTACGGCAGCGTCGAGAAGATCCTGGTGGACGACAACCAGCCGGTGAAGGCCGGCGACCTGCTGGTGCAGCTGGACGCGCGGGACCTGCAGAGCAAGGTGGACCAGGCCGAGGCCGCCCTGGGCCAGGCCCTGGCCCAGGTGCAGGGCGCCAGGGCCGACGACGCCAAGGCCAAGGTGTCCCTGGAGCAGGCCGCAGAGCTCCGACCTGCAGGTGGCCGAGGCCAACCTGGACGCGCGCAAGGCCACCCTGGACAAGGCCAGGGCCGACCTGCAGCGGACCACGCCCCTGGCCGAGCGCCAGGAGATCTCCGCCCAGGAGTTCGACCACTTACCGGACCCAGGCCGACGTGGCCGAAAGCGAGTGGAGGGCCGCCCAGCGGCGCCTGGCCAGCGTGCGCCAGGAGGCCGAGATCCGCAGCGCCAACGTCGGCGCCCAGGAGGCCAAGGTCGGCCAGGCCAACGCCGAGGTGGAGGCCGCCCAGGCCAACCTGGAGGCCCTGAAGCTGCAGCTGAGCTACACCCGGATCATCGCCCCGGTGGACGGCGTGGTCACCCGCAAGTTCGTGGAGCCCGGGCCAGATCATCCAGCCCGGCCAGGGCCTGCTCACCCTGGTGCCGCTGCAGCCAGACCTGGGTCACCGCCAACTTCAAGGAGACCCAGCTGACCAAGCGTGCATCCGGGCCAGGCGGCCGAGGTCACCGTCGACATGAACGGCCAGGTGCTGCAGGGCACCGTGGATTCCGTGGCCGGCTCCACCGGCTCGCGCCTGAGCCTGCTGCCGCCCGAGAACGCCGTGGGCAACTTCGTCAAGGTGGTGCAGCGCATCCCCGTGAAGATCGTGCTGGACCCCGGCGACGCCCAGAAGGTGGTGCTGCGCCCGGGCATGAACGTCGACGCCACCATCTTCACCGAGCTGAAAGGGATCCCGCCCATGCATCCAAGGCCCCGCACCGGGTCGTCAACCCCTGGCTCATCGCCATGGTGGTCATGCTGGCCACCTTCATGGAGGTGCTGGACACCAGCGTGGCCAACGTGGCCCTGCCGCACATCGCCGGCAACCTCTCGGCCACCGTGGACGAGGCCACCTGGGTGCTCACCTCCTACCTGGTGGCCAACGCCGTGGTGCTGCCCCTGGGCGGCTACCTGTCCAGCCTGTTCGGCCGCAAGCGCTTCTACATGACCTGCGTGGCCCTGTTCACGGTGTCCAGCATGCTCTGCGGCCTGGCCCCGAGCCTGCCCTGGCTGATCTGCTTCCGGGTCATGCAGGGCCTGGGCGGCGGCGCCCTGCAGCCCACCTCCCAGGCCATCCTGGTGGAGACCTTCCCGCACGAGAAGCGCGGCGCGGCCATGGCGCTCTACGGCATGGGCGTGGTGCTGGCGCCCATCGTCGGCCCGGTGCTGGGCGGCTGGATCACCGACAACTACAGCTGGCACTGGATCTTCCTCATCAACATCCCGGTCGGCATCCTGTCCCTGGCGCTGACCTACCGCCTGGTCTTCGATCCGCCGACCCTCAAGCGCGTCTCCATCAAGGAAGGCTTCCAGCATCGACTACCTGGGCATCGGCATGCTCACCCTGGGCCTGGCCGCGCTGGAGATCGTGCTGGACGAAGGCCAGCGCCGGGACTGGTTCGGCTCCAACCTCATCGTCGCCTGCCGCCGTGGTGGCCGTGGTCTGCCTGGTGGGGGTGGTGTTCTACCTGCTGAAGAAGGACCACCCGATCATCGACCTGCGCCTGCTCAAGGACCGCAACTTCGCGGTGTCCACCGTCATGCTGTTCGTGCTGGGCTTCGTGCTCTACGGCAGCGCTGGCGCTGCTGCCGATCTTCCTGCAGACCCTGCTGGGCTACACGGCCTCGCTCAGCGGGCGGATCCTCAGCCCGGGCGGCGTGGTGATCCTGGTGATGATGCCGGTGGTGGCGGTGCTGCTGCGCCACTCCGACACCCGCTTCCTGATCGCCTCCGGCTTCATCACCTGCGGCCTGGGGCTGCTGTGGATGTCGAAATTCAACCTGCAGGTGGACTTCGCCACCGCCATGTATCTCGCGCATGGTGCAGAGCCTGGGCCTGGCCTTCCTGTTCGTGCCCATGAACGTCACCGCCTTCCAGAACATCACTCCGGACAAGACCAGCTACGCCTCGGGCATGCTCAACCTGGTGCGCAACATCGGCGGCTCCACCGGCATCGCCATGGTGAGCACCATCCTGGCGCGCCGCGGCCAGGTGCACCAGGCCAACCTGGTGGCCAACCTGCACCCCGCCAGCCTCGCCTACCAGGGCTTCCTGCCGCGCTCCACCCAGGTGCTGGTGGCCGGCGGCGCCTCGGCGCCGGACGCCGCCCGCCAGGCCCAGGGCCTGGCCTACGGCACCCTGCTGCGCCAGGCCAGCATGATGGCCTTCGCCGACACCTTCTGGGTCATGGGCGTGCTGTGCATCATCCTGCTGCCGCTGATCTTCCTCATGCGGAAGACGCATGCGGGGCGGGGGCCGCTGCCGGCGGAGCACTGACCGGGGCGGAGACGGCCTCGTAGCGGTGCCAGGCGTAGGCGGCCCCCGCGGCCAGCAGCAGCCAGCCGATGGGGGAGCGCGCCGCCAGCCTGAAGTCCTGCCAGGAGGGCAGCGCGGCGTAGACCAGGTTGGCGACGAGGTAGACCGCCAGGACTTCCTGCCAGTCCAGCGCCGGATGGCCGCCCAGGCGCCAGCGCATCAGGCCGTAGGCGGCGGGCAGCAGCAGCAGCGGCGCCATGCCGACGAAGAAGACGTTGTACCAGCGCAGGTTGGAAAAGGTCGCCGAGCCCATCTCCCAGCCCCGCTCGGCGCGCCGGGGCAGCAGGTTGAACCCGGCGGGCCGGCCGTTGAGCGCCAGGCCGAGCAGCAGGTGGCAGCACTCGTGGGCGAAGGTCCCCGGCAGCACCAGCACCGAAAAGACCCAGAAGAAGCGCCGGATCCAGTGGAACAGGGCCAGCAGGGCCACCACGGCCCCCAGGAAGAGCAGCTGCACGTTCTGGCTAGACATCGATCGGCTCCATGAGTTCCGGCCCCTCGTTGCGCACGCTGCCCACCTTCGGGCCCACCGGCCAGGCCCGCAGCCAGCTTTCCGGGCACGGCCGCAGCAGCGCCTTGAGCCGATCCGCCAGGGTGCCCGGGTCCAGCCAGGCCGCATAGTCCGCCCGGTCCAGCAGCGCCGGCATGCGGTCGTGGATGGGCGCCATGAGGGCGTTGGCGCTGGTGGTGAGGATGGCGCAGGTGGCCAGCGGGCCGTCCGGCCCCCGCCACACGTCGCACAGGCCGGCCAGGGCCAGGAGCGCGCCGTCCGCGGCGCCGAAGCAGAAAGGCTGCTTGGCCCCGCCCTGGCGCGCCTGCCATTCGTAGAAGCAGTCGGCCGGGATGATGCAGCGGCCGTGCCGGAACGGCCCCCGGAATGCGGGCTTGTCCGCCGCCGTTTCCATCCTCGCGTTCGCCATGCGCGCGCCCTGGGCCGGGTCCCTGGACCAGGAAGGCACCAGGCCCCACCGGTGCAGCCGGATGATCCGCCCGGCGGCGTGGGCGGTCACCACCGGGACCGCCGTGGTCGGGGCGATGTTGTGCCGGGGCGCGAACTCCGCCTGGACCTCGGCCTCGAACTGGGCCGCGATGTCCTCCATGGGCGAATGCAGGTTGTACCGGCCGCACATGGCTAGGACGAAGCCTTGGCGGCCTTGAGGTAGTCGGCGACCGCCTGCTCCATCCCGGTGAGCAGGGCGCGGCTGATCAGGTGGTGGCCGATGGAGACCTCCGCCAGGTTCGGCAGTTCGCGCACCAGCAGGGGCAGGTTCAGGTGGGTCAGGTCGTGCCCGGCGTTGACCAGGATGCCGCACTGCTCGGCGGCTTCGGCGCTGCGGATCACCTTGGCCAGCTCCGCCCCCGGGTCGCCCCGGAGGAAGGCGGCGGCGTAAGGCTCCGTGTAGATCTCGATCCGGTCCGCGCCGATGCCCGCCGCGGCGCTCACGCTGGCGCTGTCGCCCGCCTCCACGAACAGGCTGACCCGGATGCCTTCCTCCCTGATCCGCGCCACCACCGGCGCCAGCAGGAAGGCCCACTGGGCCACCGCCCAGCCGTGGTTGCTGGTCACCTCGCCCGGCTTGACCGGCACCAGGGTGCACTGGGTGGGCCTGCATTCCAGCACCAGGTCCAGGAACTCCTCGCGCACGTCGCCTTCGAAGTTGGTTTCCACGGCCGTGACCCCGCGGGCCACGGCCCGGGCGTCCTCCGGCGTGATGTGGCGGCGGTCGGCCCGGGGGTGCACGGTGATGCCCTGGGCGCCGAAGCCGATGATGTGCCCCACGAACGCCATGAGGTCCGGCGTGTCGCCGCCCCTGGAATTGCGCAGGGTGGCGATCTTGTTGACGTTGACGCTGAGTTTGGCCATGGCCGTCCTTCCGTTGCCCGCTGGGTTCTCACATCTTAGTGCCTATCCCGGTAAAGGCGAGGGCCCGGGGGCGCGGATGGCCGTGTCCCGGGCCCTCGCCTTTACCGGGACAGGCACTTGGACAAGCCTGATGGATCCGTGGCGGCCTGTCGGGGGAAAGGCCGGCACCACGCGAATTAATTGTTATCTAATTATTGAATTAATTGTATATACTAAAATTTTTCTCAATATTAAGCGCGCGACAACCCATAATGGGGCCCTGAGTACCCCGACACCATCGCTCGTTTTCCAGCTCATCCGGGCTGTCGGACCATGGCTTTTTCCGATTCCCCTTTCAATCCCTTTTCCAGGAGCGCCCATTGAGTCGATGGTCCCGAATCTCCCTGCTGACCCTGCCGGGTCTCCTCCTCGCCGGCGCGCCGGCCCCTGATTTCCTCGTCCCGGGCGGCAACGTGCCCGCCGCCCTGGCGGCGGCCCGGGAGCTCGGCCCGGCGGACCCCGGGGCCCCCATGGCGCGCATGATCCTCGCGCTCAAGCTGGCTCCTGGGGCCGAGGGCCGGCTCCAGCGGCGGCTGGCCGAGCTGCAGGACCCCGGCTCCAAGGCCTGCCACCGGTGGCTCACCCCGGAGCAGTTCGGGGCCGAGTTCGGCCCGGCGCCCGAGGCCGTCGGGCGGGTCACCGACTGGCTGCGCGGGTGCGGTTTCCGGGTGGACGAGGTGGCCGCGGGCCGCTGCTCCATCGTCTTCTCCGGCACGGTGGCCCAGGTGGAGCGCGCCTTCCGCACCCCGATCCGGCGCTTCCTGGTGGACGGCAAGGCGCGCCAGGGCAACGCGCGCGCCCCGCTCATCCCGGGCGCCCTGGCCGACGTGGTGGAAGGCGTGGTTTCCCTGCACAACCTGCCGCGCCCGGCGCTGAACCGGGGCTTCCGCCCGCAGCAGCGGGCCGGGGCCGGCCCGGCCAACCATGAGCTGACCCCCGGGGATTTCGCCGCCATCTACAACGTCAGGCCGCTCTACCGCGAGGGCATCGACGGCAGCGGGGTGGCGCTCGCCGTGGTGGGCCGCACCCGCATCGCGCCGTGCGACGTCGCCGACTTCCGCAAGGCGTTCGGGCTGCCGCCGCAAAGGCTGGAGATCATCGTCAACGGGCCCGATCCGGGCGACATGGGCCCGGACGAGGACACCGAGGCCGACCTGGACGTGGAATGGTCCGGGGCGGTGGCCCGCAACGCCGACATCCGGCTGGTGGTGAGCGGCTCCACCCGCAGCACTGACGGGGTCGACCTGTCCGCCCAGTACATCGTCAACCACAACCTGGCGCCGGTCATGACCACCAGCTTCGGCCAGTGCGAAAGCCAGATGGGCGGCACCGAGCTGGCCTTCTACCGGAACCTGTGGGCGCAGGCCGCGGTCCAGGGCATCAGCTCCCTGGTGTCCTCGGGCGACAGCGGCGCGGCGGGGTGCGACGGGGGCGGCTCCGACACGGGCAGCGGCCTCGCGGTCTCCGGGCTGGCCTCCACGCCGTTCAACGCGGCGGTGGGCGGCACCGAGCTGGACGAGGGCTCCGGCACCTACTGGAACGACAGGAAGGCCCCCGACCAGTCCTCGGCCATCGGCTACATCCCCGAGCGCGCCTGGAACGAAAGCGGCAGCGACGGCGGCTCCGGCCTCTGGGCCGGCGGCGGCGGCATCTCCTCCCGCTACGCCAGGCCCTGCTGGCAGGTGGCCGAGGGGGTCCCGGAGGGCGCAGGGAACCGCTGCATTCCCGACGTCTCGCTCACCGCCGCCGGCGGCCACGACGGCTACGTGGTGGAGACCGGCGGCGCGCGCGGCACCGTCGGCGGCACCTCCTGCTCCACCCCGGCCTTCGCCGGGATCATGGCCCTGGTGGTGCAGAAGACCGGCGAGCGCCAGGGCAACCCCTGCCCCGGCCTGTACGCGCTGGGCGGCGCCCAGTACCGGGGCTCCGGTCCTCTGGTGTTCCACGACATCACCGCCGGCGACATCTCCGTGCCGGGCACCAGGGGCTACGCCTGCACCCCCGGCTACGACCTGGCCACCGGCCTGGGCAGCGTGGACGCCCAGGCCCTGGCGGCTTCCTGGAAGAAGGGCCTGGGCAACGACGTCGAGGCCCTCATCGACCTGCCCGCCGCCGACCCGGCCATCTTCAGCGGCGACGCGGTGGACTTCCGGGGCACCGCCCGGAGCGGCGCCCCCGACGCCCCCCTCACCTGCGCCTGGACTTTCGGCGACGGCGCCGGCGCCTCCGGCCCGGCCTGCAGCCACCGCTACCTGAACACCACCCAGGCCGCCGCCGTCTGCCCGGTCACCTTCACCGCCACCGACGGCGGCGGGGCCCAGGGCGTGGACGTGCGCACCGTCACCGTCCTGCCCCCGCAGCCTCCGGGGGAACTGACGATCAACGGCGGGTTCGAGTACGGCACGGTGGGCTGGACCGCCGCGAACGTGAGCATCGCCAACCAGGGCCCGCCGCGCACGGGTCACGGCGACGCCTGGTTCTCCGGCTGGCAGAACGGCCTGCCGGAGGTGCTGCGCCAGACCGTGCGCATCCCCGCCCAGGCGGCCTCGGCCCGGCTGACCTACTGGGTGCGCGTGCAGGCGGAGGGGGAACTCCCCCAGGCCGTGGACAGCTTCACGGTCAAGGCGCGCGGCGAGGGCGGCCTGGTCATCCTGGACACCCTGACCAACCTGAACGACGGCCCGGACTACCAGCAGCGCAGCGCCGACCTGATGCCCTGGCGCGGCGGGACGGTGGAGCTCTCCTTCGTCGCCGAGCAGCCCCCCATGGGAGTGAACACCTCCTTCACCCTGGACGACGTCAGCCTGGTGGCCCGATGATCCGCCGGAGGGGCCGCCTTTGATTCCGGCGATCGACGCCGTCCTCGGCATCGCCCTGCTGGCCCTGCCGGCTGCCGTGACCACCGGCCCGGTGCGTCCGCCGGGCAACGTGCCGGCGCCGCTGGCCGCGGCCCGGCCCCTGGGCCCGGCGGACCCGGACAGCGCCCATGGCGCGCATGATCCTGGCCCTCAGGCTGCGCCCCCGAGGCCCAGGCCCGGCTGGACCGCGCTCCTGGCGGACCTGCAGGACCGCCGGTCCGGCGCCTACCACCGGTGGCTCACCCCGGAGCAGTTCGGGGCGCGCTTCGGCCCCTCCCCCGGAGGACCTGGAGCGGGTCACCGCCTGGCTCCGGGGCGAGCGGGTTCCGGGTGGACGAGGTGGCCGCCGGGCGCCTCTCCGTCACCTTCTCCGGCACGGTGGCCCAGGTGGAGCGGGCCTTCCGCACCCCCATCCGGCGCTTCCTGCTGGACGGCGCGACTGCGCCAGGGCAACGTCCTGGACCCGGCCATCCCGCCGACCTGGCGGCCGTGGTGGCGGGGGTGGTCTCCCTGCACGACCTCCCGCGGCCGGCCCAGAACCCGGGCTTCCGCCGCGGCCCGGCTCCGGGCACACCACCTGGCGCCCGGCGGACTTCGCCGCCATCTACAACCTCGACCCGCTCTACCGGGACAGGCATCGACGGCAGCGGGGTGAGCATCGCCATCGTCGGCCGGACCCGGATCCCGCGCGGCCGACGCGGCCCGGTTCCGCCGGCGTTTCGGCCTGCCGCCCCTGGCGCCCGGAGATCATCGTCAACGGCCCCGACCCGGGCGACCTGGGCGGCGCCGAGGACGGGCGAGGCCGACCTGGACGTGCAGTGGTCGGGCGCGGCGGCGCCCGGGGCCGGCATCCGCCTCGTGGCCTCCGCCAGCACCGCCGCCACCGACGGCGTCGACCTCTCCGCCCAGTACATCGTCGACCACAACCTCGCCCCGGTCATGAGCACCAGCTTCGGCACAGTGCGAACCGCGCATGGGCGCGGCCGAGCAGGCCTTCTACAAGAACCTCTGGGCCCAGGCCGCGGCCCAGGGCATCACCGCCGTGGTCGCCTCCGGCGACAGCGGCCCGGCCGGGTGCGACGCCGGCGCAGCAGAGCTCCGGCTCCGGCCGGGCGGTGTCGGGGCTGGCCTCCACCCCCTACGACGTGGCGGTGGGCGGCACCGAGTTCGACGAAGGGCTCGGGCACGCTACTGGGCCGACCGCCCGGACCCGGACGGCGCCTCGGCCCTGGGCTACATCCCGGAGCGGGCCTGGAACGAGAGCGGCGCCGTCCCCGGCGGCGTCGGGGCTCTGGGCCACCGGCGGCGGCACCTCCAGCGTCTACCCGAAGCCCGGCTGGCAGGCGGCCCCGGGCGTGCCCGGCAACGGCCCCCAGTACCAGTACCGCTGCCTGCCCGACGTGGCCCTGGCCGCGGCCTCCCATCACGACGGCTACCTGGTGGAGACCGGCGGCAGCCTCCAGGTCACCGGCGGCACCTCCTGCTCGGCCCCCGCCTTCGCCGGGCATCATGGCCCTGGTGGTGCAGAAGCGCGGCGCGCCAGGGCAACGCCGGCCCCGCCCTCTACCGGCTGGCCGGCGCCCAGTACCGCGGGCGCCGGCGCGGCGGTGTTCCACGACGTCACCGCCGGCGCCAGCTGCGTGCCGGGCACCCAGGGCTACGACTGCCGGCCGGGCTACGACCTGGCCACGGGCCTGGGCAGCGTGGACGCCGAGGCCCTGGTGCGGCGCCTGGAACGCCAGCGCCGGCGCCGACGTCGACGCGGCCATCGCCGCGCCGGGGCGGACCGGACCGTCGCCGAAGGCAGCGCCGTGGCGTTCCGGGGCACGGGCCGAGGCAGCGATCCGGGGGCCGCCGCTGGGCTTCGCCTGGGATTTCGGCGACGGCAGCGGCCGCCACCGGCCCCGCCTGCAGCCACACGTTCCGCAATCCCGGCCCGGCCCCCCTGGCCGACCTGGTCACCTTCACCGCCGCGGGACGGCACCGGCGCCCAGGGCACGGACACCCGCACCATCACCGTGCTGCCGCCGCCGGCGCCGGGCGAGCTGATCGTCAACGGCGGGTTCGAGCTGGGCGGCCAGGGCTGGACCGGCCGCGGCGCCGTCATCGGCGACAACGATCCGCAGGCCCCCGCGCACCAGGGCGGCAACGACGCCTGGTTCCCCCGGCGCCCGCGCGCCCGGACTGCTCCAGCAGACCGTGCGCATCCCCGCCCAAGCTGGCGCGGCCCAGCTCACCTTCTGGCTGGCCATGGCCACCCGGGAGACCGCCCCGGAGGCGCTGGACTGCTTTGCCGTCAAGGTCCGCGGGAACAACGGCCAGCTGTCCGACCTGGCCGTCTACACCAACCTCCAGGCCGGGCTCGGCTACCAGCAGTATGTCCTCGACCTGAACGCCTACCTGGGGCTGCAGGTGCAGCTCTCGTTCGTCGCGACCAACTCGCCCAAGGGCCTGGGCACCGGCTTCGCCCTGGACGACGTGAGCCTGATCGCCCAGTGACTGCGGACAGGCTGCGGCGTCCGTTGTTCCGCCCGTCATGCCCTGCGGTTGGCTTCGGGTCCCGGGTTCTTGCGCCGACCCACCGGTGCGTGAGAGCCTTGCCGCAGCCTCGTCGGCTTCGCCTCCTGCGGGTGCGCCAAGGTCTCACGCTGCCCCTTCCCCGCCTGGGTCAGGGGTTCCTTCGGTTGGCGGCATGGGGGCGAGGAGGCGCCTGCTTTGGAGCACGCGGGTCCCAGGGAAGGCTGGTTTGAATTTGGGTTCAATGAAACGAAGATGAATCGACTCGGCCCTGGGGGGGAAGGAGCAGCGTGATCGCTTGGCCCCCCCGCAGCGGAGCGAGGAGGGGCCAAGCGGATCACGCGCCAGTGGGTCGGCGCGCGAACCCGGAACCCGAAGCCAACCGCAAGGCGCGACGGGCGGAACAACGGACGCCGCAGAACAACTAGCGCGTCAGCTTGCGGTAGTGGATACGGTGCGGCTTGTCGTCCAGGCCCAGCTGCTCGCGACGGTAGACCTGGTACTGGCTGTAGTTGCCGTCGAAGAACACCACCTGGCTGTCGCCCTCGAAGGCCAGGATGTGGGTGGCCAGGCGGTCCAGGAACCAGCGGTCGTGGCTGATGATCACGGCGCAGCCGGCGAAGTTCTCGATGGCCTCCTCCAGGGCGCGCATGGTGTTCACGTCCAGGTCGTTGGTCGGCTCGTCGAAGAACAGCACGTTGGCGCCGCTCTTGAGCGTGAGGGCCAGGTTCAGGCGGTTCTGCTGGCCGCCGGAGAGCTCCCGCACCTTCTTCTGCTGGGCCTCGCCGGAGAAGCCGAAGCGGGACAGCCAGGCCCGGCGCGTTGACCAGCTTGCCGCCCAGTCTCGATCAGGTCGCTGCCGCCGGAGACGGCCTCGCAGACGCTCTTGCTCCGGGATCGAGCCCCTGGCGCAGCTGGTCGACCATGGCCATCTTCACGGTCTCGCCGATGCGGACGCTGCCGGCGTCGGGCCGCTCCTGGCCGGCCAGCATGCGGAACAGGGTGGTCTTGCCGGCGCCGTTGGCGCCGATGACGCCCAGGATGCCGCCGCGCGGGATGGCGAAGTCCAGGTCCTCGAACAGCACCTTGTCGCCGTAGGCCTTGGCTGACGCCCTCCAGCTTCGGCCACCACGTCGCCCAGGCGCGGCCCGGCGGGGATGAAGATCTCCAGGTCCTTCTCGCGCTGCGCGCTCTCCTGGCCGAGCAGGCTCTCGAAGCTGGAGATGCGCGCCTTGCTCTTGGCGTGCTGGCCCTTGGGCGACATGCGGATCCATTCCAGCTCGCGCTCCAGGGTCTTCTGCCGCTCTGCTGGTCGGCCTTCTCCTCCTGGGCCAGGCGCGCCTGCTTCTGCTCCAGCCAGCTGGAGTAGTTGCCCTTCCAGGGGATGCCCTCGCCCCGGTCCAGCTCCAGGATCCAGCCGGCCACGTTGTCCAGGAAGTAGCGGTCGTGGGTGACGGCGATGACGGTGCCCTCGTAGCTGCTGCAGGTGGTGCTCCAGCCAGGCCACGGTCTCGGCGTCCAGGTGGTTGGTGGGCTCGTCCAGCAGCAGGATGTCGGGCTTCTGGAGCAGCAGCCGGCACAGGGCCACGCGGCGGCGTTCGCCGCCGGAGAGGACCGTCGACCGGCGTGTCCGGGTCCGGGCAGCGCAGGGCGTCCATGGCCTGCTCCAGCTGGCTGTCCAGGTCCCAGCAGTCCAGGTGTCGATCTGGTCCTGCAGTGTCGCCCTGGCGCGCCAGCAGCGCGTCCATGTCCGCGTCGGGGTCGGCGAACTTCTCGCTGATCTCGTTGTACTCCGTCAGCAGCGCCACCTTGGCGGCGGCGCCCTCCTCCACGACCTCGCGCACGGTCTTGGCTTCGTCCAGCTTCGGCTCCTGCTCCAGCAGCCCGGTGGTGTAGCCCTTGGAGAGCACGGCCTCGCCGTTGAAGTCCTGGTCCACCCCGGCCATGATCCGCAGCACCGTGGACTTGCCCGAGCCGTTCAGGCCCAGCACGCCGATCTTGGCGCCGTAGAAGTAGGACAGGGAGATGTCCTTGATGACCGGCTTGCTGTTGTAGAACTTGCTGACCCGCATCATGGAATAGATGATCTCGGGCTGGTCGGAAGGTTGTTTGGCCATGGTCTGCATCCTGGAAAGAGCCTCCATCTTCCCACGAAAAGTCCGAGTCTTGATCTGGGTCAAGGCGCGCGGGCGCGATGCCGGTCAACCTGGAGTCCTGGGAGGCCGCCATGGAACGCCAGATCATCCGGATCGACGAGGAGAAGTGCGACGGCTGCGGGCTCTGCGCCAAGGGCTGCCCCGAAGGCGCCCTGCAGATGATCGACGGCAAGGCCCGGCTGGTGAGCGAGATCACCTGCGATGGCCTGGGCGCGTGCATCGGCGAATGCCCCCGGGGCGCCATCGCCATCGAGACCCGGGAAGCGGAACCGTACGACGAGCGCCGCACCCTCGACAACCTCCTGCCCATGGGCGCCAACACCCTGGGGGCGCACCTCAGGCACCTGCGCGACCACGGCCAGGCCGCCTACCTGGAGCAGGCCGAGGCCTACCTCAGGGAACTGGGCGTCGCCCTTCCCGTCCCGGCCCCCGCCAAGGCGCACGCCTGCCCCGGCTCCGCCCCCCGCACCCTGGCGCCCCGGGCGGCCGCCGCCCAGGAGGGCCTGGCGAGCCAGCTCGGCCAGTGGCCGGTGCAGATGCACCTGATCTCCCCCCAGAACCCGGTGTTCCACCAGGCGGACCTGCTGCTGGCGGCCGACTGCGTCGCCTTCGCCCTGCCCGACTTCAACCAGAAGTACCTGCCCGGCAGGAAGCTCGCCATCGCCTGCCCCAAGCTGGACAGCAACCAGGAGATCTACCTGGCCAAGCTCACCGCCCTGATCGACGAGGCCGAGGTCAACACCATCACCGTGATGATCATGGAAGTGCCCTGCTGCGGCGGCCTGCTGCGCACCGCCCAGCTGGCCGCGCAGCGCGCGCGCCGGAAGGTCCCCATCAAGGCCATCGTGGTGGGCGTCGACGGCGCGGTCCGGCAGGAGGGCTGGGTCGCGTAGCGACCTGCCCCGCGCTTCGTCACCCTGAGGCGTCCGTCGTGCCTTGCGGTCGGCTGCGGGTTCCGGGTTCTCGCGCCGACCCACTGTTGCGTGGTCCGCTTGCAACGTCCTCGCTGCGCTGCGGGCGATGCAAGCGGCCACGCTGCCCCTTCCCCCCAGGGCCGAGTCGATTCGTCTTCGCTTCATTGAACAAAATTCAAAGCAACTGTCTTGGGACCCTGGGCATTCCAGGAAGCGGCCTCCTCGCCCCCTGCCGCCAACCGAAGGAACCCCAACCCCAGGCGGGGAAGGACAGCGTGAGACCTTGGCGCACGCGCAGGAGGCGAAGCCGACGAGCATGTGGCAAGGCTCTCACGCACCGGTGGGTCGGCGCAGGAAACCGGCACCCGCAGCCCACCGCAAGGCGCGACGGGCGGAACAACGGACGCCACCCTCGATCCGCCCCCTGTGGCAAAAGGCACATCTGGGCAGATCCAGGCCAAGTCCATGTAGTATTTTCGGTGGAGGACTTCATGACTTCGCCCAACGAGCCCCTGCGCGACCTGTCGTCCCAGCCGCAGACCGTGATCATCGGCACCGGCAGCTGCATCCCCACGCGGGCGGTGCTGAACGAGGATTTCCTCGACCGCACGTTCTTCGAAGATTACGGCCAGCCCTTCGCCGCCGGACGCCATCCCCAGGATCGTCGCCAAGCTGAAGGAAATCACCGACATCTCGGAGCGCCGCTACGTCACCGACGACCAGGTGGCCTCCGACCTGGCCTTCGACGCCGCCGGCAAGGCCCTGGCCTCGGCCGCCATCGATCCGGAAACCCTGGACTACGTGATCGTCGCGCACAATTTCGGCGATGTGCGGGCCGGCAACCTGCGCTCGGACATGGTCCCGAGCCTGGCCGCCCGGGTGAAGGAGCGGCTGCGCATCGCCAACCCCGGCTGCATCTGCTACGACCTGGCGTTCGGCTGCCCGGGCTGGCTGCAGGCGGTGATCCAGGCCGACTACTTCCTGCGTTCCGGCGACGCCCGGCGCGCCCTGGTGATCGGCAGCCGAGACCCTGTCGCGCATCTCCGACCCGTACGACCGGGACAGCATGATCTATGCCGACGGCGCCGGCGCGGTGGTGCTGGAAGGGCGGTCCAGCGCTGCCCCGGTGGGCATCCTGGCCCACGCCGTGCGCTCGGACACCCTGGAGCACTCGCGCCTGCTCTGGATGGGCGACTCCTACCGCCCCGACGCCGGCGACCACCGGATGTGCCTGAAGATGCAGGGCCGCAAGCTCTACGAGTACGCCTTGACCACGGTCCCCGGGGTGGTCCGGCAGAGCCTCGACCGGGCCGGCCTGTCCCTGTCAGACGTGGACAAGGTGCTGCTGCACCAGGCCAACGGCAAGATGGACGACGCGATCCTCAAGCGGCTGTTCCGGCTCTACGGGGTCAAGGACATCCCGGAGGGCATCATGCCCATGACCATTTCCTGGTTGGGCAACAGTTCGGTAGCCACCCTGCCGACCCTGCTGGACCTCATCCAGCGCGGCGAACTGCCTGACCACGCCCTGGCCGGCGGGTCGACGGTGGTGTTCGCGTCGGTGGGCGCCGGGATGAACATCAATTCCGTGGTCTACCGCTGCCCGTGAGCGGCATCTGATGTCATGGGGACGCCCCCCGCCTGACAGGAGCCTCCATGCCACGCCCGTACCTCCGCTCAGCCGCCGTCCTTCTGCTGGCGTCGCTGCCCATCTTCGCGGGCTATGCCCTGGTGGCCGAACCTGACCAGGGGCCGGGACCCATCTACGCCATGATCTCCTCCGCGCGCAGCAGCGTCGACCTCACCATGTACGAACTCGTGGATCCCGCCGCCACCGCCCTGCTGGAGCAGGCCGCCGCCCGGGGCGTGGCGGTCCGGGTCATCCTCGACCAGAACAGCGGAGAGGACGCCAACACGCCCGCCTACACCGACCTCGCCGCCAACGGGGTGGCCGTGCACTGGGCGAATCCGGCCTTCGCCTGCACCCACCAGAAGACCCTCACGGTGGACGGCGCCCGGTCGGCGATCATGACCTTCAACTTCACCCGCCGCTACTACCCACCGGCCGTGACTTCGCCGTGATCACCAACGACGCCGCCGACGTCGCCGCCATCGAGGCCACCTTCGCCGCCGACTTCGGCGGACGCCGCGATCACCCCGCCGAACGGCGACGACCTGGTGTGGAGCCCCACCAACGCCGAGCCCAGCCTGCTGGGCCTCATCCAGTCGGCGGGCGCGACGCTGCAGGTGGAGAACGAGGAGATGGCCGACCCGGACGTGGTCGACGCCCTGTGCGACGCCGCCGCCCAGGGGGTGCAGGTGCAGATCACCATGACCGACCGCGGCTCGTACCGGCGCGCCTTCGACCGCCTGCGCCAGGCCGGCGCGCAGCTGGCGCTGCTGCCCGCGCAGCGCGAACCTCTACATCCACGCCAAGGTGATCCTGGCCGACTACGGCACGGACTCGGCGCGGGTCTTCATCGGCTCCGAGAACTTCTCCCGCTCCTCCCTGACCCGCAACCGCGAACTGGGCCTGATCATCTCCGACCCCGCCGTCATGGCCGCGGTCAACACCGTGCTGACGGGGGATTTCCGGCGGGGCAATGAGCGCGCCGACCCACCGTCGCGTGAACACCTTGGATCGTCCTCGTCGGCTGCGCCTCCTGTGGGCGATCCAAGGGTTCACGCTGGGCCTTCCTGGGCGTCGGTTATTGGATTCGTCTCTTGTCCCTGAAACTGACGATGAGCCCCGGGCCAAGGGTCCAGGCACGGGAGGGCCTGCGTGGGACCTTGCGGCACCGCAGGAGGCGCAGCCGACGAGGACGCCGCAAGGATCCCACGCGACGGGCGGAACCGCGGACGGCTAAGGCTTCAGGTGGCTGCTCTGGCTGACCATCTTCACCTGGAGGGTGTCGTCGCTGGAAAAGGTGAGGATCGTCATGATCGCGAAGGTGCCCTTGGCGTCGGAATGGTAGTAGTCCCAGGAGCAGGTGGTGCTGCCGTCCCCGGCGTTGGTGACGGTGGAGGACGGGTTGCCGAGCAGCTCGACCACCTCGGCCCGGGTGGTGATCCCGCGCTGGAAGCCGTCCAGGATCGACCGGTCGATCCACCGCCCGCGCTCGACCGTGGGCACCGGCGCCGCCGGCCTGGCGCAGGACCACGCCGCCGCCAGGCCAAGGCCCGCGCAGGCGACCGGCAAAGCATGGAATCGCATGCTGGATAGTCTATGCCGCCGAACCGACCAAAAAAATGAATTTACGGAACCACGTGGTGTTCATACACTCCCTACAGTTTCCACCTCGTTCCGGATTGCGCTGCAGACGCCTTGGAGTCCCTGGTTGATTTTGACCGTGGCCGGTCGTCGGAGTGCGGTCCACCTCATTCCACCTGGAGGACTACGATATGAATACTGCATCCTCTCTTGTCAATGGACGCCGGTTCGGAGGGACGGCCATCGCCCTCATCCTGGGGTTCGGCGCCCTGCCCGCCACCGCCGCCACCCCCAAGGACACCCTGGTCATCGCCGACCAGCTCGATTCATCCATCACCCTGGACCCGGCCGAAGTGTTCGAAGGCACCACCGCGGAAGTGATGGGCGACATCTACGACCGTCTCGTGCGCTTCGGCGACAAGGACCCATCCAAGCCGGTGGCCGACCTGGCCCAGTCCTGGAGCGTCTCCCCCGACGGCAAGACCTACACCTTCGAGCTGAAGCCGGGGATCAGGTTCGCCTCCGGCAACCCGCTCAGCGCCGAGGACGTGGTGTGGTCGCTGCAGCGCGCCATCATCCTGGACAAGAGCCCGGCCTTCATCCTCAGCCAGTTCGGCTTCACCAAGGACAACGTCGCCCAGATGATCAGGCAGACCGGGCCGCTCGCGCTGACCCTCACCACCGACAAGAACTACGCGCCGTCCTTCGTGCTCAACTGCCTGACCGCCAACGTGGCCTGCGTGGTGGACAAGAAGCTGACGCTCGCCCACGAGGACAAGGGCGACATGGGCTACGGCTGGCTGAAGACCAACTACGCCGGCTCCGGCCCCCTGAAGCTGCGCGAATGGCGCACCAACGAAGTCATCATGCTGGAGCGCAACGATAACTACTATGGCCGCAAGTCCCTGATGGCGAGGGTGATGTACCGCCACGTGAACGAGTCCGCCACCCAGCGCCTGCTGCTCGAGAAGGGCGACATCGACGTGGCCCTGGACCTCGCCCCCCAGGACCTGGACGCGGTGGCCAAGGAGAAGGACCTCAAGACCACCGCCACCCCCCTGGGTTCGGTGTTCTACATCGGCCTGAACCAGAAGAACCCCGCGCTGGCCAAGCCGGAAGTGCGCGAAGCCATGAAGTGGCTGGTGGACTATTCGGCCATCGAAGCGACCATCATGAACCACAAGGGCGTGATCCAGCAGAACTTCCTCCCGGCCGGCCTGCTCGGCTCGATCAACGTCAACCCCTACAAGCTCGACGTGGCCAAGGCCAAGGCGCTGCTGGCCAAGGCCGGCTATCCCAACGGCTTCAAGGTCACCATGGACGTGCGCAGCAGCCAGCCCTACCAGGGCATCGCCGAAGCCTTCCAGCAGACCGCCAAGCGGGCTGGAGTCGACATCGAGATCCTGCCCGGAGACGGCAAGCAGGTGCTCACCAAGTACCGGGCGCGCAAGCATGACATGCTGGTCTACAACTGGGACGTGGACTACTGGGATCCGCACACCAACGCCGACACTTTCGCCCGCAACCCCGACAATTCGGACAGCGCCAAGTCCAAGCCCCTGGCCTGGCGCAACGCCTGGGACATCCCCGCGCTGACCTTGAAGTCCGACGCCGCCGTGCTCGAGCGCGACGCCGCCAAACGGGCCGCGATGTACAAGGACATCCAGAACGAGTTCCGCAGGACCGGCCCGTTCATCATGCTGTTCCAGACCATCGGCGTGGCCGCCGTGCGCAGCAACGTGGACGGCTTCAAACTCGGCCCCTCCACCGGCAGCACCTACCTCTTCAACGTGATCAAGCGTTGACCCAAGCCCCCGCGCCAGCCGCCGCCCGGACCCCCCGGCGCCGCCTGTTCCGCGCCGCCAGGGGCCTGGGCAGCTTCCTGGCGGTGCTCGCGCTCACCTACCTGGGGCTGCTGGCGGTGACCTTCGTCATCGGCCGGGTGATCCCCATCGACCCGGTGCTGGCGGTGGTGGGCGACCGCGCGCCCGAGTCGGTGGTGGCCCGGGTGCGCGAAGAGATGGGGCTGAACAAGCCCCTGTGGGAACAGTTCTGGATCTACATCAGCCGGGTGCTCCGGGGCGACCTGGGCACCTCGCTCCTGACCTCCAACCCGGTCATCAAGGACATCAAGCGGGCCTTCCCGGCCACCATGGAACTGGCCACCTTCAGCATCTTCATCGGCGCCGGGGCCGGGGTGCCCCTGGGCATCTGGGCCGCGGTGCGGCGCGGCAAGTGGGTGGACCACGTCATGCGCGTGCTCGGCCTGGTGGGCTATTCGGTGCCGATCTTCTGGCTCGGCCTGATGGGGCTGCTGCTGTTCTACGCCAGGCTCGGCTGGGTGGGCGGGCCGGGCCGCATGGACGTCATCTACGAGTACACCCTGACCCCGGTGACCGGCCTGCTGCTGCTGGACGCGGCCCGGGCCGGCCAGTGGGACGCCTTCCGCAACCTGCTCAGCCACCTGGCCCTGCCCGGGGCGCTGCTGGGCTACTTCTCCCTGGCCTACATCAGCCGCATGACCCGCTCGTTCATGCTGGGCGAACTGACCCAGGAGTACGTGGTGGCGGCCCGGGCCAAGGGCTTGTCCGAGACCCGCATCATCTGGCGCCACGCCCTGCGCAACGCCCTGGTGCCGCTGGTCACCGTGATCGCCCTGTCCTACGCCGGGCTGCTGGAAGGCTCGGTGCTCACGGAAACGGTGTTCGCCTGGCCGGGACTCGGCCTGTACATCACCAACGCCCTGCAGAACGCCGACATGAGCGCCGTGCTGGGCGGCACCATCGTGGTCGGCTCCCTCTTCATCGGCCTGAACCTGCTGTCCGACGTGCTGTACCGGACCCTGGACCCGAGGACCCGCGAACGATGACCCTGCGCACCCTATCCGCCTGGCTGATGTCGGACCGCCCGGGCTCGCGCCGCCAGGCCGCGCTCGGCCGGGCCTACGGCGCCTGGCGCGCCTTCCTGCGCAACCGCCTGGCCATGGCCGGCCTGTGCATCGTCATCCTGCTCGTGCTGGTGGCGCTCTTCGCGGGCCAGCTGGCGCCCTATTCGCCCGTCAACGGCGATCTGCGCACCACCCGGCTGCTGGCGCCTTCGGGCACCTTCTGGCTGGGCACAGACGACCAGGGCCGCGACATCCTTTCGCGCCTGATCTTCGGTTCGCGCGTGACCCTGGAGGTGATCTTCCTGGTGGCGGTGCTGGCGGCGCCCATCGGCCTCCTGGTGGGCACCGTGGCCGGCTATGCCGGCGGCCTGGTGGACGCGGCGCTCATGCGCGTCACCGACATCTTCCTGGCCTTCCCCCGGCTGGTGCTGGCGCTGGCCTTCGTGGCCGCGCTCGGCCCGGGCATCCGCAACGCGGTGATCGCCATCGCCATCACCTCCTGGCCGCCGTACGCGCGCATCGCCCGGGCCGAGACGCTCACCATCCGCCAGGCCGACTACATCGACGCCATCCGGCTGATCGGGGCCTCGCCCTGGCGCATCGTGACGGGCCACATCATGCCGCTGTGCATGTCCTCGGTGATCATCCGGGTCACCCTCGACATGGCCGGCATCATCCTCACCGCCGCGGGCCTGGGCTTCCTCGGCCTCGGGGCGCAGCCGCCCATGCCCGAATGGGGCGCCATGATCGCCAACGGCCGGCAGTACGTGCTGGACCAGTGGTGGGTGGCGGCGGCACCCGGCACGGCGATCTGCCTGGTGAGCCTGGCCTTCAACCTGCTGGGCGACGGGCTGCGCGACGTGCTCGACCCGAAGAGCGTCAAATGAGCGCGCCGATGCTGGTCGTGGACGACCTGCGGGTGTCCTTCCCCAACCGCGACGGCAGCTGGCTGGAGGCGGTGCGCGGGGTGTCGTTCGAACTGGGCCGGGAGCGCCTGGGCATCGTCGGCGAATCGGGATCCGGCAAGTCCCAGACCGGCCGGGCCATCCTGGGCCTGACCGCGCCCGAGGGCCGGGTCGCCGCCAGGCGCCTGGCCTTCAACGGCACCGACCTGCTGCGCTGCAGCCCCCGGGAGCGCCGCGAACTGCGCGGCCGGCGCATCGCCATGGTGCTGCAGGATCCCAAGTTCTCCCTCAACCCGGTGATGACCATCGGCGACCAGATCAGCGAGACCCTGCGCGCCCACGCCCGGGTCTCGCGCGCCGAGGCCCGGGCGCGCACCCTGGCGGCGCTGGAATCGGTGCAGATCGACGACCCGCAGCGGGTCTGCAGGCTGTATCCGCACGAGGTCTCCGGCGGCATGGGCCAACGCGCCATGATCGCCATGATGCTGATCGCCGACCCCGACCTGCTGATCGCCGACGAGCCCACCTCGGCGCTGGACGTGACCGTGCAGGTCCAGGTGCTGTCCATCCTGGACACCCTGGTGGCGCGGCGCGGCATGGGGCTGATCCTGGTCTCCCACGACCTGCGCCTGGTGTCGAGCTTCTGCGACCGCATCCTGGTGATGTACGCCGGGCGCATGGTGGAGGAGCTCCCGGCCGGCGGGCTCGCCCAGGCGAAGCACCCCTACACCCTGGGCCTGCTGAACTGCCTGCCCAGGCTGGGCGGCGACCTGCACCCCCTGCCGACCCTCGAGCGCCGGCCGGAGTGGGCCCTGTGAGCGCCGTGGGCATCCAGGTGGAGCGCCTGGGCGTGACCTACGGCCGGTTCGTGGCCATGGCCGGCATTTCGTTCCGGGTGGAGCCGGGCGGCGCGTTCGGCATCGTCGGCGAATCGGGATCGGGCAAGTCCACGGTGCTGCGCGCCATCTGCGGCCTGGCCCCGGTGGTGGCCGGATCGGTGCGGCTGCTGGGCGGCGACGAGCCCATGCCGGCGCCCGGCAGCAGGCCATTCCGGCGCCTGGTGCAGATGGTGTTCCAGGACCCGTACGGCTCGCTGCACCCGCGCCACACGGTGGACCGCATCCTGGCCGAGCCCCTGGAGATCCACCGCATGGGCGGCCAGCAGGCGCGCATCGAACGCGCGCTGGACGAGGTCGGACTCGGCTCCGGCTTCCGCTTCCGATACCCGCACCAGCTCTCCGGCGGCCAGCGCCAGCGCATCGCCATCGCCCGGGCGCTGATCCTGGAGCCGCAGATCCTCCTGCTGGACGAGCCCACTTCGGCCCTCGACGCCTCCGTCCAGGCCGAAGTGCTCAACCTGCTCGAGGAGCTGCGCAGGCAACGGGCGCTCACCTTCATCATGGTAAGCCACGACCTGGCGGTCGTGACCCACCTTTGCGACAGGCTGATGGTGATGCAGCGCGGCTCGACGGTCGAGATGCTGGACGCGGCCGATCTCGCCGCCGCGCGGGTGCGGGACCCCTACACGGTGAAACTCATGGAAGCCTCCGGCGGGTTCCGGCGGTTGACGCGGGCGACGCCCTGACCTGGACTATCCGTGCACCGCGTGCACCTGCTGCAGGTTCTGCACTTCGAAAGTGGTCTCCTGGGGCGGTCCGATCAGCCCGCCCTTGATGCCCTTCTGCATGATGGGCATCAGGGTGTTGTTGCGGAAGGCCTCCCAGCTTTTCTTGGAATCATGCACGGCCACGACCGTCCACCCGCCGGCCGAGGGCCCGGCCGCATGGAAGATCTGGCCTTCGGGCAGTCCACCCTTGGGGTGGAGCACCGCGAGGGACGCCTGGTACTGCTCTTTCGTGCCGGATGGGAAGAAATGCACCACAGCAAATGCCATTTCCAGTCTCCTCTCAGGTTGTCGGGACAATTCCCGCAGAGCGAGACTCAATATCAATCCGTCCCGGTTTTTGTCAACCTTCGGTCATCGCCACCAGGGCCGCGCTGACCGCCTTCAGTTCGCCGGCCATCCGGGAGATGTCCGCCGTCTCCCGGGCCTGTTCACGGGTGCTGCCGGCCAGTTCCTTGGAAAAGGCCACCACCCGGCTCATGGAATCGTGCAGATGGGCCTGGGTCTCCTTGACCGATTCGGCGGCTTCGCTGCACTGCACCGAAAGCTTGCGCACCGCCTCGGCCACGATGGCGAACCCCCTGCCCTGCTCCTTGGCGTGGGCCGCCTCGATGGAGGCGTTGAGCCCGAGCATCTGGGTGTTGCTGGCGATGGCCTGGATGGTGTCGATCACCGCGTCGGTCTGCTCGATGTCCTTGAAGGAGTCGCCGATGAGCTGCTCCACCTCGTCGACCTCACGGGTGACCTTCTGCTGCGACGAACTGGCGTGCTCCACGATGGCGGCGATGGCGGTGATGGACTTGTCGATCTGCGCCACGTTGCCGAGGAGGGCATCCATCAGCTCCTTCTCCCGCAGTTCCTTCGAGGTCAGGGCGGAGGCGAACCGGGCCAGGGGTTCGGTCATTTCCGGATCACCGGAGATGCCGATGGAGCCGATCCGTGCGCCGTTGTGGACGATGGGGAGGTTGCATCCGGCCTTCATGATGCCGCCGGAAGCCTCCTCCTGCTCCACGGTGACCTTGGCGACCGGAAGATCCTCATGCAGCATCCGCCGGGCCCCTTCGTGGACATGGCCCACCCTCGAAGCGACCTTGGCGGCGACGATGACGCCGTCAGGGTCGCAGATGATCGCGAGCCGGCCCGTGGCCGTGAAGATGAATTCGATGATTTTGTTCGCGATGACAGGATCCAATGGAGTCTCCCTGCTTGCATTGCGCCTCGGCTATGACAACAAGTTCATATGTTAGAGATTTACATCATTGTCGCAGGTTTATTTTCGGGTGATAGCCCATGATGCGGCGAGGGAACGAGCGCGGGCCCATGCCCTGGCGTATTCCAGCGCCGGGCGAGCTACTCCCACCACTTCTCGATCTCGATCAAGGCGAGGTGGATGATGCAGCTGGGGAGATGCCCCTGGGTGTCCACATCCTGGAGGCAGGCCATGCATGATCCAAGGGGTGCGTGGTTCACGTGGGACAGGCCCACAAGCACCGCTTCCAGATGTTCCACCAGTGCTTCCGTCTCTTCCTGGGTTCTCATGGCGGGCTCCGGTGGATGGGTGGATTCTACGCCGGGACAGCCGTACGGCCGCAGAATCCATGTGGATGAATGTACCGGTGGAACCTGAAAAAAAAATACCCCTGAAAAATCAGGGGTGGATTCGAAGGTTATCGATGAATCGGTCTACCAGAAATGTCTTCCGGTCCCCACCCGCACCTTCTCGAAATCGGCCATGAACCCGAACGCGGAAAGCACCCAGAAGACCACGCAGATGACGACGACGACGTTGATGATCCGCTTGATGGTCATCTGCATGGGTATGTAGTTGTTGACCAGCCAGAGCAGCACTCCGACCACCACCAGGACGATGACGAGATGACTCAGCAGCACGGATTCTCCCCATTCGGAACTGTATGTATTTCCCTCGCCGGTTCAGCGCTCAGGATCAAGTTCAACCTCTCCCGCGCCATTCGCCCCCCCCGTGCCAGTAACCCCGGCGACCCTCTCCGATCGGGACGATGCAGCTCACGGTGGAGCCCAGGCAGGCCAGGCCGAACAGGGCCCAGAATGCGATGCGGAAGGAAAGGCGAGATTTCATGGGAGGCTCCTTGGGGAAGAATGAGAACGATGCAGAAGGGACGCCCAGCCTGGTCGCAAGCTCACTCGGTTGGCGCACCCGGACTTATCGCACGATCCGTACCATTGTTTAACAATGTTTAATTGCAATATCTAAAAACAAGTTCAGGTCTTGGCACGATCAATTTGGATGACCGCCCCCCATCAATACGAGTGCATCCTCTGATCCGCCCGGCTGGCCGCCACCTGGAGGGGACATCGTGGAATAACGGGGGGCCGGCATGAATTCGGACTAGACTTGGCACATGACCACCGAGACCTTCCCCGCCAGCCGCTGGACCAAGGGGAACCGATTCTTCCCCACCCAGATCGAAGTGAGCGACACCGCCGTCACCCAGCGGAAGCGTTCCCTGTTTTCCCGCAACGAGATGTCCATCCCCTTGATGCGGGTCGCCAGCGTGCGCATCCGTTCCGGCCTGATCTGGTCGGACATCCTCATCGAATCCACCGGGGGCGGCGATCCCCTGACCAGCCACGGGCACCGCAAGGCGGACGCCCTCAGGATCAGGGAACTGATCGCGCGCGCCCAGAACGGCCAATCCCTCAACGCCTCGCCGGAGAAGGTTCCGTCGCTGGGTTGACGCCTGCGGGGAGTGGCCGCGCAGGAAGCCCTCCTCAACCGGTTTCCGGCAGGAATATCTGGCGTTCGACCAGGCGGCGATAGATATTGCAGTTCTTCATGAGCATATCGTGCCGGCCGATATTGGCCACCCGGCCCCGGTCCATCACGATGATCTTGTTCGCATCCATGATGGTGGAGAGGCGGTGGGCGATGATGATGCCGGTGCGCCCCCGCAGCGATTCGCGCATGGCGTCGTGGATGAGAGCCTCGTTCTCGGCATCGAGGTTCGAAGTGGCCTCGTCGAAAATCAGGATGTCGGGGTTCTTGAGCAGCGCCCGGGCGATGCCCACCCGCTGCCGTTCCCCGCTCGACAGGCGGACGCCGTTCTCGCCGAGCAGCACGTCGAACTTCTTCTCCCCGAGCCGGCTGTAGAACTGGTCGATGCGGGCCTTGCGGGCGACCCGGTCCAGTTCCGCTTCGGTGACCGACCGGCCGTCGGCCACGGAGAAGGCCATGTTGTAGCCCAGCGTGTTGTCGAAAAGATCGACCACCTGCGGCACGTAGCCGACCCTGGCCAGGAAGCTGCGCTGGTCCGCCTCGCGCAGGTCCACGTCGTCGACGCAGACCATGCCGGAGTCGGGATCGTAGCCGCGCAGGAGCAGGTTGATGAGGGTCGTCTTGCCGGCCCCGGAGTGCCCGACGATCGCCGCCGTCTCGCCCGGTTCGATCACGAAGGAAATGTCGCGCAGGACGGGTTGCGCGGCCTCGCCCCGGCGGCGCTCCGGGCCTGGAGCGCCAGCGTCCTGGCCGGGGCCCAGGGGTGCCTCGGGGTAGCGGAACGACACATTGAGAAACTCGATCTTCCCGGCGACCTCCGGCAGGCTCACCGGACAGGGGATCTCCTTGACTGCCGGTTCCATCTCCAGCAGGTCACGGTAGATGTGGATGTCGGACAGGTGCTGGATCAGGACCCGCTGGATCGAGCCGAAGTTGCCGACATTGGCGAACACCGTGCCCGTCCAGCCGATCAGCATCACCACCGCGCCAGGGGATTTGGCGCCGACGGCCACCAGGTGGATCCCCACCAGCAGGGCGAGGGCCTGCCCGATCCTGACCAGGATGTTGAGGCGGTAATGCCTCTTGAAATAGGACTTCCAGATGCTGCGCGAGGCCGAGGCGACCTGGTCGTAGGTGCGCTGGTATTCGTCCACCATGTCATCTTCCTTGACCGACAGCTTGGCCAGCTTGATGTTGTGCAGGATTTCGTAGAAGAATTTGGATTGCCCGTTCCATTCGTTCTGGTTCTGCCTGACGCATTCAAAAAAACGGTAGCTGGTGCGATACTCCAGCACCAGGAAGGCCGCGCTGAACGCCAGGACGATGCCCCCCAGCAGGCCGCTCACCCAGAAGATGGCCGAGGCGACCAGGATGAACTGCAGGATGAAGGGCAGGAAAGAATAGACCAGCACCTCGAGGAACTGGTGCACGGCGTTATTTCCCTTGGTGACGATGGACATGTTGAGGCCGGAATGGGCGTTGGAATGCTGGCCGATGGATAGCCCGAACAGTTTCCGCAAAAGCAGGGTGTTGGCGAACTTGGGAAGATCATAATAAATATGATTCAAGATATAGGTTTCCCGAAGGTAGCCGAACAAGTTGGCTCCCAGGAAAACCGACAGGATGGCAAACCCCAGCAGGATCGATTCCCGGATCGGGGAATGGTTCGTCAAATGGTCGATGATCCCGCCCTGGAAATAGGGCATCGAGGTCAACAATACCTGCTCGATCAACATGAGCGTGAAAGATAAGGCAATCTTTAAAATAAATTTATCGTAGAAAATTTTAATGAAAAAAATCTTCTTCAACCGGCGGATCACCTCCCCGCCGAATCGCAGATCCTCCGCTCCCTCCAGTTCATCCTGGTAGATCTCCTGGTAACCGCTCAAGTCCATACCCGTACTCCCGAAAAGGCCCTGGGCGACCACCCGACCTCGGTTCGAGGTCGCTATGTCCTTGATCTGCCTGGGGCATCTGTCCCGGATCCGGATCCCCGCCACCCTGCCGAAGCTGTGGCGGAACCCTGTGGCTGCGTTGCATTGACGTCATGGGATGGAATTTTTGCACCTGTCTTCAATCCGAGTCCTTTCCGTGCGGGAACGCCCTCCCGGAAAGCACAAGCCAAAGGTAGGCCGAACGGGGCATGTTGCAAAGTTGACGAAGGGCGTCCAGATGGTCCACCCGTTCTCCCTTCCTCATTTCAGTTCGGTGACGACCACCCTGACGGTTGTCCCTCCTATGTTGGTGACGGAGAATGTCCCAGCTTCGACCCAAGCCACTTCCCCTGCCTGGACCACTCTATCGCCGGTGGTGCCGTCCGCCATGGTTCGGCGCAGGGTGCCCGAATCCAGGTATTGAACCACCCGATGAGCACGAAACTGGCTTGGTATGGCGTCACCCGGAGCGAAAACGTTTTCGTACACTAGAACCTTGTCATTTTCAAGCAAGACCTTGACAAGGGCTTGGCCGTTCCCTGGCGCATCGGCCGATCCTGCCGGAGTGTTGCCCTGGGCCGCGGCTAACCCAAAACCTCCCGTCAGAGCAAGGGATATCGCGAGCGAACGTGCCAGAGGCTTGATATTTCTGTTCATGACTGAGTCCTTGGTAGCGAAGGATGGTGAACGACATCCACCATCTCGGGGTGGGCGCGGCGCCCCTGGCCCAGTCGGCCGGCTCCGTGTCGTTCTACCGGAGCGGGGCCGAGGCCGGGTTGTTAGCGGGGTGTGCTGGGGTCTGCTGGTGCCGGTGGGCGGGGCGGGGCGGAGATGGCTTTGAGGGCATATTCCCTCTCACCCAACCTCTTTATGGCACCATCTCATGAACTCTTCAAAGTCAAATCCAGTGATGTAAAAGGATTTACATCTCTGACAAATCGAACATGCATAGGGCCTCGTTTGGAACCTACGCCGCTCCGGAAGCCATGACTTGCCGGATTGAACAAGGTTGCATCGAGTGCACCGGAAGGTCGGCGTTTCGCGTCGTTTATTTACCATTGCCTTGGCTCCCTGCAATGACTTCGGGGTAAATGATCGGTTTTTGAAGTCAAGGGGCAACCCTAAATCCAGAGCTGATCATGGACAGTCCAAACGGGCTGACGTGGGCTTTGCCTACAAGCAGCCCGCCGCCCATGAAGGGGGCAGCGCGCCAGCGATGCGGACCGCGATAGCGGGCCAGGGCCCATGCGCGAGTGGGTTGGCACCCCTCCGCGTCCTCGGCTCCTCGGCGGCCTCGGCGTTGATATTCCTTTGGCTGAAGTAGCCGAACTGCTTGAATAGGCTTTAACGATCCGACTGGCAGCCGTGCCTACCGGGATAGGCTCTAAATCACCCCCAGAAGGCAACACGGCAGATGAATTGACGACTGCCTCATTTCAGTTCGGTGGTGATGACCCTTACTGCCGTCCTTCCGATGTTGCTGACGGCGAATGTCCCAGCTTCAGCCCAAACCACTTTGCCTGCCTCGAACACGACATCGCCGGTCTTGCCGTCCGCCATGATCCGGCGCAGAGTCCCTGAATCCAGGAATTGGATCACCCGATGAGCAAAATTACGGCTTGGTATAAGGTCACCCGGAGCGTAAATGAATTCGCAGACTAGAACTTTGTCATTTTCAAGCAAGACCTTGACAACCCCCTGGCCTTTGACAGGCGCATCGGGCGACCCCGCCGGCGGACTGGTCTGAGCCATAGCGACGCCAAAGCCTGCCGTCAGCGCCAGGGTGATTATGAGCAAACGTGACAAAGACTTGGGTCCTATGTTCATGGCTCACTCCTTGGTAACCAGATGAAACCTCGGTGGGGTCGCTGGAGGCATCTTCCGTGACCCACAGTTGATATTGATAGCCAATCTCAAGTGAGATTCAATGGTGCAGCGAACATTTTGTAACCCGATTTGTGACCGAACCCGGTTGCAAGCGGTGGAACTTGGCGCTGAAATCTGTCCGGCCACCCTCAACACGATCGCGGTCGACAGCCATACAGCCGCCAGCTCGCTATGGGTTGAAGTATGGGTTTATATCAGTCAAAAAATTAAAACCCTGAAAAATCAGGGTTTATCTTCTCATCTGGTGGCCCCACAGGGATTCGAACCCTGGACAGGACGGTTATGAGCCGTCGGCTCTGACCGCTGAGCTATAGGGCCACCGCAAGTGTAACCGCTCAGAGCCGCAGCCGGTAGCCCACCCCCGGCTCGGTGAGCAGCAGCCTGGGCCGGGCCGGGTCGGGTTCCAGCTTCTTGCGCAGGCTGGCCATGTAGACCCGCAGGTAGGTGGGCTGCGCGGCGGGCGCGCCGCCCCAGACCTCGTGCAGCAGCTGGCCGTGGGTGAGCACCTTGCCGGCGTTGCGCACCAGCGCGGCCAGCAGGCCGTACTCGTTGGGCGAAAGGTGCACCGGGACGCCGTCCAGGGTCACTTCCCGGCTGGCGAAATCCATGCGCAGGGGGCCGATCTCCACCACCGGCTCGGTGGCGGAAGCGGCGCCCTCCTTGAAATGGCGCAGCGCCACCCGGATCCGCGCCAGCAGCTCGCCCGAGCCGAACGGCTTGGTGAGGTAGTCGTCGGCGCCCAGGTCCAGGGCCCGGATCTTGTCCTCCTCCTTGCCCCTCGCGCTCACCACGATGATCGGCACCCGGCTCCAGTCGCGGATCTCCCGGGCCAGGTCGAGCCCGTCGCCGTCGGGCAGCCCCAGGTCCAGGAGCACCACGGCGGGATTGAGCTGGAGCAGCAGGGAGCGGCCTTCCGCGCCGGTGGCCGCCTCCTCCACGCGGTAGCCGAACGACTGCAGGGTGGCGCGCAGGTAGCGCCGCAGCGGGCGCTTCATCTTCGATCACCAGGATGAGGGGATGGTCGGGGCTCATGGCAAACCGGTCAGGAAGGGCCGTCCGGGGACAGCTCCGGCGGAGTGCCCTCGATCGGCAGGGTGAGGGTGATCCGGGCGCCGCCCTGGGGGCGGTTGCCGGCCGAGATGGTTCCCCCGTGGGCCTGGATGATGCCCCGGCAGATGGCCAGGCCCAGGCCCGCGCCGGGCGTCGAGGCCGAACGGCTGCCCCGGTAGAGCTTCTCGAAGACCCGATCCTCCTCGCCCGGAGCGAAGCCGGGGCCCCGGTCGGACACGCTGATGCGCGCCTCGCCCGAAAGCGCCCAGCCGTCGATCTCGATGGGCGAACCGGGCGGGCTGAACTTCATGGCGTTGTCCAGGAGGTTCAGCAGCACCTGCTCGAACAGCACCGGGTCGAGCGGCACCCACGCGTCCCGGAGGTCGAGGATGAGCGGGCGGTCCCCCAGCTGCTCCTCCAGGCGGGCGACGGCGGAGCCCACCACCTCCTCCATGGGCACCCACTCCTTCTTCACCTGCACCTGCCCGGATTCCAGCTTGGTCAGCTCCAGCAGGTTGTTCACCAGCCGCTCCAGCCGGCAGGACTCCTGGTGGATGGTCAGCAGCAGCATGCGCTGGTCGCCGGGGGCGGCCTCGGGGCCGGGGTCCAGCAGGGAGGTGGTGGCCCCGGTGATGGCCCCGAGCGGCGTGCGCAGGTCGTGCGAGACGCTGCTCAGCAGGGTGTTGCGCAGCTGTTCGTGGTCGGCCCGCAGGCGCGCCTCGGCGCGCTCCTCGGCCAGCCGGGCGCGCTCCAGGGCCAGCGAGATCTGGGCCGCCAGGGCCATGTCCAGGCCGCTGGGGTCGCGCGCCTTGCCGGGCTCCTGGAACAGCACGAGCACCCCCACCGGCCCCTCGCTGCCCATCATGGGCAGGAACAGGCCCCGGGCGCCGGGCAGGGCGCCGGTGCCGCGCCCGGCCGGGACCCCGTTGTCCAGGGCCCACTGGGCCACGCCGCGCTCGTCCGGTTCGAGCGGCGCCGCCGCCGAGCTGCCCGTTCCGGTCGGCCAGCAGGACCAGGGCCGGCATGCCCAGGGTCAGGCGGATGTGCTCTTCCGCCCGGGCCTTGATGGCCGCCGCGTCGCCGCCTTCGGCGAGGGCCGCGCCGAGCCGGTACAGCGCTCCGGTGTGGCGCTCGCGCTCCACGGCCAGGCGGGTCTGGGCCCGGATGCGCCCGGTCAGGCTGGCCACCACGTAGCCCACCCCCAGCATCACCGCGAAGGTGCCAATGTGCCGGATGTCCTGGACCGCGAAGGTGAACCGGGGCGGGATGAAGAAGTAGTCGAGCGCCGCCACGCTCAGCACCGAAGCCAGCAGGGCCGCGGCCCGCCCGTGGCTGATGGCCACCACGGTGATGCACAGGATGTAGATCATGGCGATGTCCGCCAGGTCCAGGCGGCCGTAGATCAGCAGCCCGGCCGCGGTGGCCAGGGCCACCGCCGCCAGGGCCGTCGCGAGCTGGCGCGGGTCCAGGACCGCCCCGGCCACCGGCGCCCCGGGGGCGGCTCTGGAATCGGGCTGACGGTTAGGCACGGACCTAATACTGGTCTATGAACTGGGCCAAGATCCAGCAAAAGGTTGGCATCCAGGCCAGGACCAGGAGCAGCCACCAGGCCTTTTCCTTGGTCTTGGCCTTGGTGACGTGGTGCGAGCGGAAGGCGGTCTGGGTGCCGGCCGCGCCGATCAGGATCCCCACCGGGAGGAACCAGCCCATGATCATTTCCCCACCTCCTGCAGGGCGAGGTTGAGCGCGAGCACATTGACCCGCGGCTCGCCCACCAGCCCCGAGGGTCCGGCCCGACGTGGCCCGGGCCACCAGTTCACGCACCGAGGCCTCGGTCAGGCCGCGCACCCGGGCCACCCGCTTGACCTGGTATTCCGCGGCGGCCGGGGTGATGTCCGGGTCCAGCCCGCTGCCGGAGGCGGTCACCAGGTCTTCCGGCACCGGGGCGCCGTTGCCCGGGTCGGCCGCGCGCAGCGCCTGGATCCGCGCCTGGGCGGCCTTGGCCAGGTCCGGGTTGCTGGGCGCCAGGTTGGAGCCTCCGGAGTTGTCGGCGTTGGTGGGGAAGTCCCCGGTGGCCGACAGGCGGCCCCAGAAGAGGCCGGGATCTTCGGTGTGCTGGCCGATCAGCTCGCTGCCCACCACCTTGCCTTGGCGGACGATCAGGCTGCCCTGGGCCTGGCGCGGGAACAGCACCCTGCCTGCGCCGGTGATGGCCAGCGGATAGGCCAGCCCAGTGATCAGGGTCAGGGCGGCGATGGAGACGAGGGCGGGACGCAGTTGGGACATGGGGCAGCCTCAGACCAGACGGGTGGCGATCAGGAAGAGATCGATGAGCTTGATGCCGACGAACGGCACCAGGATGCCGCCCACCCCGTAGACCATCAGGTTCCGGCGCAGCACCGCGCCCGCGCCCAGCGGCCGGTAGCCGACGCCGCGCAGGGCCAGGGGGATCAGCGCGACGATGATCAGCGCGTTGAAGATCACCGCCGACAGGATGGCGCTCTGCGGGCTGTGCAGGCGCATGACGTTGAGCAGGCCCAGCTGCGGGTAGGTCACGGCGAACGCCGCCGGGATGATGGCGAAGTACTTGGCCACGTCGTTGGCGATGCTGAAGGTGGTGAGCGAGCCCCGGGTCATCAGCATCTGCTTGCCGATCCGGACGATCTCGATCAGCTTGGTGGGGTTGGAGTCCAGGTCGACCATGTTGCCGGCCTCCTTGGCGGCCTGGGTGCCGGTGTTCATGGCCACCGCCACGTCCGCCTGGGCCAGCGCCGGGGCGTCGTTGGTGCCGTCGCCGGTCATGGCCACCAGCCGGCCCCCGGCCTGGTAGTCGCGGATGAGCTTGAGCTTGTTCTCCGGCGTGGCCTGGGCCAGGAAGTCGTCCACCCCGGCCTCGGCGGCGATGGCGGCGGCGGTGAGCGGGTTGTCGCCGGTGATCATCACCGTGCGGATGCCCATCTCGCGCAGCTCGGCGAAGCGCTCCCGGATGCCGCCCTTGACGATGTCCTTGAGGTTGATCACGCCCAGCGCCCGGGCTGCCGCCGCGCCGTGCCTTCGGCCACCACCAGCGGGGTGCCGCCGTTGCGGGCGATGTTGTCCACCTCGGTCTTCAGGCTTTCCGGGAACGCGCCGCCCTGGTCCTGACACCCACGCCTCGATGGCGCTCACCGCGCCCTTGCGCACTTCGCGGCCCTCCAGGGTCACGCCGCTCATGCGGGTCTGGGCGGTGAAGGGGATGAACTGGGCGCCCAGGGCGTGGATCTCGCGCTCGCGCAGGCCGTACTGCTCCTTGGCCAGCACCACGATGCTGCGCCCCTCCGGGGTCTCGTCGGCCAGGCTGGAGAGCTGGGCGGCGTCGGCCAGGTCCTGCACGGCCACGCCCTCGGCGGGGATGAAGGCCACCGCCTGGCGGTTGCCCAGGGTGATGGTGCCGGTCTTGTCCAGCAGCAGCACGTCCACGTCGCCGGCGGCCTCCACCGCCCGGCCCGAGGTGGCGATGACGTTGGCCTGGACCATGCGGTCCATGCCGGCGATGCCGATGGCCGAAAGCAGCCCGCCGATGGTGGTGGGGATCAGGCAGACCAGCAGGGCCACCAGCACGGTGATGGTCACCGGGCTGCCCTGGCCCGCGGCCCTGACGCTGTAGACGGAATACGGCAGCAGGGTGGCCGTGGCCAGCAGGAAGATGATGGTGAGCGCGGCCAGCAGGATGTCCAGGGCGATCTCGTTGGGGGTCTTCTGGCGCTTGGCGCCTTCCACCATGGCGATCATGCGGTCCAGGAAGGTCTCGCCCGGGTTGGAGGCGATGCGCACCACCAGCCAGTCGGAAAGCACCGTGGTGCCGCCGGTGACCGCCGAGCGGTCGCCGCCGGACTCCCGGATCACCGGGGCGGATTCGCCGGTGATGGCCGATTCGTTCACCGAGGCCACCCCCTCGACCACGTCGCCGTCGCCCGGGATGGTGTCGCCCGCCTCCACCAGCACCACGTCGCCGATGCGCAGGCCCTGGGCGCCCACGGACTCCCAGTCGCCGCCGTGCCGGCCGCCCTTGAGCAGCTTGGCGTTGACGTCGCGCTTGGCCTTGCGCAGGCTGTCGGCCTGGGCCTTGCCGCGGCCTTCGGCCATGGCCTCGGCGAAGTTGGCGAACAGCAGGGTGAACCACAGCCACAGGGCGATGGCGAGGATGAAGCCGCCCGGCGCCTCGCCCTTGCCGAGCAGGGCCTGGATCCAGAGCACGGTGGTGAGGACGCTGCCCACCCAGACCGTGAACATCACCGGGTTCTTGAGCTGGTGGACCGGGTTGAGCTTGGCGCACGAGGCCCAGAGCGCCCGCTTGACGATGGCACTTTCGAACAGCGGCCGGGGCTGCAGTTCGCCGAAGGAAGTGGAAGTGCGCATCAGGGCGCCTCAGATCAGGGAAAGGTGTTCGACGATGGGGCCCAGCGCCAGCGCCGGGATGAAGGTCAGGGCGCCGACGATCAGCACCACCGACACCAGCAGGGCCACGAACAGCGACGCCGTGGGTCGGCAGGGTGCCGGCGCCGGGCGGGGTGCGCTTCTTCCCGGCCAGGGAGCCGGCGATGGCCAGCACCGGGAAGATGGTGCCGTAGCGGCCCAGCAGCATGGCGATGCCGGTGGCGAGGTTGTAGAAGCCGGTGTTGGCGTTGAGGCCGGCGAAGGCGCTGCCGTTGTTGTTGGCGGCGCTGCTGAAGGCGTAGAGCGCCTGGCTGAAGCCGTGGGCGCCGGGATTGGACAGGCTGGCCACGGCCGAGGGCACCATCACCGCCAGGGCGGTGCCCACCAGCACCGTGGCCGCGGGGATCAGGATCACCAGGGAGGCCATCTTGGTCTCGAACGCCTCCACCTTCTTGCCCAGGTACTCCGGAGTCCGGCCCACCATCAGCCCGGCGATGAACACCGCGATGATGGCGAACACGAGCATGGTGTAGAGCCCCGAGCCCACGCCGCCGAACACCACTTCGCCCAGCTCGATCATCAGCAGGGGCACCATGCCGCCCATGGGGGTGAAGGAGTCGTGCATGGCGTCCACGGCCCCGCAGGAGGTGCCGGTGGTGGCGGTGGCGAACAGGGCGGTGCCGGTGATGCCGAAGCGCACCTCCTTGCCTTCCAGGTTGCCGCCGGGCTGTTCCAGGCCCGGGGTGCTGGAGACCGCCTGGGCCACCGGCAGCGTCCTGAAGGCGGGGTTGCCCTTCTGCTCCGAAACATGCAGCACGCCCAGGGCCACCACGAACAGGATGGTCATGGCGCTCAGGATGGCCCAGCCCTGGCGCCGGTCGCGCACCATGCGCCCGAAGGCGTGGCAGAGCCCGGCGGGGATCAGCAGGATCGAAAGCACCTGGAGGAAGTTGGTCAGGCCGGTGGGGTTCTCGAAGGGGTGGGCGGAGTTGGCGTTGAAGAACCCGCCGCCGTTGGTGCCGAGCAGCTTGATGGCCTCCTGGGAGGCCACCGGCCCCACCGCGATCACCTGCTCCAGGATCGCCTTGCCGTTGGCTCCGGTGACCGGGGAGAGCAGGGTCGCCACCGGGTTGGGCCCCAGGGTCTGCACCACGCCCTGGCTCAGCAGGACCAGCGCGAAGACAACGGACAGGGGCAGCAGGATGTACAGGGTGATCCGGGTCAGGTCCACCCAGAAGCTGCCCAGGCTGGTCGCCTTGCGCCGGCGGATGCCCCGGGCGAGCGCGGCCATGACCGCCATGCCCTTGGCGGCCGAGGTGAAGTTCAGCACCGCCAGGCCCAGCATCTGGGTCAGGTGGCTCATGGTGGTCTCACCGCTGTAGGACTGCCAGTTGGTGTTGGTGATGAAGCTCACCGCGGTGTTCAGGGCGATCGCGCCAGGGCACCGGCCCCAGGCGCTGGGGGTTGAAGGGCAGCCAGCTGCTGGGTGCGCTGGAGCAGGACCAGGAAGGCCATGCTCAGCAGGCTGAACAGGATCACCGCCCAGGCGTAGCCCTTCCAGTTCTGCCGGTCATCGATGGCGATCCCGCCCAGGCGGTAGATGGCGCGCTCCACCGGGCGCAGCACCGGGTCGAGGAAGGTGGTCTCCACCTGGAACACCCGGCCCATGTACTCGCCCAGCGGCTTGGCCAGCACCATGAGGATGACCAGGAAGAGGATGAACTGCAGGACGGTATTGGGGGTCATTGGAAGCGCTCCGGCTGCAGCAGGGCGATGCCGAGATAGACCAGCAGCCCCAGGGTCAGCACGGCGGCGAGGATCTGCACACCAGTCATCCGTATCTCTCCGACATGCGCAAATTACGCAAAAGATAGTCTGCGCCCGGGGGTGTCAAGGGTACGTAAACGTAGCTCCCGGCGACGTTAAAGTTCCGTTAAGGCCGGCCGGCCTTCCCAGGGGCACGGGGACCTCCTAGACTGGCAGGATGGGAACCCTTCCCCACCCCATGGCCATCCACCCCTTGCGAGCACCCATGTTCAAAGTCGTATTCAAAGGCAAGCTGATCGGCGAGATCACCCTGGAGCGGGAAGCCTCGATCCTCGCGGCGGCGGCCAAGGGCCAGGTCGCCCTCACCCACCGGTGCGGCGGGCACGCCCGGTGCGGCACCTGCGTCTTCACGGTGGAGGAGGGGGGCCAGCACCTGACCCCCATGGGCGACGCCGAAGCCAGGATCCTGAAGGTGCTCAAGGCCGGGCCGGACCAGCGCCTGGGCTGCCAGGCCTGGGCCCAGGGGGACGTCACCTGCCGGGTGGATTGATTACATTTCCGGATGCAGGCCCAGCCGTTCCAGGTCCCTCGCCGCTTCCAGGTCACCGGCGGCCGCGGCCAGGCGAAGCCAGCTGACGCCCGCCTCCAGGTCCCGGGGCACCCCCCGCCCGGCGCAGAACTGGGTGCCCAGTTCGCGCATGGCGCCGGCCTCGCCGGCCAGCGCGCGATCGTAGCAGGGCCTCAGGGCGGCCGGGATGTCTTCGCGCAGGACGGGCGGGAGGCCGTAGGTCGAGACCGGGTGCTCGCGCAGATACGGCCCGGCGAACATGGACAGGACGAACACCGCCAGGATGCCGCCGAGATACCAGCGCAGGTCCCGGGGCCCCGGGCGCGGCGCGGCCAGGATGCGCAGTTCCAGATCGGGCGGTCGCCAGTCCGGCGGCAGTTGGCCGCCCGGGGTCGGGTCGGAAGAGGCTGAACGGACAGGCATGGCTGTCGGCTCCCCGGAAAGGGTCTGGAGGCCAAGACTCAGGTACGGGCTGACTGGCCCGGAAGGGGTGGGATACCGGAAATATAACCTTTACATATCTTTAGTCAAGGCCAGCCGTTCCCCGTCCCAGTACAGGGCCAGCACATCCGCCAGGACGCAGGACCTCACCCGCTCGCCAGCCAGCACCGCCAGGCATTCCCCGGCCGGCCAACGCACCGACCGGTAGACGATCCCGGCCTCCCCGGCGCCTTTCGCCTTCCGGCCGAACGCCTGGGCCGGGCCATAGTCGTCGGCCCGGGACAGCTCCCCGGGTCCTTCGCGCAGATCCGTGAACCGGCCCTCCACCCGCAGCGCCAGCACCTCGAAGATGCGCGCGCAGCCGGGCGGCTCGCCACTGTCGCGCAGGGCCTGGCCGTGGTGGTGGGCGATCTCGGCCCGGCAGGTGGCCAGGGTCCCGCCCGCGTAGACCACCCGGAAGCTGCCGTCGCAGAACCGGCTTTGCGGCCCCCGGCCCGGCATCCGCAGATAGGCCCTGAGCTGGGGCAGGCGGTCGGAAACGCCAGCCCCGGAGGGCCAGGCCCGGAACACCCCCACCCGGGCCAGCAGCCCGGCCAGTTCCAGTCCCTCGGCCGGACCCACCATCTGGGACAGGGGGGAGGCGGTCAGGAACTTCAGCTGGTGCCAGGGATGGTTGAGAAAGCGGACATGGGTCAAAGCAGCCCCTGGGCGGCAGTCTTGAGATAGGAGAGGGTCTCCATGAGATCCTCCATCCGGCCGTTCAGCATCCGGTCCAGCGGGCGGCGGCCCTGGAAGGCCGGGGCCTGGTTGGCCCGGGTGATCCAGGCGACGCCATCCGGGAACACGATCCCGGCCAGTTCGTAGATGCCCAGCACGTAGGCCATGCGGTCCAGCTTGTCCCCGTCCACCTCGCGCAGTTCCCCATGCTCCAGGCGCTTGAGCCAGACGGTATAGGTGCTCTTGGCGATGCCCAGGAGCGCGAGCCGCTCCCTGACCGGCAGGGCCAGGCGCTCGGCCACGGCCAGGAAGGTGCGGAAGGCCAGCGCGGACGCGTCCGCCTCGACGGGAAGGGCCGGGGTGTTCCCGATCAGCATGGTCATCCTCCAGCCCTCAGCATAGGCTTTTTTTGGCCCGAATCAACATTGATAGCCTCATACCCGGACTCATCTTTCATAGTGCGGATACAATGGTCCGCGTAGCCACGGAGCGCCCGCCATGCCTGAACTGCCGCTGGAGCCACTGGAACTTCGGGTCCTGGGGGTCCTGCTGGAAAAGGAGCTGTCCACCCCCGAGTACTACCCGCTCACCCTCAACGCCCTGGTGAACGGCTGCAACCAGTCCACCAACCGCGACCCGGTGCTGCAGCTGGAAGCCGATGCCGTGGAGCGGGCCCTGGACGGCCTGCGCGACAAGCACGCGGCCGGCACCGTCCATGCCGCCGGATCCCGGGCCGTGAAGTACGCCCAGCGCCTCACCGAGGCCCTCAACCTGACCGTGCAGGAGGCCGCCATCCTGGCCGAGCTGATCCTGCGCGGGCCGCAGACCGCCGGCGAACTGCGCAACCGCAGCACCCGGATGTACCCGTTCCAGGACCTGGAGGAAGTGGAGGCGTCCCTGTCCCTGCTGCTGGAGGCCGAGCCCGCGCCGCTGGCGGCGCGCCTGCCCCGCGCGCCCGGCACCAAGGAGACCCGCGTCGCGCACCTGCTGGGCGGCCCGGTGGACTCGGTGCCCGCGCCGGCCCCCGCCCTGCCCCGAAGCGACCGGATCGAGCAGCTGGAAAGGCGGGTGGAGGAACTCACCGCCGCCCTGGCCAGCCTCCGGGGTGAATTCGAGGCGTTCCGCGGACAGTTCTGACGGCAATCGGGCATTCCCCATGGCGCCTTGTCAATAACCATGTCGGCTATCAAGGAGGAGGCCGCCTCCGGTATTGCCGCGCCTGATCGGTTGAGAGTTTCAACCCAAAAGTTGAAATTTTAACGATTAACTACATCCATGAATTGAATACATTTAAATCTTAAATAATTATTTTCCATTTGATTTTATCAATGGAATGAAAGAAATAATTGAACATTTTCTATATACCGTGCATCATTGGACCCCCCTTCACCGGTGTTTCCATGAAATGACTCCCAGCTGGCTTCCGGGCAGGTCAGGCAGAACGTTGCCGTCCGGGACGGGCCGTGAGGTTGAATATCTGGATTTTTACCTGGATTCCCATGCTGGACCGGGACTTGCCCGGAATCCAGAAGCATGTGGAAAAAATAATTCAATTGTTCTGGGTTATTACAAGCTGAATTTTGTCAGTTCCCGCAGTATGCCTGTCCGTCCACCTTCCTCCTGGAGGCACTTATGACGCCGATCCTGCGCAAACCCTTATTGACCGGAGGCCCGTACCTGGTCACGACCGCCCTGGCCGTGGTGCTGGCGGCCTGCGGCGGCGGTGGCGGCGGCTCGAGCGCCCCGACCACGGCACCTTCCGCGCCCACCAACGTGGTCGCCACCCCGGGGAACAGCCAGGTTTCAGTGACCTGGACCGCATCCTCCGGGGCCAGTTCCTACAACCTCTACTGGGGCGACGCCACCGGGGTGACGCCCGCCAACGGGACCAAGACCGCCGGCGTCACCAGCCCCTACACCGAGACCGGGCTGACCAACGGGACGCCCTACTACTGCGTGCTCACGGCGGTGAACAGCGCCGGCGAATCGCCGGCCTCGGCCCAGGTCAACGCGACGCCTTGGATCACCGCCCCCACCGGGCTCCATGCGACCCCTGGGGATACCACGGTGACGCTGAACTGGTCGCCCGTGACCGGGGCGGCCTCCTACAATGCCTACTGGAGCCAGACGACGGGCGTGACTCCGACCAGCGGCACCAAGGTCGCTGGCGTGACCAGCCCCTACACCCAGAGCGGGCTGACCAACGGCACGCCCTACTATTACGTAGTGACCGCCCTGGACAGCCACGGCGAATCCGCAGCTTCGTCCCAGGCCACCGCGACGCCGGCGCTGATCGCCGCGCCCGCCGGACTCCAGGCGACCCCGGGCAACGCCTCGGTGACGCTGACCTGGTCGCCCGTGACTGGGGCGACCTCCTATAATGCGTATGAGAGCCAGACGACCGGCGTGACTCCGGGCACCGGCACCAAGCTCGCCGGCGTGACCAGCCCCTACACCCAGACCGGTCTGACCGACGGCGTGCCCTACTATTACGTGGTGACCGCCCTGGACAGCAAGAGCGAATCCGCTCCTTCCTCCCAGGTCACCGCGACGCCGGCGCAGGTCGCCGCACCCGCTGCGCCCACCGGCCTGACCGCGACGGTCGGCAACCTGCAGGTCACCCTGGGCTGGACCCCCGTCTCCGGCGCCACCGGCTACAACGTGTACCGGGGCACCAGCAGCGGCGCGCTGGCCAGCAAGACCAAGCTCACCAGCACCGCAATCGCCAGCGCGAACTATGTCGACACCACCGTCGCCAACGCCAACATCTACTACTACCAGGTCACCGCGGTGGGCGCTGGCGGCGAGTCGGCCGGTTCCAACGAGATGGAGGCGCCGGTCATCAACCTCACCGGCTCCAACTGGTCCATCAGCGAGACGGTGGTCACCAACACCTGCGGCTCCGACATCGGAACCGTCAGCAGCTCCACCTCGACGATCACCCAGGCCTCCGGCACCACCTCCTTCACAGGCACGATGGCGACCGGCGGATCCTTCTCGGGCAGCGTCAGCGGCCAGAACGTCACCATGACCGGCAGTATGCCCTATACCGCCGAAGGCTACCCCGGCACGCTCGCCTTCCAGGCCACGGCCACCTGGTCCAACACCAACACGGCCATCTCTTTCACCGGGACGGCCACCTACCAGTTCACCTACAAGGGCACCACCTACTGCACCGGGACGATGACCATCGCAGGCAATTCCAGCGGCATCTGAACCCGCCGTCAGCGGCCTGAGGCCGTCCTGATCCAGGCACCCCGGCCGGCCATCCGGCCCGGGGTGCCTTGGCCTTGTTCAATCCAGGTAGAACCCGACGCCCTGCCAGACCCGCACCTTGGTCCTGCCGTCGGCGGCGCGCGCCGGGTCGAACACGATCCGCTTGGCCTGGTCCACGCAGGCGGCGTTGGCCTTGTCGACCCATTCGCCCTGCCCCGGCAGGCCCTGGAGCAGCCGGGAATCCAGCACTTCGCCGTTTTCGCTCACCAGCACGTTGACCACCACGACCCCGCGGCCGACCTTCCTGGCCTTGGGGGTGACCCGGTTCAGGTTCAGGGGCCGGGCCGGGGTGATCTCGGGGGTGATCGGCACCAGGGCGCCTTCGCTGGTGGGCGCGGCCTGCTTCTCCCTGGCCGCGGCGGCGGCGGCGCGCAGGGCTTCGTTGGCGGCCTGGGCGGAGGCCAGGTCCTCCTTGGTCTTCTGCAGCTCCCTCAGGATGGTGTCGGCGCTGCCCTGGTTCTCCGCCAGGGCGCTCTTCATCTGATCCAGCTCCTTGCGGATGCTGTCGGTCTCCTGGCGCGCCAGGTCCCGGCTCTTCTGCGCGGCGGCCAGGTCCTCCTGCAGGCTCTCCGTGGCCGCCAGGCGGTCCTTGAAGTCGTCCCGCTCCGCCGTGAGCTTCTTGATCTGGGCCTGGAGCTGGGCGACGCTGACCCTGGCCTTCGGTGCCGGGCGGGTCTGCGCCGGCGCCCGGAAGCGCGAGGACAAGAACGGTGATCAAGGTGGTTAAGACGCGCATCGGCCCTCCGTGGCGCGAGGCCTCACCGCCTGTAATCCGGCTGCGAGCCTCCCGGCAGTTTCTGGACCTGAGAATCCCACGCTTCAGCAGCTTGGCGAAGATGGCCAGGCACTCCTCCTGGGGAAAGGGCGAAATGGAGATGATGTCGTGGATGCTCCACACCCCGTTGACCCGGGTGGCCAGGAAGGCCTCGTTGGGCCCCAGCTGGGCCTGCATCAGGTCCTCGATGGTCACGGCCAGTTCCGGCACCAGGCGTTCGTCGAGCGCGTTCTCCTTGAGCATGTGCTCCACCACCTGGAGCATGCGCGATGGCCTCCTGGAGCCTGGGCTGCTCCTCCAGCAGCCGCCGCAGCTCGCCCTGGGCCTCCTCGAGCTTCTGCTTCTCCACCAGCTGCCGGGCGCGCTGGAGCTGGAGGCTGGACTGGTCGCCCAGCTTGCCGCCGGGGCTGGAGGATGGAGACCATGCCCTTCTCGTGAAGGTCGAACAGGAGCTTGTTGGCCTTGAACTCCGGCACCCGCATCTCGATGACCAGCTGGTCGATGGTCTTGTAGCCGTCCAGCCGGGACAGCATGTCGGCGTCCTCCGGGGCCAGCGGCAGCATGTCCGCGATGGCCTCGGGAATCGCCGCCAGGATGGCGTCGCCGCCCTTGATGAGGAAGCGGATGCGCTTCCACTCGTCCATGCGCCGGGCGCCCTCCAGGACGATGCCGGTCACGTCCAGGCTCAGCAGCATGGACTTCTGCAGCGGGGGCTGGCCGTCGTGGAATTCGAAGGTGCCCATGGCCCAGAGGAAGGTGTCGAAGATGGATTCCTCGACCTTCAGCTGGACGATGCGCCGGATCTCCACCTCGGTCACCAGCTGGCGGTTCACCAGGATGCGCCCCAGCAGCTGGTTCTCGTCCTCCTGGGTGGCGAGGGCCTCGCGCAGCTGCTCCTCGGTGATCCGGTTGAAGGCGAGCAGGTACTGGCCGAGGTATTCCCGCGGGTCGGAAGACCACACGCTGGTGATCCGGCCCTCGTGGAAGGCCACCCGCTTGGTGTGCAGGAAGCCCTTGAGCTCGAGGATGCCGGTCTTCTTGCCCACCGCGAGCCACTGGAGGATGTCCTCCAGGCCCATGGTGGAAAGATCGCCCTTGAGTCCCATCAACCTGACCCCGAGACTCCATTGTCATCGCAAACGCGCCCCGAAGCTACAGCGATGCGATCACCTCGCGCAGCGCCCGGTTCAGCAGCACCGGGTGGTGCCTGGCCATCTCCGCGTCGGGGTCGAGCAGGGGCTGGGCCACCACGGGCACCCCGCACAGGGTGGCGGCGTTGGCCAGCAGCGGCACGCCGCCCTCCTTGAGATAGCGCCGCAGCAGGTTGCCCGGCAGCGGCGCGGTGTTGGCGATGACCACCCGCAGGCCGATGCAGGCGAACGCCTGGATGGCGGCCACGTGGGCCTCCAGGTCCATGCCGGCGGTCTCCACCTGGCTCGGTCATCAGGTTCGCCACGTAGATGACCGGCAGGCCGGCCCGGGCCACGGCGACGCGCAGTTCGGCGATCAGCAGGGAGGCGATGGTGGAGGTGTAGAGGCTGCCCGGGGCCAGCAGGATGAGATCGGCCTGGAGGATGGCCAGGACCGCCTCGGGCAGCGGCTCGGCATCCACCGGCTCCAGCCATACCCGGGCCAGGGGCGCGTGGGCCTCGCCCACGGCGGTCTCGCCGCGATAGCAGCGCCCCTCCATGTCCTCGGCCCGGATCTCCACCGGCACCACGGTGGAGGGGTAGAGCCGGCCGACGGTGACCAGCACCCCGGACAGCTGGCGGATGGCGCGGACCCAGTCGCCGGTGAGATCGGCCATGGCCAGCAGCATCAGGTTGCCCAGGGAGTGGCCGGCCAGCGATCCGTCGCCCTTGAACCGGTAGTTCAGCAGATCGGACAGCACCGACTCTTCCCGGGTGAGGGCCGACAGGCAGTTGCGCAGATCCCCGGGGGGGATGCCGCCCAGTTCGTCGCGCAGGCGCCCGCTGGAGCCCCCGTCATCGGACACCGTGACGATCCCGGTGAGCTTCCAGGGATCGCGCGCCCGCCCGGCCTCGGCCTTCACCGCCCGCAGCAGGGCCGCCAGCCCGGTTCCGCCCGCCGATGGCGACCACCTTCAGGGGCAGGTCGGCGTGCAGCCCCGAACGCCCCATGCCGGGTCAGCCCCTCAGCAGGGCCGCGAAGGGGCCCGAATGCCGGATGCTGTCGAAATCCGGCTCCAATCGGAACTGGAACAGGATATCGCTGTCCAGCTCCGCGGCCTTGCCCAGGGCTTCAGCGGACTCCTGGCCCTGCCCGAGCTGGGCGAAGGCCAGCGCCTTGAGGTAGTGCAGGCTGGCCCGTTCAGGGCTGACCTGGATGGCCTTCTCCACGGCCTCCAGGGCCGCCTGGGGGTTCTTGCGGTTGAGCAGCAGTTGGACGGAAAATTCGGCGTTTTCCGGGTTGGCCCCGCCCTGCGCCTGGAGCCTGGCCTGGATGGCGGCCAAATAGCTGCGCGCGGTACGCCCCAAGTTCAGCCGGTCCTGGTTGATCGCTTCTTCCTGGACCTTGGTGAAGGCCGCGGCGGCCTGTTCCAGCTTGCCCCCTGCCATGAGCTCAAGGGCCTCCGTGAACAACTTTTCCACTTGAGCGAATGACGGGGCGGCCGAGGTCTCGGAGGTCTTCGTCTTGGTTGCCATGTTAAGTCCCCTGATGAATCAACGTAACTCACTATACCCGAAAGCCGGCCTGCTTTTTAAATTAATTATTTTCAACCACTTAGAAAGCGTGGAAAACAGATGCGGCCCTTGCTGCACTCTGCTCCCGAATCGCTAGTCTAGACGGTAACCTGAATTTGGGGAGGAAATCAGCAGCCTGGGGCAGGTTTTTGCCCCGGCCCGCCGTGATTCGCCCGGGACCCGGATTTGGGTCCCAAAGTCGGAAGCGGCGGCTGATCAGGCCCGGAAGATGGCGGATTCGCGGTTGAGCATGCGCGTGGAGATCCACGTCATCAGGCCCGCCAGCAGCACCGTCATCACCAGGGCCACCAGGTATTCGAAGCCGTTGCCCTGCTGGCTGAACAGCTTTCGGATGGCGAGGCTGACGTTCAGGACCGGGACATAGGGCAGCCAGGCCATCTTCTCGATGCCGGGGGCCATGGAGAAGACGCCCAGCAGCACCACCACGAAGATCCCCGGGGTGAGCGCGGTCGAGGCCTCCAGGGTGTTCCGGGCCTGCACGCCGGCCAGCAGGATGAAATTGGCGAAGAACAGCCCGAGCGGGACCATCAGCAGGAAGGTGAGGCCCAGGGTCGACGGGGTCGCCAGGGCTCCGACCCCGCTGGCGGCAGCCTGGGCCGGCACGTCGCCGGCCCCGCCCGAGGCCATCAGCCGGCCCACGGAAAAGGCCATGCTGAGCAGGTTGATGACAGCCGACAGGATGCCGATGGAAAAAATGTAGAGCAGCTTGCCGATGATGATCTGGGTGCGCGGCAGGCTGGTGGCCAGCAGGCTGAGCAGGGTGCCGCGCTCCTTCTCCCCGGCGGTGGCGTAGATCCCGTGCTGCATGGCGCCGGCGTACATCATGATCATCAGCAGGTAGGGCAGGAAGGAGCCGATCATCTTGCCCAGGTACAGCCCCATGCCGCCGGCCTCCTGGGTCACCAGGCGCACCGGCGCGGCCAGCTGGGGCGGGGCCCCCAGGCTCTTGAGCCGGGCCTGGACCCACAGGCCCTCCTGCCGGCGCAGCAGGTTCTTCAAGCGGTCCAGGGCCAGCTTGGAGGATTCGTCGCTGTTGTCGTACACCACCGTCATGTCCAGGGTCTCGTTGCGCGCCAGCTTGCGCGCGCCGGCCGGCTCCACCTCCAGGGACAGCTCCAGGTTCTGGTCGCGGATGGCCTGGCGGATGTCCCCCAAGGGCCGTTGCACGATCTGGAAGTCCCGGGGGTCGTCGCGCAGCGCCTGGGCGATCACCTGGGAGGGATCCAGCAGGCTGACCCGGCTGGGGCGCCTGGCCCGGGAGGCCGCATCGTTGCTGCCCAGGCTGCCCATCATGAGGAAGATCACGGGATAGAGGATCAGGGGCATGACGAAGGTGAAGAACAGCGTCTTGCGGTCCTTGGAGAGTTCCATGAACTCCTTTTTCAGGACGAGGAAGGCGCCCTTCACGCCGCACCTCCGCCGCCCTGCTCGGCCAGCTTGAAGAAGACCTCGTCCAGCGAACCGACCCCCCAGCGGGCCAGGATGTCCCTGGGCGAGGCGTCGCCGTGCAGGGCGCCGTCGAAGATGATCCCCACCCGGTCGCAGATCGCCTCCACCATGGGCATCACGTGGGTGGACACCACCACCGAGCGGCCCTCGGCGCGCAGGGTCCGGAGCATGTCCAGCACGGTCTTGGCGGTGAGCACGTCCAGCCCGGTGGTGGGTTCGTCGAAGATGACCGCCCGGGGGTCGTGCAGCAGCGCCCGGGCGATGGAGACCTTCTGCTTCTGCCCGCCGGAGAAGCCCTCCATGCGCACATCGGCGAAGTCGGCCAGGCCCAGGTCCTCCAGCAGGCGGATGGCGCGCCGCTCCGCCACCCGGGCGTCCACCCCCTGGAACTCCCCGAACAGCTTGAGCAGTTCCCGGGGCGTGAAGCGGCCGTAGACGCTGAGGTCGGATGAAAGGTAGCCCACCATGGCCCGGGCCTGCTCCGGCCGGCGCAGGCTGTCGATCCCGCAGATGTGGATGGTGCCCCGGTCCGGCCGCATCAGTCCGGCGATCATGCGCAGGGTGGTGGACTTTCCGGCGCCGTTGGGGCCCAGCAGGCCGTAGATCTCGCCGGGCCGCACCTCCAGCGTGACGCCCCGCACCGCCTCGATGCGCCGCCACGCGCGGGTGCGCTTGTCCTTGACCGTGAAAGTCTTGTAAAGGTCGTTGAGACTGATCACGGCAGCGCGGCACAGGGCAAGGTCATCGCGTGTCTCCCATCCAGCCGGACCGATCCAGGGCGTGCCACCAGTTTAGACAGCCCGGGCCGGGAAGGAAAACAGCCGCTCCCGGAAGGCGCTCCATGGTTCAATGGTCGCCATGAAGTACCTGGATTTCCGCTCGGACAGCGTCACCCGCCCGGGCCCCGACATGCGGGCCGCCATGGCCGCGGCCGTCGTGGGCGACGATGTGCTGGAACGGGATCCGACCATGGACGAACTGGAATGCCGGGTCGCCGACCTGCTCGGCCAGGAGGCGGGGCTGTGGACCCCCACCGGCTGCATGGCCAACCTCATCGCCCTGATGCTGCACCTGAAGCGGGGCGAGCGCTTCCTGGCCCCGGCCCTGGCCCACGTGCTGGTCTCGGAGCTGGGCACCGCGGCCTGGCTGGCCGGCGGCATGCCCGAAGCCCTGCCCTGGGAGGGCGGCCCGGGCAAGCCCACCCCCATGCAGGTCTGGCGCGGGGCCGGCAACCCGGGCCCCTATACGCGCTGCGCACCACCCTGCTGTGCCTGGAGAACACCCACACCTTCGCCGGGGGCGCCTGCCTCGGCCGCCGCGGAGCACCACGCCCTGGTGGAGCAGGCCAAGGCCAAGGGCCTCAAGGTGCACCTGGACGGCGCCCGGCTCTGGCACGCCGCCGCCCTGGGCGCCGGGCTCCCGGAACTGGCCTGGGGCGTGGACACCGTGAGCGTCTGCCTGAGCAAGGGGCTGGGCGCGCCCATGGGCTCGGTGCTGTGCGGCGACCGGGAAACCGTGGCCGAGGCCAGGCGGTTGCGCAAGATGCTGGGCGGCGGGGTGCGCCAGGGCGGGGTGATGGCCGCCGCCGGCCTCGTGGCCCTGGACTACCTGCCGCGGATCCCCGAGGACCACGCCAAGGCCAGGCGCCTGAGCCACGGGCTGCGCGCCATGGGCTTCACCGTGCCGGCGCCCCAGACCAACATCCTGCTGGTGCCGGTGCCCGACGCCCCGGCCGCCGTCTCCATCCTGGAGGAGGCCAGGGTTCGGGTGCTGCCGGTGGGCGGCTCCCTGCGCTTCGTCACCCACCGGGACCTCAGCGAAGGCGACGTGGACGAGGCCCTGGCCCGCATCGCCCCCATCACCGGCCACCTCGTCACCACCTGGGAAGGCGTCCGCCCGATGGTCTGAACGGGTTTTACGGGGGCGTCCGTTGTTCCGCGCGTCGGGCCTTTCGGTCGGTTTCGGGTTCCGGGTCCGCGCGCCGAACCACCGGCGCGTGATCCGCTTGGCCCCTCCTCGCTTCGCTGCGGGGGGGCCAAGCGGTCACGCTGCTCCTTCCCCCCAGGGCCGAGTCGATTCGTCTTCGCTTCATTGAACAAAATTCAAAACAACTGTCTTGGGACCCTGGGCATTCCAGGGAGCGGCCTCCTCGCCCCCGTGCCGCCAACCGAAGGAACCCCCACCCCAGGCGGGGAAGGACAGCGTGAGACCTTGGCGCACGCGCAGGAGGCGAAGCCGACGAGCATGCGGCAAGGCTCTCACGCACCGGTGGGTCGGCGCACCGCCCGGGAACCCGGAGCCAACCCTATGCGACGGGCGGGACAACGGACCCCAATGTCCATCTACCTGTGCCGGGATAGGTCGTTCCAGATGAGGGCGCCGGCCCCCAGGATGGCCGCGTCGGCGCCCGCAACGCCCGAAGCCAGGAGGGCCACCTTGCCCTTGAATCCTGGGAACAGGTTCTCCTCCATGGCCCGCCGGGCGGGAGCGAAGATCAGTTCGCCCGGCGGCCGCCAGCCCGCCGAACAGGATGATCGCCTCGGGACGGCTGAAGAGCACCATGTCGGCCAGCTTGGCGCCCAGGATCCGGCCGGTCAGGTCGAACGCCTCCAGGGCGAGCGGATCGCCCTGCCGGGCCAGCTCGAACAGTGCCAGGGAATCCAGCCGGTCGAAGGGGATGGCGCGCAGGGCGGAAGGGGCGCGCCTGAGCGCCAGGAGCTCCATGGCCGTGCGGGTGATGCCCGAGGCGGAAGCGTAGGTCTCCAGGCAGCCCAGCTGGCCGCAGCCGCACTCCCGGCCGGTGCGGCCGGCCACCGGCAGGTGCCCCAGCTCCCCGGCCAGGCCGTCGGCGCCGTGGACCAGTTCGCCGTTCGCCACGATCCCGCTGCCGACCCCGGTGCCCAGGGTAACGGCGATGAAATCGCGCATCCCCCTGGCCGCCCCGAACAGCATTTCGCCGATGGCCACGGCGTTGGCGTCGTTGGTGGCGGCCATGGGGACCCGGTGGTAGCGGCCCATCTCCTCCACCAGGTTGACGGAGTCCCATTCGAGGTTGGCCGGGCGCGTGATGGTGCCGGTGCGGGGTTCGGCGTTGGGCGCGGCGATGCCGATGCCGGCCAGCTCCAGGTCCGCCCCCAGCCCGGCCAGCAGGGCCGCGGCGCGCTCGTTCAGCCGGCGGAAGAAGTCCGCCGCGGGGAGGTGCGAATCGGTGGGGATCACCCCCGCGCCCAGGCAGCGGCCGCTGGCGTCCACATAGCCGTAGGCGGTCTTGGTCCCGCCGATGTCGATGCCCAGCACCACCTCCCATGGCGCCCCCCCCACGGACCATCATAGACCGGGCCGCGCCGCCTCAGGCAGGTGGCCCGCGCTTCCGTACCAGGCGATGTAGGCGTAGCAAAGGACCGGCAGCGCGAAGGCGATCCGGATCCCCTGCCAGTCGGCCAGCAGCCCCTGCGCCAGGGGCACCAGCGCGCCGCCCACCACCGCCATGCACAGGATCCCCGAAGCCTGGCCGATGTTTCCGCCCAGCCCCTTGATGGCCAGGGTGAAGATGGTGGGGAACATGATGGAGTTGAACAACCCCACCGCGAGGATGGCCGCCATGGAGGCCCGGCCCTGGGTGGCCATGGCCGCGAGCACCAGGGCGCCGGCCGCCACCGCGTTGCCGGCCAGCACCCGGTGCGGCGCCAGCAGGCGCATGGCGGCCGAGCCCAGGAACCGCCCCGCCATGGCCCCGCCCCAGTAGAGCGAAACGTAGCGCGCCGACTGGGCCAGGGTCTGCCCGCCGACCCCGAGCTGGTGGATGTAGTTCACCAGGAAGCTGCCGATGCTCACCTCGGCCCCCACGTACAGGAAGATGGCGATGGCGCCCAGCCGCATGGGCCGGTGCCGCCAGGGGCTGGAGACGGGGATGTCGGCGGGGGCGGACCCGGCGGCGCGCGCCGGGGCCGGCCCGTCTCCCGGCCACGGGAACCGGGCCGTGAGCAGGGCGAGGGCCACCAGGACCGCGCCGAGGCCCAGGTAGGGCAACCTGACCGCCCCGGTCCCGCGCCCGGCCAGGATCAGGACGGATCCGAACAGGGGCGCCACGGTCGTGCCGAGCGAATTGAAGGCCTGGGTGAGGGTCAGCCGGCTGGAGGCGGTGTCGGGGGCGCCCAGCGCCGCCACGTACGGGTTGGCGGCCACCTGCAGGAGGGTGACGCCCGCCGCCAGCAGGAAGAGGGCGCAAAGGAACAGGCTGTAGGCGCGGCTCCCCGCCGCCGGATAGAACAGGAGGCAGCCGGCGGCCATGGTCGCCAGGCCCGCGGCCATGCCGCGCCGGTAGCCGATGCGGTCCACCAGCCATCCGGAGGGCAGCGACAGGATGAAGTAGGCGGAAAAGAAGCTGAACTGGATGAGCATCGCCCGGGCGTAATCCAGCTGGAACACCGCCTTGAGGTGCGGCACGAGGATGTCGTTAAGGCAGGTGATGAACCCGAAGATGAAATAGAGTGAAGCCAGCGCCGCCAGGGCGCCCGCATGGGAGGTCCCGCCTGTGCCCGGCATGCTCCGGTCTCCGTGCATGAGGCCAAGCCCGGCCTCGTTTTCCAGTCCCCTGACGCCATCCATGGAAACTCCATTAAATGATGAACTAAATAGAAAATTATTATTAATATTTATATGATGAATCGAATCTCGCCCCTGGCCCACCGAGTATACGGGACGCCCACCTGGATTTCCAAGGGTCAATGGGGGGAGCACTGAATTTATTTTTGGCACTGGATCGGGTCGCCAGGCATCAGACGAGGATCAAAGCGATTGCCAGGAAAAGGATCCTGCGTCGTCTTTCTTGAACTCATAGAGGAGATCCGTGTCCAAATCGAGACTTCTGAACCTGTGCCTGCTTGCCGCCCTGTGCGGGTTCCCGGTCCGGGCCGGGCAGGACCTGCCCGGGCAGGACCTTCCCGGGCAGGAAGCGGCTCCGCCGGCGGCGCTCCGGCAGCTGGAGGCGTTCGGCCTGGGCCCGGGCGACTACAGCATCCAGGAGGTGGCCAGCGACCCGGACGGCTCGCGCCACGTGCGCGTCCAGCAGCGCTACCGCGGCCTGCGGGTGTGGGGCGGGCAGCCGATCCTGCACCTGGGCCCGGACGGCGCGGAGCGGCCGGCGACCGACGCGCTGGTGCGCGGGATCCAGCTGGACACCCAGCCCAACCTGGCTCCGGCCGAGGCCCTGGCCGTCGCCCATGACCGGGAAGGGGCGCAGGGGGCCTACGCGCGCCCGCCCTCGGTCGAGCTGCTGGTCTACCCGGACTCGGCCCTGGAGCGCCGCGCCGATTCGCAGGGCGGGAGCAACGCCAGGGACTTCGCGCCCCGGGTCATCCGCCACCACCTGGCGTACCACATCCACCTGGAACTGCGCAACGGCTCGCCGGAGACCCGGCAGGACGACTACCTGGTGGACGCCCACACCGGGGCGATCCTGCGCAGGTGGTCCACCCTGCTGACCCTCAGGAAGCAGGGGGAGCCCGCCGTCACCACCGGCAGGTCCCAGGTACAGCGGCGAAGTGCAGTTGGGCACCCTCGCGACCGGATGCGGCTACGTCATGTCCGATCCCACCCGCCATTTCATCTCCACCCGCGACCTGGCGGGCCGGATGGACGGCAAGGGCGCGCTCTACGTGAGCAAGGACGGCACCTGGGGCGACGGCGAAAACTACGACCCGGGCCGGGGCACCCGGTCGCGCAACGGCCAGACCGCGGCGGTGGACGCCCATTACGGGCTCCAGAGCACCTGGGACTTCTACTGCCACGTGCTGGGCCGCGACGGCATCGACGGCAAGGGGCGGGCCGCCTACAACCTCGTGCACTACGCCAGCTCCTTCGACAACGCCTTCTGGGACGACGCCTGCTTCTGCATGACCTACGGCGACGGCGAGACCTTCAAGACCGTCACCGCCCTGGACGTGGTCGCCCACGAGGTGTCCCACGGGCTCTGCCACGCCACCGCGGACCTCGCCTACGAGGGCGAATCGGGCGGGCTCAACGAAGCCAATTCGGACATCTTCGGCAACCTGGTGCAGCTCTACGCGGCGTCAGCCGGCGGCAGGGGACCGCGGGTGCCGGCCCAGGGCGCCCGCTGGACCATCGGCGCCGACCTCGAGACTCCGGCCTTTCCCCGGCCGATCCGCTACATGTACAAGCCCAGCCTGGACGGGGCGAGCCCCGACGCCTGGTCGCCGGACCTGGAGGACATGGATGTCCACCACAGTTCGGGCCCCATGAACCGCGCCTTCTATTTCCTGAGCCAGGGCGCCAGCCCGCGCAAGGCCGACGACAGCTACAGCGAATACCTGCCGAAGGGCATGCGCGGCATCGGCAACGACAAGGCGCTGCGCATCTGGTGGCGGGCCCTCAGCACCTACCTGACCCCCGCCAGCCGCTACCTGGATGCCGGCCGGGCCTCCCTGCGCGCCGCCGGCGACCTGTTCGGCGCGGACAGCCGCGAGGCCCGCGCCGTGCGCCTGGCCTTCCACGGCATCAACGTGGACGCTCCTTGAAATGAATTGTATCCATGAGGCCAGCATTGGACGGGAGGCCTGGACCCTCGGCTGAGCGAAGCTCGATATCATCCTGCGGACCCATGGTGAAAAACAGGCATGTTTTTTAAAAAAATATATATTTTCATGTGCGACCCTTGACCCTTGAACTAGGATGGGGTCCGGCTTGAGCCAAACAGGAGGAAAAATGAACGGATTACTAAAAATCACGGTTTTGTTCTCCGCCCTGTCCCTCGCCGGCACCGGCGCTGCATGGCCGCAGGGCGTGCTCGTGTACGGCACCACCGACAAGGTCACCCAGATGGATCCGGCCAACGCCTACGATTTCCATACCTGGGAACTGTTCGACAACATCAACGAAAGCCTGCTCACCTACAAGCCCGGCACTTCGGAAATCATCCCGGGGCTGGCCGAAAGCTTCTCGGTGAACAAGAGCGGCACCGAATACACCTTCAAGCTCCGGAAAGGGCTCAAGTTCACGGACGGTACGCCGTTCACCGCCGATGCGGTGAAATGGACCATCGACCGGGTCGTGCGGCTGAAGGGCGACCCTTCCTGGCTGGTCACCCAGTTCGTCAAGTCGGTCACGGTCGAGGATCCCCTCACCGTCAAGTTCACCCTCAACGGCCCGACCGCCTTCTTCCCGTCGGTGATCGCCGGAAATCCTCCCTATTTCCCCCTGAGCCCGAATGTCTACCCGCCCGACAAGATCATCCACGATCCGAGTGAACTCAAGGGCGGCCAGCTGGTCGGCATGGGCCCCTACAAGATCACCTCGTTCAAGCGCGACGAGGAGATCGTGTTCGACGCCAACCCCGCCTACTACGGGAAGGCCCCCAACATCAAAAGGATTATCATCCGCTATTTCGCCAATGCGACGACCATGCGCCTGGCGCTCGAGAAGGGCGATGTCGACCTGGTCTACAAGTCCCTGAACCCTTCGGACATCGCGGACATGCTCAAGAACCCGAAGATCACCACGAACAAGCTGTCCGGCCCCTTCATCCGCTTCCTCTGCTTCGAGAATTCCCAGAGCGTCTTCAAGGACAAGAAGCTCCGGCAGGCGGTGGCGGCGCTGATCGACCGGACGCAGATCAACCAGAAGGTCTACCTGGGCCAGAATGAGCCGCTCTATTCGATGGTTCCCAAGGGCATGATCTACCACACGGAGGCCTTCAAGACCGCCCTTGGGGACGGCAACGTCGCCCTGGCCGAGAAACTGCTCAAGGCGGCCGGCTACTCGGCCGCGAAGCCCCTGACTTTCGACCTTTGGTACACCCCCAGCCACTACGGTGACACCGAGGTGAATCTCGCCGAGGTGGTGAAGTCCGAGTTCGAGCAGACGCCGCTGGTCAAGGTGACCATCAAGAGCGCCGAATGGGCCACCTACAAGGTGCAGTTCGAGAAGAAGCAGATGGCCGCGTACCTGCTCGGCTGGTACCCCGACTACGTCGACCCGGACGACTACACCGCCGCCTTCGCCCAGACCAAGGCCTCGGCCGGAGAGGGCATCTACTTCTCGAACAAGGCCTGGGACGACCTGTTCACCCAGGAGGAGAACACGCCGGATCCGAAAGTGCGCAAGGAACTGTTCGAGAAGGTCCAGCGGATGTGGACCGACGAGGTGCCCTGCGCCCCCATCTTCCAGGGCAACCTCTACGTCTTCACCCAGAAGAACGTGACCGGCGTCATGATCGGCGCGCCGCTCATCTTCCGCTACGACACGCTCGCCTTCACGAAGTGATCCCGCGGTGACATGAAACGCATCCTGACCTACCTGGTGACCCGTCTGCTCCTGACGGTGCCGATGCTGTTCGTGCTGCTGACCCTGGTCTTCGTCGTGCTCAGGATCATGCCGGGCGACCCGGTTTCGGCGATGCTGGGGGGGCACGCCCCCCCGGAAGTGATCCGGCAGAAACGGATCGAGCTGGGCCTCGACAAGTCGATCGCCGCCCAGTACGTCGATTACCTTGGCCAGATGGCCCGGCTCGATCTCGGCGACTCCATGATCCTCGACGAGCGGGTATCCAGGCCCATCCGGGACAAGCTCCCGGCGACCCTGGAACTCACGTTTTGCGGCCTGGCCCTCTGCCTGGGGATCGGCATCCCCCTGGGGGTGCGGGCGGCAAGGCGCCGGCGGACGGCCCAGGACTTCGCCATCCGGCTCTACGCGAATGTCTTCTACTGCATACCGGTGTTCTGGATGGGCCTGATGCTGCAGATGATCTTCGGGGTGTTCCTGAACCTGTTCCCCATCTCGGGGCGGACCGGCAGCCGGGTCGTTTCGGCGGACTTCGACCGGACCGGATTCTATCTCCTCGATACCCTCCTCAAGGGGAACCTGCACGCGTTCGGGGACGTCCTGCTGCACCTGGTCCTTCCAGCCTGCACGCTGGGACTGGTGCTCTCCGGCGTGTTCGTGCGCCTGACCCGGGCGAACATGCTCGACGTGCTCAAGTCGGATTACGTGCTGGCGAGCCGCGCCCGCGGCATCCCGGAGCGCCTGGTGGTCTACCGGCACGCCCTGGGCAACGCGATGATTCCGATCGTCACCATGCTCGGGCTCCAGTTCAGCGCCCTCCTGGCCGGCGCCATCCTCACCGAGACCACTTTCTCCTGGCCGGGCATGGGCAGGCTGCTGCTGGAGCGGATCTACCTGCGCGACTATCCGACCATCCAGGGCGTCATCGTCATGTACGCGCTCGCCGTCAGCGCCGTGTCGCTGCTGGTGGACATCCTTTACGCGGTCATCGATCCGCGGGTCCAACTCTAGGGGGGCGGCCCATGCCGACGAGACCTGACAGCAGCGACGCGGCGTTCTCCCCGGCCGGCCTGGCGGCCGGAGCCATGCGCCGGTTCTCGGCGGCCGCCAGGAAATACCGCATGGAGTGGTGGATCATGGTGGCGGGTCTGGCGGTGATCCTGGGGGTCCTGATCATGATGGCATTCCCCTGGCTGTTCACCCGTTTCAGCCCGCTCGACCAGAACGCGGGCGGGCAGATGACGGCGCCGAGCTGGGCCCACCTGCTCGGGACCGACAACCTGGGCCGGGATATCGGCGCGCGCATCATCTACGGCGCAAGGACGGTGTTCGGGGTGGCCATCGCCGCCTCGCTCCTATCGGCGCTCATCGGCGTTCCCCTGGGCCTGGTCTCGGGTTTCGCCGGCAATGTCGCCGACAAGGTCCTTTCCCTGGTCATGGACTCGGTCTACTCCTTCCCGGGCCTCATCCTCGCGATCGCCTTCGCCGCGATGCTCGGCCCGGGGGTCGTCAACGTCACGGTCGCGGTGGCGGTCATCTACGTGCCGACCTACTTCCGGCTGGTCCGGGGGCAGACCCTCTCGATCAAGGAGGAGCTCTATGTGGAGGCCGCGCGGGCGATCGGCGCCAGCCGTCCCACGATTCTGGCGCGGTACATCTTCCCGAACGTCATCGCCACCGCCGTGGTGGTGTTCTCGCTCAACGTCGCCGATGCCATCGCCACCGAAGCCGCGCTGTCGTTCATCGGGCTGGGCCTTCCGGCGGGGGTTCCCGACTGGGGGATGGACCTGGCCATGGGCAAGAACTTTCTCCCGTCGGGCGTCTGGTGGATGGTCACCTTCCCGGGGCTGGCCATCGTCACCCTCGCGCTCGGCTTCACCATGCTCGGGGAAGGGCTCGCCGAAATCCTCAATCCCCGGCTCCAGGAGTATGGATGATGGCGGAGCCCATCCTGAAGATCAGCGGCCTGTCCATCGCCTATCCCATCTCCCTGGGCACGGTGCGGGCGGTCGAGGATGTCTCGCTCACGGTCATGAAGGGCGAGGTGCTTGGCATTGTCGGAGAATCCGGGTGCGGCAAATCGACCCTCGGGCTCTCGATCCTGAAATTGATGAAACCGCCCGGGCGGATCACGCGCGGGCGGATCGAATACGGCGGAGCGGACATCCTGGCCATGGACGGGCGCGACCTCGTCGCGCTGCGCGGGGAGAAGATCGGCATGATCTTCCAGAGCCCCCTGACGTCACTCGATCCGCTCATGTCCGTCGAGCGGCACTTCATCGAAACCATCCGGGCCCATGAACCCGGGGTTTCGACCCGGGACTGCATGGAGCGGGCCGGCCAGCTCCTCGCCGACCTCGGGATCGAGGGAAAACGCCTCAGGGAATACCCGTTCCAGCTCTCGGGAGGGATGCGCCAGCGCATCATGATCGGGCTCGCGCTCATCCTCCACCCCGACATCCTCCTGGCCGACGAGCCCACGACGGCGCTGGACGTCATCGTCGAGGCGGGGTTCACCGAACTCCTGGTCAAGCTCAAGCGGCTCTATGACCTCACCGTCATCATCATTTCCCACAACCTGGCCCTGGTCGCCGAGATCGCCGACCGGATCGCCGTGATGTACGGCGGCAGGATCGTGGAACTGGCCAGCGCCGAGGATATCTTCGCGAGGCCGCTCCACCCCTACACCCAGGGTCTGATCGCCTGCGTTCCGAACATCCGGCTGGAGCAGAAGGCATTGAACGCGATGCCGGGCAGCCCGCCCGACCTGGTCGGCGAACGCCCCTACTGCAGTTTCCACCCCCGCTGCCCGTACGCCATGGACATCTGCCGGGCGCGGGTCCCGGAACTGGTCGACCATGGCGGATGCGGCGTGGCCTGCTGGCTGCATGAAAGGACCCCGTGACATGGCGACGATCATCCGCGCGGAGAGGCTGGTCAAGCGTTTCCCCGTCCGGGGATCCTTTCTGTCAGTCCGCCGGTGGGTCCACGCGGTCGACGACATCAGTTTCTCCATCGAGGAGGGCGAGGTGCTCGGCCTGGCCGGCGAGAGCGGATCCGGCAAATCGACCACGGGCCGGCTTCTGCTCAGGCTGATCGAGCCCAGCTCCGGCAAGGTCGAATACCGGGGCCGGGACATTCTTTCCTTCTCCGGCCACGAGCTTCAGAGCCTGCGGGAAAAGGCCCAGATCGTCTTCCAGGACCCCGTGGGCAGCCTGAGCCCGAGGATGAGCGTGGGCGAGGCCATCGGCCACCCCCTCCGGATCCATCGGCTGGGCACCCGGGCGGAATGCCGGGAGCAGGTCCTGGCGATCATGGAAAAGATGGGCCTGACCCCGGCTGAGTACCTGTACCGGAAATTCCCGCACCAGCTTTCCGGAGGGCAGAGCCAGCGGGTCGTCCTGGCGCGCGCCCTGGTGACCAGGCCGGATTTCCTGGTCGCCGACGAACCGATCGCCATGGCGGACGTGTCGGTGCGCGCGCTCATCCTCCAGCTCATGATCGACCTGAAAACGGAATTCGGGCTCACCTACCTGTTCATCACGCACGACCTCGCGACCGCGAAGTACCTCTGCGACCGGATCGCCATCATGTACCTCGGCCGGATCGTGGAACTCGCCGGGCGGGACGAACTGTTCGCGCACCCCCACCATCCCTACACCCAGGCGCTGCTCGCCGCGGTGCCGGTCCCGGATCCCACCGCGCGGCTGCCGAAGGCTCTGCCCGGGGGCGAAATCCCCAGCGCCATCGATCCGCCCGAGGGATGCCACTTCCACCCGCGCTGCCCCTACGCGACCGAGGCCTGCAGGACCGGGCGGCCTCCCCTGAAGGAGGTCGGCCCCGGGCATGTTTCGGCCTGCATCCTGCCATAGGCCGGCCGGGCCCATGGCGGGACCCGAGCCTTCCCGATGGTGTCGAGGCTTGCTGGAACGCCGTCACCCGGTGGGCTTGGGAGTCAAGGCGGGGTAGTGGTAGGTGAGGTATTCACCGAGCCAGCCTGCCATGGTGTCCGCTTCCCCGGGCAGGAAGGCGAAGCCGTGGTCCCGGCCGGGAAGCAGCTCGACGTAGATTCCCGGTTCGTCCCTGAGCAGGGCGGCGTTGGCGGCGGCCTCCCGGTCATCCGCGGAGGCCATGACCAGCACCGCCGAGTGGGCGGATTCCACCGCGCGGACCAGCCGGTTTTCCGGGTTCTCGCCGAAGGCGCCGTTGCCTGCCGGGCTCAGAGCCAACACCGCCAGGGGATGGACCTTCCGGGCGGCCAGCAGCGCGGCGAAGGCCCCCAGGCTGGAACCGGCGAGGGCCAGGCGGCTGGGGTCGATCCGGGGCTGCCTGCGGACCCAGGCGGCGGCCTGGGCGATGTCGTCCTGGATCCGGTCGAACCCGACCGTCCTGGCGGATCCCATGAAGTCGTCGGTGATCTCGAGGGGCTTGCCGTCCTTCAGCGTGCTCTGGCCGTGGCCGCGAAGGTCCATGTCCAGGGTGGCGATGCCCCGCGCGGCGAGCAGGCCGGGCAGGGATTTCCAGCCGGTCCGGTCGGAACTGAACTGGTGCGCGAGGACCACCACGGGACGCGGGCCGGCCTGGGGGGGAATGCTCAGGGTGCCCCGGAGGACGAACCCGTCGGGGGTCTTGAGACTCACGTCCCGGACCACCGGCTGGGCCGCGGAAAGCAGGACCGGCAGGGCGAAAAGCACACTCATGGGGCGCATGGAGGCTCCTTCCGGGCCAGTTGGAGACGCGACTCCTCTTTTACCCTGGTCCTGGGCCGAAAGGGTGATTGAAATCACGAAATTTTTCAGGATCATAGGCGTACAACAGTTCTGACCCGTCCAGGTGATGTGATCGGCCAATGCCTGCCGCCTCCTGGTGGACGTTTTCAAATTCCGCCCGCGCGTCTTCATGAGCGTATGCCGGATCAGCGAGGTGGCCGAAATCATCACCGACGCGGGCATTCCCCAGGATGAACTCGAGCGCCTCCGTTCGGCCGGTGTCCAGATCACCATCGCCCAGGAGCAGCCATGAAAACGATCCGCATCCTGGCCGACGACCTGACCGGAGCGCTGGATACCGCCGCCTCCTTCTCCGGCGAAGTGCCGGTCTTCATCGACCGGGCGCCCGAGCGGGACGACCCTGGATGGGACGTACCGGTCGGGGTCGTCGCCACGGCGACCCGCGACGTCCCGGCCGGCGCCCTGCCCGCCCATCTGGAGCCGGTGCTCGACTGGTTCCGCTCGGGCGACCTGGCCTACAAGAAAGTCGACAGCCTGCTGCGCGGCAACTCCTTCTCGGAAATCCTTTGGCTGCTCGGGGAGGGCGGCTTCCCCGGGGCGGTCTTCGCGCCCGCCTTCCCGCAGCAGGGCCGGCTCACCTTCGAGGACCGGCAGTGGATCGTCAAGCCCGGGCGGGACGATCTCCCCGTCGCGCGGCTGAGCGAAGGGTTCGAGGGGCGGAGGACCGTGAACGGCGCCAGGCCCGAAGGCACGGACATCTGGATCCCGGAGGTGCGCCGTGATGCGGACCTCGACCGGATCGCCGACCTGGCTTCCGATCCGGACCAGCGAAGGCGCCTCTGGAGCGGCAGCGCGGGCCTGGCCCAGGCGCTGGCGCGCCGGCACGGGCTCGCTCCGGGAGAGGCGGCAGGGCGGCCCGTCCGCGCCGCGGGAACGACCCTGCTCATCAGCGCCAGTTTCCAGCCGGCCTTCCGGGAGCAGTGGGCGCTGCTGAAGGCCGACCTGCCGACCCCGGCCATCGCCGAAGGGGCCCTGGCCGAGGAGATCGGCCGTGCCATCGACCACGTCCGGGCCGGAGCGCTGGACGGCCGGTTCGACCTGTCCCCGCGCCATGCCATGGCCCCGGAGGAAGCCCTGGCGCTGCTGCGCCTCAACGTCGGGCGGATCGTCGGGGAGGTGCCCAGGCCCGGGCGGCTGCGGATCGTCGGCGGCGACACCCTGCTCAGCCTCTGCCGGGCGACCGGCGCCCAGGGGCTGCTGGCGGGCGCCTCCGTGCGCCCCGGCTGGGGCTGCGCCACGCTGGTCGGCGGATGCTGGGACGGCACCGGCTGTGATACGCGCTCCGGCGCCTTCGGCGAGCCGGATGATCTGATCCGGATCATGCGGCTGTCAGGACCTCTGGGAAAGGAAGCATGAGCAGGGACGACACCCGCGCCATCTGCCTGGAAGTCCTCGCCGGGTGACCCGTCAGCGCGGCAGGGCCGATTCGGGCTGCACGCCGCGCCGCAGCAGCCAGTCCAGCACCGGCTCCATCTGGGCGCCGTGCCCGAGCAGGACGTTGCCGCCGCCGGAGTGGAGGAACAGGCGCCGCTCATCCCAGAGCAGGCTGGTCTCGGCCACCGGGAAGGCCCTCGGCTTGGGGTTGGTGATGGGGTTCTCCCGTCCCAGCAGGTAGGTCCAGGCGTAGCGCTGGGCCCGCGGGTTCAGCAGGATCAGGCGCTCCGAGGACGCCTCCAGTTCGCCCGGGAGCCGCCCCAGGAGCAGCGGCAGCATGAACCCGCCCAAGCACCGCCGCGAGCACCAGTCCCTGCAGGAGCGAGAGGTTGAGGAACACCAGCAGCGGGCTCAGCAGGAACAGCGCCACCCAGACCCGCACGGCCCACTTGGCGTACCGGGGCAAGGGGAGACGGATGATCGTCTGGTCGAGCGCAGATGGCATGATCCCATCATAACCGGCATCCCGCCGCATGGGAATCGTCCCGGTTTGTGCCTGTTTTTTACAGCAGCTGGTCCAGCGCCCAGCGCGCCACCGGCTGGCTCAGCCCGTTGCCCAGCAGGCGGTAGCGCTGCTCCAGGCCCATCCCTTCGGGGAAACCGGAAGTCCTCGGGCAGCCCCAGCAGCCGGGCGACCTCCGCCGGGGAAAAGCGCCGGACGCCCCGGGCCGTCTGCAGGAAAGAGCCGCTGCCGACGAAGCTGCTGGCCGTATCCGCCGATGAAGCAGGCGCTGCGCGGTGGACTCGGCGGTGACCAGGTCCAGGCCCGGGCCGTGGCGCGCCAGCACCTCGGGTTCCAGGTACAGCGCCGGGTCTTCGACCGGATCCAGGAACCGGCCCAGGGCAGGCCGGCGCCACCCTCGGCGCCGCCTGCGGAGCCAGGGGCGCGCGGGAGGCCAGGAGGAACACCCGCGGGCCGCTGGTTGGGCAGGCCGAACTGGGAAGGGCAGAGTTCCAGGACACGCTGACGCAGCCCCGCCTGGTCGAGCCGTGCGCTGAGACGTTCATGCGCCTCAGAGCCCAGGAAGCCAGTGACGTTCTCCAGGCACAACCGGTCCGGCGGCGCCTCCCGCAGCACCTCCAGCAGGTGCAGGAAGGCCTGGCTGCGCCGGTCGGCCAGACCCGCCATGCCTGCCCATGCGGCAGAACGGCTGGCAGGGCGGGCTCAGCAGCCAGGTGTCGGCGCCATGGGCCTGGAACACCGCGCCTTGACCCGGGCGATCTCCCGGGCCAGGGGCGCCGCACCGTGGTTGAGCTGGTAGACGGCGTTGGCGGCCGGGCTGACGTCGTAGGCCGCCACCACGTCGCCCCGGCCGCCCAGGGCGTACCGCCAGCCGCCCAGGCCGGAGAACAGTTCGAGCGCCCGCGGCGGCGGCCAGGCTTAGTAGCGGTAGTGGTCGGGCTTGTAGGGGCCTTCCACCGGCACGCTGATGTAGTCGGCCTGCTCCTGGGTGAGCACGGAAAGCTGGGCGTTGAGCTTCTTGAGCTGCAGCCGGGCCACCTGCTCGTCCAGGTGCTTGGGCAGGGTGTAGACGCCGATCGGGTACTTGCCGGGGTTGGTCCACAGCTCGATCTGGGCCAGGGTCTGGTTGGCGAAGGAGGAGCTCATCACGTAGGAGGGGTGGCCGGTGCCGCAGCCCAGGTTCACCAGCCGGCCCTTGGCCAGCAGGATGATGCGCTTGCCGTCCGGGAAGATGACGTGGTCCACCTGGGGCTTGATCTCCTCCCACGGGTAGCGCTCCAGGGAGGCGATGTCGATCTCGCTGTCGAAGTGGCCGATGTTGCAGACGATGGCCTGGTCCTTCATGGCCGCCATGTGGTCGTGGCCGATGACGTGGCGGTTGCCGGTGCAGGTGACGAAGATGTCGCCCTTGTCGCAGGCGTACTCCATGGTCACCACCCGGAAGCCCTTCCATGGCGGCCTGCAGGGCGCAGATGGGGTCGATCTCGGTGACCCACACCTGGGCCGAGAGGGCGCGCATGGCCTGGGCGCAGCCCTTGCCCACGTCGCCGTAGCCGCAGATCACCGCCACCTTGCCGGCGATCATCACGTCGGTGGCGCGCTTGATGCCGTCCACCAGGGATTCCCGGCAGCCGTAGAGGTTGTCGAACTTGGACTTGGTCACGGAGTCGTTGACGTTGATGGCGGGGAACTTGAGTTCGCCGCGCTCGGCCATCTGGTAGAGCCGGTGCACGCCGGTGGTGGTCTCCTCGGTGACGCCCTTGATGGCGGCCAGCTGGCGCGAGTACCAGCCGGGATCGGCGGCCAGCTTGCGCTGCGGATGGCGCCGAACAGGGCGACCTCCTCCTCGTTGCCGGGGTGGTCCAGCAGGGACGGGTCCTGCTCGGCCCTGGCGCCCAGGTGCACCAGCAGGGTGGCGTCGCCGCCGTCGTCCAGGATCATGTTGGCGGTGCCTTCCTGGAACGCGAAGATCTGGTGGGTGAAGTCCCAGTAGTCGTCCAGGGACTCGCCCTTGTAGGCGAACACCGGGGTGCCGCCGGCGGCGATGGCGGCGGCGGCGTGGTCCTGGGTGGAGAAGATGTTGCAGGAGGCCCAGCGCACTTCGGCGCCCAGGGCCTTCAGGGTCTCGATCAGCACCGCGGTCTGGATGGTCATGTGCAGCGAGCCGGCGATGCGCGCGCCCTTGAGGGGCTGCGCGGCGGCGTATTCTTCGCGGATGGCCATGAGGCCGGGCATCTCGGTCTCGGCGATGGCGATCTCGCGCCGGCCCCAGGGGGCCAGGGAGGGGTCGGCGATGCGGTGATCCTGCTGGATGGTTGCGCTCAAGGCTGTCTCCTGTGCGGGACTGGGCTGAAGGATGGTGCCAGTTGCGGTCTTGCCCGTCAATCAAGCCCTGCGTTGGGGGTTGGGCAAGCGCCGTTGGAACCATGCGTCGGTCCGAGCCTGGGACGGGGGGAGTCTCGCAGCGCTTCTCGGACCGTTATCATGATAATCGAAACCGGGAGCCGCACATGAACGCAACCCAGCCAGCCTTCGACCTGATCATCCGCGGCGGGCAGGTGCTGGACGGTTCCGGCGGGCCGCCGCTGCGGGCCGACGTCGGCCTGCTGCGGCGACCGAATCGTTGCCGTGGGCGCCCTGGACGGGGCAGAAAGCGCCGCCAGCCTGGACGCCGCAGGGCTGGTGGTGGCCCCCGGCTTCATCGACGTGCACTCCCACGACGACCAGGCGGTGTTCGGCTGGGCCGAAAGCGAGGCCAAGCTCAGCCAGGGGGTCACCAGCGTGGTGGTGGGCAACTGCGGCATCAGCCTGGCCCCGCTCAGCCTCGCCGGGGACCCGCCGCCGCCGCTCAACCTGCTGGGGGGGCGCTCCCGGTTCCGCTTCGACCGCTTCGGCGCCTACGTGGAGGCCCTACGGGAGGCGCCCCTGCCCCTGAACGTCGCCGCCCTGGTGGGCCACGGCACCCTGCGCGTGCGCAACCTGGACGACTACGCCCGGGCGGCTTCAAAAGGCGAGATCGGGGCCATGGAGCGGGACGTGGCCGCGGCCATGGACGCAGGCGCCGTCGGCCTGAGCTGCGGCCTCTCCTACCCCACCAACCGGGGCGCCGGCACCGACGAAGTGGTGGCCCTGGCCCGGGCCGCCGCGGGCGCCGGGGGCCGGCTCGCCATGCACATCCGCGACGAGTACGACGGGGTGGCCGACGCGGTGCGGGAAGCGCTGCAGTGCGCCGCCCGGTCCGGGGCCACCCTGGTCCTGTCCCACCAGAAGGTGGCGGGCAAGGCCAACCAGGGCCGCAGCGCCGAGCTCCTGGAGCTCTACCGGCGCGAAGGGGCCGGCCTGCCCCTGGCCATCGACACGTACCCCTACACCGCCGGTTCCAGCGTGCTCGACCCGGTCTCCGTGTCCCATTCGCGCAAGGTGCTGGTGGCGTGGTCCCAGCCCCACCCGGAGATGAACGGCAGCACCCTCGACGCGGTGTGCGCCCTTTGGGGCTGCGCCCAGGACGAGGCCATCGACCGCCTGCAGCCCGCGGGCGCCGTCTACTTCCACATGGACGAGGCCGACGTGAGCCGGTTCCTGGCCTTCGAGCGCTGCATGGTCGGATCCGACGGCCTGCCCAACGACCTCCATCCGCACCCGCGCCTCTGGGGCGCCTTCGCCCGGGTGCTGGGCGAGTACAGCCGCGAGCGCGGCCTGTTCCCGCTGCAGGAGGCGGTGCGCAAGATGACCGCGCTGCCGGCCGAGGTGTTCGGCCTGGCCGGGCGCGGGCGGGTGCGCGAGGGCGGCTGGGCCGACCTGGTGCTGTTCGACCCCCGGAAGGTGCGGGACGCGGCCACCTACGAGGAGCCGCGCCGGCGCGCCGAGGGGATCGCGAAGGTGTTCGTCAACGGCCGCCAGGCCTGGCCCATGCCCGCGGCCGGATCCGGCTGCTGGGGGCGCTTCCTGCCGGGGTGCGGAAGGACCTAGTTCTGCCGCGGCGTCCGTGGTTCCGCCCGTCGCGCCTTGCGGTCGGTTTCAGGTTCCGGGTCTTTGCGCCGACCCACCGGCGCGTGATCCGCTTGGCCCCTCCTCGCTTCGCTGCGGGGGGGCCAAGCGGTCACGCTGCTCCTTCCCCCCTGGGCCGGGTCGATTCGTCTTCGTTTCGATGAACAAAAATCAAAAAACCCTTTTGGGACCCTGGGCATTCCAGGGAGCGGTCTCCTCGCCCCCATGCCGCCAACCGAAGGAACCCCCACCCCAGGCGGGGAAGGACAGCGTGAGACCTTGGCGCACGCGCAGGAGGCGAAGCCGACGAGCATGCGGCAAGGCTCTCACGCACCACTGGGTCGGCGCACCCGCACGGAACCCCCATCCACCCGCAAGGCACGACGGGCGGAACCACGAACGCCACAGTCAGGCAAGCTTTGCGCTGCCGCCTCGCGCAGGGCGGCGAGCACCGGCACCAGGCTCGGGGACAGCTCCGATCCGGAGCGCACGGCGGCGTACAGGTGCCGGCTGGGCGCCTGGGGCCCGAGCACGGGGCGCAGGGCGACCCCCGGGCAGCCCGCCGCCGGCAGGGCCAGGCGCGGCACCAGGGCCGCGCCGCAGCCCGCGGCCACCAGGGCGAGCACGGCCTCCCAACTGTCGACGAAGTGCCGCACGTCCGGGCTGAAGCCCGCCCCGGTGCAGGCGGCCCGGGCCACTTCCCGGCACGGGCCGCGCGCCGCGCCAGCGATCCAGGCCGCCCCCGCCAGGCTGTCCAGGGCCACCGCCGCCCGGGCCGCCAGGGGGTGGTCCGCGGCCAGGGCGACCACCAGCGGATCGTCCAGCAGTTCCAGCCTGCGGTAGCGGGCGTCGGCGCGCAGCGGCCCGCCGTGGTGGTCCACCGTGATGACCAGGTCCAGGTCCCCGGCGTCGAGCCGGGTGAAGCATTCCGGAGCCTCGACCTCCTGCACCGTGAGCACCAGGCGCGGCCGCTCCAGCCGGAGCCGGCCCAGGGCCGGCACCACGATCCCGGTGATGGCGCTGGCGAAGGCGCCCAGGCGCACCTGGCCCACCGCGCCTGCGCTGAAGGCGGCCAGGTCGGCCCGGGCCCGCTCCATCTGGGTGTCGATGACCGTGGCGTGCTCCAGGAGGAGCAGCGCCTGGGGCGTGAGCCGCACCCCGCGCCCGTGCGGCGCGAGCAGCGGCGCGCCCACGTCCCGCCCGAGCCCTGCGATCTGCTGGGACACGGCCGAGGGCGTGAGGTTCAGCGCGGCGGCGGTGGCGCCCACCGATCCGCGCTCGCGCATTTCCCGCAGCACCCGCAGGCGCCGAAGGTCGATCGTGAAGGGTTGACTGAACGGTTCCATGCAAATAGTTTAATTAGACATTAAGCATCGCGCGAGGGGAACATGGATCCGGGCCGGGGATGCCGGCCTGAAAGGAGCGTGCCGCCATGGCTGCAACCCCACGCAAGGACGTCCCGGAGGCCGTGATCGGCATCGTCGGCGACCGCGACCCGGCCAACCGGACCCACCTGTTCACCGAGCAGGCCTTCAGCCACCTGCCGGAACCCATCCGCTGCGCCTGGATCCCCACCGGCCAGGTGGGCGACCTCACCGGCTTTGCCGGCCTGCTGATCGCGCCGGGCAGCCCGTACCGGGACATGGAAGGCGCCCTGAGGGCGATCCGCCACGCCCGGGAGGCCCAGGTGCCGGTGCTCGGCACCTGCGGCGGGTTCCAGCACATGGTGGTGGAATTCGCCCGGAACGTGCTGGGCATCCCCGAGGCCGACCACGCCGAGACCAACCCCGGCGCGCCCCGCCTGGCGGTCACGCCCCTGACCTGCTCGCTGGCCGGACAGGACCACCCGGTGCGCTTCCTGCCCGGCTCGCGGGTGCGCGATCTGTGCGCGGCGGACCGGGCGGTGGAGCCCTTCTACTGCAACTACGGCCTCAACCCCGAGTTCCGGCCCCTGCTGGAGGCCCGCGGCCTCAAGGTCGCCGGCCTGGGCGAGGACGGCGAGGTGCGCGTGCTGGAACTGGCCGGGCACCCCTTCTTCATCGGCACCCTGTACGTGCCCCAGGCGCGTTCCCGGCCGGGGGCGCCGCACCCGCTCATCGCGGGGCTGGCGGCCGCGGCCAGGGAACGCGCATCGCTCGGTCTGCCGATCTAGCCTAATCGCGGGTCAACTCCCCCAGCATGATGGGCACGGCCACCTTGAGCATGAGGGTGAACACCAGGAAGCCCACCCCGAAGATCCCCGCCGCCACCAGCAGCTCGGTGACTGAGGGGGTGTAGACGTAGATCTCGCCCAGCGTGTCGGGGGTGAGGCCGGGGATGATCAGGCCCATGCCCTTCTCGATGTAGACGCTGGCGTAGATCAGGGCGCAGCCGAGGTTCAGGGTGATCCAGTTGCGCGCGGGTCCTGGGCACCAGCAGCAGCACGAAGGCGCATCAGGCCGCAGGCCACCGAGCCCCAGGCGAAGGGCACCAGGGTGTGGTGGCCCTGCAGGCCGAACCAGAGGTACTTGGTGTAGACCACGTGCTCGGTGTTGGAGTAGAACTCCTTGAAGACCTCGGCGCAGGGTGAGGAACAGGTTGAAGCCCATGGTGTAGGCCATCAGCTCGGCGACCTTGAAGATCGCCTCGTCCTTGATCTCGCAGGCTGGTGAACCTTGCGCAGGATCTGCAGCAGCACCAGCAGGATCGCCGGGCCCGAGCAGAACGCCGAGGCCAGGAAGCGCGGCGCCAGGATGGCGGAGTTCCAGAAGGGCCGCGACGCCAGCCCGTTGTACAGGAACGCGGTCACGGTGTGGATGCTCACCGCCATGGGGATGGAGAACAGCACCAGCGGCAGCACGATCGCCTTCACGTAGTGCGCTTGCCGTGGTAGCCGCAGTAACAGCAGGTAGGTGACCACGAACCAGTTGAGCAGCAGGTAGAGGTTCAGCACGATCACGTCCCAGGCCAGGAGCGAGGTCGGGAAGTTCAGCCGGCCGACCAGGCGGCATGATGTGCCAGAACCGGTCCGGCCGGCCGATGTCCACCATCACGAAGCACAGGCACATGACCAGGGCGCTGATGGCCAGCACTTCGCCCAGGATGGTGATCTCCCGGATCGGCTCCCAGTCGTAGACGTAGGCCGGGATCACCAGCATGATGGCGGCGGCGGCCACGCCCACCAGGAAGGTGAAGTTGCCGATGTAGAAGCCCCAGCTCACCTGGTCGCGCATGTGCGGTGACGATCGAGGCCGTCGCGCAGCTGGCCCAGGTAGGCGATGCCGCCCGAGACGATCAGCAGCAGCAGGAAGGCCACCCAGGCGTAGTAGTAGCGGTTGCCCACCAGGATGCGGCCGACGGAATCCTCGGTGAAGCTGCGGGAACAGGCGCGCAGCCGTCTTCATGTCAGACCCCGTAGAAGTAGAAGAACTTCGGCCTGGTGTTCAGGTCTTCCTTGAAGATGAACACCCGCTTGTTCTCGAGGATGTAGCGGATCTCGCTCTTGGGATCGGCCAGGTTGCCGAACTTGCGCGACCCGGTGGGGCAGATCTCCACGCAGGCCGGGTAGAGGCCCTTGCGGCGTGCGCTGGATGCAGAAGGTGCACTTCTCCACCACGCCCTTGGGCCGGGGCCGGTTGCCCAGGTAGTGGGTGACCGGGTTGATCTCGTCCGGCCGGAATGGACGGCTCGCCCCAGTTGAACCGGCGCGCCCCGTAGGGGCACGCGGCCATGCAGTAGCGGCAGCCGATGCACCAGTTGTAGTCGACCACCACGATGCCGTCCTTCTCCTGCCAGGTGGCGCCCACCGGGCAGACCTTGGTGCAGGGCGGATTGCTGGCACTGCTGGCACTGCACCGGCATGTAGAAGTGGCCCTCCTGGGGCACCTCCTCGGGGTTGTAGTAGGGGTCGGCGTGGCTGACGTCGACGCCCTTCGTCCTTGTCCATCTGCAGCACGCGGATCCACTGGATCTGCGGGTCGCGGGACTGGTTGTTCTCCTTGACGCAGGCCTTGACGCAGCGCCGGCAGCCGATGCAGCGGGACAGGTCCAGCGCGTAGCCGAAGATGACGCCCTGCATCGCCGGCTCGTTGCCGATGTGGATCTCCTTCCCGTACTTGCGCCTTGGCCTCCTGCTCCAGCCGGGCGATGACCTTCTTCAGCTCGTCCTTGCCGAGCTCCCGGAAGTTGTGCTGGAGGAACGCCTCGACCTCGTTCCTGCCGCAGCCGGTGAGGGTGGCCATGGCCCCGGCCATGCCGGCGGCGGCGGCGCCCAGGAAGCGCCGGCGCGATTTCAGCGTTCCGCTCTTGGTCGGCGTGCGCTTCACTGGGCACCTCCCTTCTTCACCTGGATCGCCTCGGGGCGGACCGGCGGCGGCATCGGCTTGAGCGGCTGGAAATGCGGGCTGTGCGGGTTGTGGCAGTTCACGCAGAGCAGGTACTGCTTCTGCCCGTTCCAGCTGCCGGTGCGCTTGCCGTGCACCCCGGCGCGCCAGTCGCGCAGCTTCTCGCCGTGGCACTGGCCGCAGAGTTCGTAGGAGACGGTGAACTCGATCAGCTCGCCGCTGGCCAGGTGCAGCCGGTCCCGGTTCAGCGCGTCGTGGCAGTCCAGGCACCAGCGGCTGTCCGGTCCGTGCTTGAGGACGATGTCGGCGTGCATGTCCTTGAGCTCCCGGCGCTGGCGGTTCACCTTGAGGCTCTTGCCGTCGTGGCAGGTGGTGCAGGGGAAGAAGCCCTCGGTGAAGGGCGGCGGCGGCACCTGGATGTCCTGGGCCCCCATCAGGCGGCCCCGGCCAGGGACCATCCGCACAGGAGGCCCAGCCCCCGGCGGACGAATGGGCGCAGCGATGGGGTCGGCATGGTCAGCTCCAAGAACACCCCCGCGCCGCGAACGGCCTGCACGGGCACCGGGTGGGCCTGCTCAAGAGTCCTGAAGATTTCGGAGTTTGGGATCTTAATCCCATCTTCTTTGATTGCTGGAGTAGACTTTGGGTTTTTTCGCGTGAAAGTCAACAACTCAAAAAAATAGGTTAATGTTGATACATGATCTCAATATCAAAAATTTGAAGATTTTTGTTTGTGACCCTATTAGTGCTTGACCTGCGGCTACTCCATGCGCGCAATGAGGTCCATTTAAGATTGAACATTCCGAAATCCCTTTCCACGGAGGCCGCCATGGCGACCCGGGACATCGAGCCCGCCGCGGGCCCACCAGCCCTGGAACTGAGGCTGGCTGCGCTGGCCGACCAGGTGCGCATGCTGGAGGACCGGGTGGCGCTGCTGGAGGCCCCGGTCCGCCATGCCCGCGCCGTCCCGGCATCCCCGGAACCCGCTGCCCGGGCTTGCCGCGCCGGCCCGCGAACGCCCCTCGGCGGCCGCGGTGCTGGGCCTGCTGGGCCGCACCTCCCTGGTGCTGGCCGGGGCCTTCCTCATCCGCACCTTCACCGAAAGCGGCACGCTGCCGCGGCTGGCCGGGGTGATCCTGGGCCTGGCCTACGCCGCCGCCTGGGCCGGCGCGGCCGACCGCGCCGGCGGCAGGGGCCGGACGCTCAGCGCGGCCTACCACGCGGTGGCCTGCGCGGCGATCGCCTACCCGCTGCTGTGGGAGACCACCACCCGCTTCGCGGCGCTCGCCGCCGGGAGCCTCGGCGGCGATCCTCCTGGGCTTCACCGCCCTGCTCCTGGCGGTGGCCTGGCGCCACCGGCCTGGAGGGCGTCACCTGGATGGCCGCCCTGGCCGGCCTGGGCACCGGCTTCGCGCTCATGGCCGCCACTTCGGCCATCCCGGCCTTCTGCGCGCTGTTCCTGCTGTTCTCGGCGGCGACCCTGCTGCTCCGGGGCCGCGCCCAGTGGCAGGGGCTGCAGTGGCCGGTGGCCCTGGCCGCGGACGGCGCCATCCTCAGCGCGGCCATCCTGGCCGGCGCGAAGACGAACGCCCCGGAACTGGCAAGGAGCCTCACCGCGCCGCTGGCGCTGACCCTCGCGCTGGCCCTGGTGGTGGTCTACCTGGCCAGCTTCATCGGCCGCGCCCTGGTGCGTGCCGCGCTCGGTGCGCGCCTTCGAGGTGGTGCAGACCCTGCTCGTCCTGGCGGCCGGCTTCGGCGGCGCGCTCCGGGTGGCGGAACGTTCGGGCCGCGGCACCGGCGCCCTGGGCCTGGCCGGGCTCCTGATCGGCCTGGGCTGCTACGCGGCGGCCTTCAGCTTCGTGCGCCGGCAGACCGAAGGCAGTTCCGACTTCCGCTTCCTCACCTCCCTGGGCGCGGTGCTGGTGCTGGGCTCCAGCCCGTTCCTGCTGCCGGGCGGATGGCTGGCCCTGCACTTCGCCCTGCTGGGCCTCGCGTTCACCGGCCTGGGCCGGCGCTTCGGGCGCAAGTCGCTCCTGGTCCACGGCGCCGCCCTGCTGGCCGGATCGGCCGTGGCGTCGGGCCTCCTGGCGCTCATCGCGCGCGCCTTCCTGGCCCCGGTCCAGGCCGCCCTGCCCTGGTCCGCCCCGATGGCCCTGGCCGCGCTTGCGGCCGGGCACCTCATGCTGGTCGCGCGCCGGGGTCGGGAACCCGGGCCTGCCCCCTGGGGCATGCGCCTGCCCTGCCTGGCGACCGGGGCCCTGGGCCTGCTGGGCCTGGCCGCCCTGGCGGTGCTGGCCGGCCTGCCGGCGGCGCCCGACCCCGGCTCCCAGGCCGCCCTGCGCACGGCCGTGCTGGCCCTGGCGGCGGTGGCGGCCGGGGCCCTGGGGCGGCTGGCGCCCGCGGGCGGCCTGGGCTGGATGGTCTACCCCCTCCTGGCCGCCACGGCGGCCAAGCTGATCTTCCAGGACGTGCCCGACGGACGGCCCCTCACACTCACCCTGGCCCTGGCCTGCTTCGGCCTGGCGCTGCTGGCCGCGCCGCGCCTGGCACGAAGAAATTTCCGGCACGCCGGCCCCGATTCTGCTGAAATGGACCGACAGGATCCCCCATGACCAGCAGCCTCACACCCCTTCCCCAGCTCGCGGCATGGCAGGCCCTCGAGGCCCACCAGGCCCGGGCACGCCAGCCTGCACCTGCGCAAGCTGTTCGCCGAGGACCCGCGCCGCGGCGAACACCTCACGGCCGAAGGCGCCGGCATCCACCTCGACTACTCCAAGCAGCTGGTCACCGCCGAGACCATGGCCCTGCTGCTGCGCCTGGCCGAGGAGGCCGGGCTGCGCGCCCGCATCGAGGCCATGTTCCAGGGCCAGAAGATCAACGTCACCGAGAACCGGGCCGTGCTGCACGTGGCCCTGCGCGCCCCGCGCGGCCAGTCCATCCTCGTGGACGGGGTCGACGTGGTGCCCCAGGTGCACGAAGTGCTGGACCGCATGGCCGCCTTCGCCCGCCAGGTGCGCGCCGGCACCTGGCTCGGCCACACCGGCAGGCCCATCCGGAACGTCGTCAACATCGGCATCGGCGGCTCCGACCTGGGCCCGGTCATGGCCTACGAAGCGCTGCGCCACTACAGCCAGCGCGACCTGACCCTGCGCTTCGTCTCCAACGTCGACGGCACCGATTTCGCGGAGGCCACCTCGGACCTCGACCCCGAGGAGACCCTCTTCATCGTCTCCTCCAAGACCTTCACCACCCTGGAGACCATGACCAACGCCGGCAGCGCCCGGGACTGGGCCCTGGCCAGGCTGAAGGATCCGGCCGCGGTGGCCCGGCACTTCGTGGCCGTCTCCACCAACGCCGAGGCGGTTTCCAAATTCGGCATCGACACCGCCAACATGTTCGGCTTCTGGGACTGGGTGGGCGGGCGCTACTCCATGACCTCGGCCATCGGCCTCTCCACCATGATCGCCGTCGGCCCCGAACACTTCCGCGCCATGCTGGAGGGGTTCCACGCCATGGACGAGCATTTCCGCGGCGCCCCCTTCGAGCGCAACCTTCCCGTGCTCATGGCGCTGCTGGCCATCTGGAACACCGAGTTCCTGGGCGCCCAGTCGGTGGCGGTGCTGCCCTACGACCAGTACCTCAAGCGCTTCCCGGCCTACCTCCAGCAGCTCATCATGGAAAGCAACGGCAAGCGGGTCACCCTGGACGGCGCCGAAGTCGGCTATCAGACCGCCGCGGTCTACTGGGGCGAGCCCGGCACCAACGGCCAGCACTCCTTCTACCAGCTGCTGCACCAGGGCACCCGGATGGTGCCGTGCGACTTCGTCGCCTTCGCCCACAGCCTCAATCCCCTGGGCCGGCACCACGACGTGCTCACCGCCAACGCCTTCGCCCAGGCCGAGGCCCTGGCCTTCGGCAAGACCGCCCACGAGGTGGCGGCCGAGGGCGTCCCGGCCTGGCTGGTGCCGCACCGCACCTTCCCCGGCGACCGCCCCTCCAGCATGCTGCTGCTGGAGCGGCTCACCCCGGCCGCGCTGGGGTCGCTGGTGGCGCTGTACGAGCACATCGTGTTCGCCCAGGGGACCATCCTGCGCCTGGATTCCTTCGACCAGTGGGGGGTGGAGCTGGGCAAGGCGCTGGCCGGGCGCATCCTGTCCGAGTTGGAGGCGCCGCCGGCGGCGCTGGACCACGACAGCTCCACCAACGCGCTGATCCGGCGCTACCTGGCCATGCGCGGCGGACAGGGACGGTGATCTTCAGTATTTCATGATGTCGTCCGTTCCGGTCGCGTTGCCGAAGGCCGCCCAGACGGACGTGCCATCGAAGGCGAGGCTGCTCGGCAGGCTGCCGGTCGTGATCTTGCCCATGGTCGCCCCGTCCGCCACCCGGATCACGCTGATGCTGTTTTCGCCGGAGTTGGCGATCCACATGTTGACCCCGTCGAACGCGATGGCGGTGGGTCCCGCGCCGGTCCTGTAGGTGGTGACCAGCGACAGGGGCGACAGTTGGATCTTGGCCACATTGTTGGAAAGGGTGTTGGTCATCCAGAGGCAGGTGCCGTCGTAGGCCAGGCCCGGGTGTTCGCCGGCGACGGCGAGGCCCGTCCCCATCGCTCCACTGAGGTTGTATGGAATGAGGTTCCCGAGGGTTGTCGCATACACGGCGTTGCCGGTGGCCGCCAGCGCGGAGGTGCTGAGACTGTTGCCGGCGAACGCCGTGCCGACAGGGGTCGACGTCGCGGCGGCGGGAACCCGGGTCCCGCCGGGCTGTCCCCCGTTCGCCACCCAGAGGTAGGTGCCGTCGTAGGCCAGGGAGGTCGTGGTGGATTCGCCGACCGAAGCGACCGGAAAGGTCCACTGGACCGCCCCGGTGCTGGCGTCGACCTTGAGCAGGCTGACTGCGCCGCTGGCGGTGCAGGTGACGACCCAGTCGTAGAAGCCGTTCACCGCCAGGCTCGTGCAGGGCGCGCCGAGGTTGTAGCTGTAGACGTTCGCGCCGGAACGGGGGTCGTAGGCGCGGATCCAGCCGTCATTGAAGGCGCCCCACACGTAGGCGCCGTCATAGGCCAACGCATTCGGGTTGGACCCGCCGCCGTAGGAGAGGCCGCTGGCCGGCAGGGAATACTGTTCGAGCGGGACCTGCTGGTAGTTCACCGGAATCCCCTGGGCGCCCGGGGGGCCGATCAGGGACGTGCCCGAGGTGGGCCAGCCGGAGGCTGACTGCGGGCCATACAGCACCATGGTGGCCGTATCCAGGTAGAAGTCGCCCACCGCCCCGGTGCCCGCGGGCGGGGGGGTGGTGCCGTTCCAGACCGTGTTGCCGTTGCTGCCGGCGACACCAGGCCTGCCCGGGGCCCCGGCGACCCCCGTGGGCCCGGCGGGCCCGGTGGCTCCGGTCGGCCCCATGGCCCCCGTGGCGCCGGTGGCGCCGGTCGGCCCGGTCGGCCCGGTGGGGCTGACGCCAAAAAGACTCACGCCGCCGGACCATTGGCCGCTGTTCTTCGGGCCATACAGCTTGATGCTGCCCGTGTCCAGGAAGAAGTCCCCGTCCGCGCCGACGCTGTTGGCGGGCGGGTTGGGGTATATTCTGCCGCTCCAGATGGTATTGCCGCCGGTGGCGCCGGTGGCGCCGGTGGCTCCGGTGGCGCCGGCGGCGCCCGCGGGCCCCGCAACCCCCGCTTCGCCGATCGGCCCCGCGGCGCCCATGGGTCCCTGGGGCCCCGGGGCAGTCCCGGCGGCGCCCACCAGGGGGGTCCCGGGCAGCCACCCGCTGTCGCCCTTCGGACCGTAGAACACGGCGTTGGCGGCATCCCAATAGTAGTCGCCGGCATTGCCCGTGCCGCTGGGCGGCGCGCCGGAGCCGCTCCAGATCAGGCTGCCGGCGGCGCCGGCGGCGCCGGCGGCGCCCGCCGCGCCGGTGGCTCCCAGGGCCCCGGACGAGCCCGTGGCGCCGGTCGGCCCCGTGGCGCCTGGAGCGCCCTGGGGCCCCTGCGCCCCGGCGGCGCCCGCCAGGCTCGTCCCGTTCCCCCACTGGCCGCCGGTCATGGGGCCGTAGAGCATCGGGGTGGCGGTGTTGATGTAGAAATCGCCGTCCACTCCGGTGACGCCGGCGGGGCCGGCGGTGCCGCCCAGGAACGTGAGCCCGGTGGCGCCCGTGGCTCCGGTGGGGCCGGTGAGGCCGGTGCTGCCGGCGGGCCCCTGGGCACCCTGGGCGCCGGCCGGGCCCGCGGGTCCGGCGGGCCCGACGGCGCCGGGGGCCCCCGCGGGCCCTTGGGCACCCGCGGCTCCGGTCGCCCCGGCCAGGCCCACCAGGCTCGTCCCGGTCCCCCACTGGCCGCCGGTCATGGGGCCGTAGAGCATCGGGTTGGCGGTGTCGATGTAGAAATCGCCATCCACTCCGGTAACGCCGGTGGGGCCCGCGGTGCCGCCCAGGAACATGAGCCCGGTGGCGCCCGTGGCTCCGGTGGGGCCGGTGGCGCCGATGCCTCCCGCCGGTCCCTGGGGGCCTGGAACGCCGGGCGTCCCCGCGGAGCCCTGCGCGCCCTGGATCCCGTTCGCCCCGATGGGGCCCTGGGCCCCGACGGGGCCCGCCGCTCCCGTGGGGCCGGCCGGGCCGGTGGCGCCCGTGGTCCCGGCAGGGCCCGCGGGACCGACCAGGGCGGCCCCGGAGGCGGGCCAGCCCGCGCTGGTCCTGGGTCCGTAGATCTGGTCCGCCTTGGTGTCCAGGTAGAAATCCCCCACCGCGCCCAGGTTGGCCTGGGGCGCGCCGGTGCCGCTCCAGAGGGTGCGCCCCGCGGGCCCTGCAGCCCCCGCGGCGCCCATGGCCCCCATGGGTCCCGCGGGGCCCTTGGGACCGGCGGCGCCGGTGGCGCCCTGCGGCCCGGCCGGGCCCTGGGGCCCTGGCGGGCCGAGCACCGTGCCCGCGACCCACTTCGTCCCGGTGAAGGTCAGCACCTGCCCTTTGACCGGCGCATTGCCGGTCAGGTCCAGCGGATAGCCCTGGAGCTGGAACAGCACGGTGGCGTTCTGGGTGCCGCCCATGTCCCCGGAGAAGGTGCCGACCAGCTGGCCCGCGGCGCTGGCCTGGAGGGCCGGGACCAGGGGCACGTTCGGGCTCAGGGGCGAGCCGTCGACTGTGATCTCCAGCGAAAGGTTGAATTGGGAAAGCACGCTCTGGGGGATGGCCGGCATGCCCGCCCCGCCCAGTTCCACCCCGTAGAGCCCGTCGGTCACGGTCAACTCCACGCTGCCTGAGCTCCACAGCGAGGCTCCGCTCGAACTGAGGATGCTGAACAGGAACCTGTGCGATCCGGTGGCAGGGCTCCCGGCCTCCGTCAGATCCCCCTGGTAGGCCAGGACGGGGCTGGGCGCGGCGGCGGTCGCGGCCGTCGTCTGGGCGCGCAGCGCGGGGGCCGCGATGACCAGAAGGGCGATGGGTGGAATGAGGCTGCTGCGCATGGGGACCGTCCTCCAGACTCGGATCGGGCAAGGGGAAAAAGGCTAGGGAAGTGCGGGGAGATAACCGTCCCGGACCACGTCGGAGCCGTTGGCGGCGCTCTGGGTGATGGCGGCGTACGGCTGCTGCGCGACCCCTTCGTTCAGGAAGGAGCCGCCGCCCTGGACCCCGCCGGGCGCCTGGATGGAGGAGGCGGGCAGCGGCGCCGCGGCCACGGCCGCCGCACTCGAGACCACGTCGAGGGCCAGGGAAACGGTGCGGACGATGGGGCCGCTTTGGCCCTGCACGACGATGCCGGAATAGGTCTGGCCGGGCACCGAGGGGTCGACCTGGAGGGTCAGCTGCTGACCCTCGCCGATGCCCGCGCCGCTCTCCGAGACCGTGATGCCCGGCGGCAGATTCAAGCCGGAAAGAGAGACCGGGCCCGAGAACCCGCCCGAGCGTGAGACCGTGACCGCCAGGCTGCCGGACTGCCCCGCCGTGATGGCCAGGGTCGGGGAGGCCAGGCTCAGGCTGAAATCCGGCGCGGCTTGACTGGGCTGGGCGGCCTCCCCGCCCGCTGAACCTGAACCGCCGCAGCCGAGGCCAAGCGCCAGGCCCAACGCCAGCGCGCCCGCCCGGGTGGACATTGCGACTGTGCTTTCCATCGGATCCCTCCTGTCGTGAGCCTCCTGGCCCAAGGTGAAGCGCCTCAGAACTTCTGAATGCAGTTCGCGCCTGTCTGCGTGCTGTTGGCGACCCAGACGGAAGCGCCGTCGAAGGCGATGCCCACCGGCAGGGTGCCGGCGGTGAGCGTGCCCAGGTTGGCTCCGTCGGCGGCCCGGATCACGGTGACGCTGCCGGAATACGCGTTGGCGATCCACATGCTGGTGCCGTCGAACACGATGCCGGCGGGACCTGAGCCGGTGCCGTAGGTGGCGACCACCTGCAGGGGCGACAGCTGGATCTTGCTCACCGTATTGGACTGGACGTTGGTCATCCAGAGATAGGTGCCGTCATAGGCCAGGCCGAGGTGGTCGCCGCTGACGCCGACGCTGGCCACGGGGCTGCCGCCGAGGCTTAATTCATCGAGCTTCCCGTTGGTTCCCGCATACATGGCGCGGCCCGTGGTCGCGAACGACTCCAGCGTGTCCCCGGTGAAGGTGACGGCATGGGTCCCCGAACTGGCGGGAACCAGCACCCAACTGCCCGGGGTCGCGACCCAGATGTTGGTTCCGTCGTAGGCCATGGCGGCCGGAATCCCGTTGAGCGGACAGGTCCACTGCTGCGCTCCGGTACTGGCGCTGACCTTGACCAGGCTGTTGCTGCCGGTGGCGACCCAGTCGTAGAAGCCATCCGCCACGATGGCCTTGCAGGGCGCCCCGAGGTTGTAGCTGTACATGTTCGCCCCGCCATGGGCGGCGAAGGCCCGGATGGTGCCGTCGTTGAAGGCGCCCCAGACATAGGCGCCATCAAAGGCCAGCGCATTCGGGCCGGAGCCGTTGCCGACGGGCTGGCCGCTTGTGGCCGTGTAGTACTTCAGCATGGCGATCCGCTGGAAGTTCACCCCGTTGGCTGCCGTATTGGCAACTCCGGCCAGGGAGGTGCCCGATCCGGGCCAGCCGGAGGCGGTCTTCGGGCCAAACAGCGCCGAACTGGCCGTGTCCAGGTAGAAATCATTCGCCGCTCCGGTGCCTGCGGGGGGGGGCCCGGCACCGTACCAGATCAGGTTGCCGCTGCTGCCCGCGGTCCCCTGGATGCCCTGGGGACCCGTGGCACCCGTCGTGCCAGTGGCTCCGACCGGGCCCGTGGCGCCCGCGGGCCCCGCGGGGCCCGCGGGCCCATTGTTCCCTTGCGACCCCGTGACCGCCCCGGTCGCCGCCAGCCCCACCAAGGGCAGCCACCCGCTGGCGTTCAGCGGCCCCCACAAGGCATAGGCCTCGCTGCTGGTGTCGATGTAGAAGTCGCCGGGCGTGCCTATCTGGGACGGCGCTCCGGAGCCGAACCACACCGTGTTGCCACTCGATCCGGTAGCGCCTGCTGGGCCGGTGGCACCGGTGGCGCCGGAGAACCCCTGGGCGCCCGCGGGACCGGTTGCCCCCGTTGGCCCCTGGGGGCCCTGGGGCCCCATGGGCCCGGCGGCGCCCACCAGGTTCGTCCCTATCGGCGGCCAGGCGCCGCCGCTCATCGGACCGTAGAACACGTGGTTGAGGCCGTCCAGATAGTAGTCGCCATTGTTGCCCGTGGCGCCAGTCGGCCCGCCGGAGCCGCTCAGGACCCGGTTGCCGGTGGGGCCGGTGGGCCCGGTGGGGCCGGTGGCGCCGGTGACTCCGGAGGGGCCCTGATCGCCAGCTTGACCGGTCGGCCCCGTGGGGCCTTGGACCCCTTGGGTGCCGGCCACCCCGGTGGCCCCCGCCAGGCTCACCCCGGGCTCCGGCCAGGCGCCCATGTTCTTGGGACCGTAACAGGAACCCTTGGCTTGTATCGATGTAGAAATCGCCGTCGGCGCCGATGCCGCCGGTGGGGCCGGTGGCGCCGCTCAGCACCGTGTTGCCGTTGGCGCCCGGGCCGCCGGTGGGACCGGTCGCGCCGGTCTGGCCCGTCGGTCCCGGGAGGCCCTGCGCACCCTCGACCCCGGAGGGCCCTTGGCCGCCCGTGGCTCCCGCCGGCCCGATGGAGCCTTGAGGCCCTTGGGCTCCGGCCGCCCCGGTGGCCCCCGCCAGACTCACCCCGGGCTCCGGCCAGGCGCCCATGCTCCTGGGGCCGTATAGGATTTCTTGGCTTGTATCGATGTAGAAATCGCCGTCGGCGCCGATGCCGCCGGTGGGGCCGGTGGTGCCGCTCAGCACCGTGCTGCCGGTGGCGCCCGGGCCGCCGGCGGGACCCGCAGGGCCGGCGGTCCCCGCCGGCCCCTGGACGCCCGGGGCTCCGGGCGCCCCCGCGGGACCCTGGGGGCCCTGGGCTCCAACCGCCCCCGCGGGTCCCTGGGGCCCGGTGGACCCGGCCGGCCCCGTGGGGCCGGCCGGGCCGGTTGCGCCGGTGGCCCCGGCGGGGCCCGAGGGTCCGATCAGGGCGACCGGGGGGGTCGGCCAGCCCGCGCTGGTCTTGGGTCCGTACAGCTGGGTCGCCTGGGTGTCCAGGTAGAAATCCTGCACCGCGCCCAGGGTGGCCTGGGGCGCGCCGGTGCCGTTCCAGAGGGTGTGCCCCGCCGGGCCCGCCGGCCCCGTGGCGCCGCCAGTCCCCTTGGGCCCCGCCGGCCCCATGGCGCCTGGGGCTCCGGTGGCGCCCTGCGGCCCGGCCGGCCCTTGCGGCCCCTTGGGCCCCACCAGCGTGCCCGCCACCCACTTCGTCCCATTGAAGCCCAGCACCTGCCCGGCCGCCGGCGCGTTGCTGGTCAGGTCCAGCGGATAGCCCTGGAGCCTGAGCAGCAAGGTGGCGTTCTGGGTGCCGCCCACATCTCCGGAAAAGACCCCGGTCAACAGGCCGGCGGCGCTGGCCTGGAGGGCCGGTACCAGGGGCACGTTCGGGCTGAGGGTCGATCCGTTGACGCTGATCTCCAGCGAAAGGTCGTACCGGGACAGCACGCCCGGGGGGATGGCCGGCATGCCCGGTCCGCCCAGGTCCACCGCGTAGATCCCGTTGGTCACGGTCACCGGCACCCCGCCCGAGGTCCACAGCGAAGCTCCGCCCGGACCCAGGATGGTGAACTGGAACGTGCAGGATCCGTTGGCCGGGCTCCCGGCCCCCGACAACGCGCCCTGGTAGGCCAGGACCGGGCTGGGCGCGACGGGCGCGGCCGTCTGGGCGCGCAGCGCGGGAGCCGCGATGACCAGGAGGGCGACGGGTGAGATGGAGCGGGATTTCATGAGGACTGTCCTCCTGACTCGGATCGGGCAAGGGGAAAAAGGCCAGGGAACGGATGCACAGCCGTCCCGGAATACCTCAGAATCGAGTGAGGGTGTTTACGGATTCACCGGTGTTGTAGACCCAGACGTTGGTGCCATCGAAAGCCATCGTCCCCGGATTGGCTCTGGTGCTGAGGGTCGCGACGGTGGCGCCCGTGCTGGCTTGGATGACCCTGATGGTATTGGAGCCGGTATCGCTGACCCAAAGGTTTTGCCCATCGAAGACCGCCCCGTTCGAAGAGGCCCCTACGCCATAAATGGCACCGACGGTTAAAGTATTCAAATTTATCTGGTAAACACTTCCTGAAGAAACATTGGGAATGGCATTAGTCGTACATACGTAAAGATTGGTTCCATCAAAGGCAGCTCCATAGGTTATATTACTCAAATTGAATGTAGTCCCTGACGAAAATTGACGATTCCATACATACACGCCCTCTCCATCTGTAATTATTATATTATTTTGTGTCACTATTATTGAATACGCTGCACCTTCGAATCCCGTTATACCGCCAGCCATGGGGGTGCCGCTTGCCGTTTCAATGGACGACGCAGTTATAGCTCCTTCGGCGGCATCAGAAAAATCATATTGATAGACTAACAATCCTGAACAATAGGCCATTCCTATCAAGCCAGTCGAGCCAAGGCCATTGGAGCTACCCACATTCTCGATCGTATTGATTTTTGTCCCAGTTGAAATCGAGATCACCTGAATGTAGTTAAGGTATGGACTATTAGTGTTATTGTTTACAATATAGACACAAAGGTTATTTCCGTCAGAAACGCAAGCTATCGGGGTATCCCCAGCACTGCTCAATGGAACCGAGATGCTTTTACTGACTGTGCCGTTTTGTGGATTGATCCCATTTACGGTATTAGCACCGGGGCCTATCACCCACAGTAGTGTTCCATCGAATGATAAATTATTAACTTGAGTAATACCATTGATTGTACTTCCATTGGATTGGCTCAGCCCAGCGAGCGTTTCACCCGAAGCGTTTGGAAGATACCATTTCAAGCAAGCCAGTTGACTTGAATTCAAATTTTGGTCGGAGACGGATGGGCCGGTTGGCCCGACCAGGGAGGCCCCGGGCGGCCATCCGGAAGCGGAAGCATAGGGTCCGTAGATCGTTTGTGTTTGGGTATTCACATAGAAGTCGCCGGTGGCCCCGGAGACGCCGGTTGGGCCGGCGGTGCCGTTGAGCACCGAGACCCCGGCGGAACCGGCCGCGCCCGGGGATCCGGGTCCGCCGGCGGCACCCGCCGGGCCCGTGGCGCCGGTGGCTCCGGTGGCTCCGGTGGCCCCGGCCGGACCCGCGGATCCGGTTGGGCCCGTGGGTCCCGTCGGAGTCGAAGGTCCCACCAGGGAGGTCCCCGCGTTCCATTGGCCCGAGACATTGGTGAAGATAAAGTAATCAGACGTGTTGATGTAGGAATCACCGCTGGCGCCCGTGCCTTGGGCGGGACCGGTGGTGCCGTTCCGCACGGTGGTGCCGGCAGCGCCGGTGACACCCGTGGCGCCGGTGGCACCGGTGCCGCCAGCCAGGCCGGCGACGCCCTGGGGGCCTGGATTTCCCACCGGCCCCTGGCTGCCCGCGGGGCCTGCCGGTCCGGCGGGACCTGCCATCGGCACCCCGGCCGCGGGCCACCCATCGTTGTAGGGGCCGTACAGCGTGTCGTTGTCGCCGCTGGCGGTATCCAGGTAATAGTTCCCGTTCGCCCCGGGCACGGAGCCTGTGGTGGGATTGCCCGATCCGTTCTGCAGCATGGTGCCGGTGGCGCCGGTGGCGCCGGTGGCGCCGGTCGCGCCCGTGGGCCCGATCGGACCCGCGCTGCCCTGGGGACCCGCGTTGCCGGCGGGACCCTGGATGCCGGTGGCGCCGGCGGCGCCCGCGGGGCCGACCAGTGGCGTCCCGCTGGCGGGCCAACCGCCGTTGTAGGGACCATACAGCGTCTCGTTGTCGCCGGGTCTGGTATCCAGGTAGAAGTCCCCGCTCGACCCGGTCGGGGAGCCCGTCGCCGGACTGCCGGATCCGTAGTACAGCGTGGCGCCTGTGGCGCCGGTGACGCCGGCGGGACCGGTGGCGCCGGTGGCACCGGACGGGCCTGTCAGCCCCTGCGCGCCGGCGGGGCCGGCCGGACCCGTGCTGCCCTGGGGGCCGGTGTTGCCGATGGGACCCTGGATGCCGGTGGCGCCGATGGCGCCCGCGGGGCCGACCAATGGCGTCCCGCTGGCCGGCCAACCGCCGTTGTAGGGGCCATACAACGTTTCGTTGTCGCCGGGACGGGTATCCAGGTAATAGTCCCCGGTCGATCCGGTCACGGAGCCCGCTGTGGGATTGCCGGATCCGAAATACAGTGTGGGGCCTGTGCCGCCGGTGGCGCCGGTCGGTCCCTGGGCCCCGGTGGGCCCGGCGGGACCCGGAGCCCCGGGCGCGCCGGCCGGTCCGCTCGGGCCCGCGGGCCCCTGGGTCCCCTGGACGCCCGCGGGGCCGGCGGCCCCCGCGACCCCGGCGGCGCCGGCGGGGCCCGCACTGCCCAGGGGCGCGACGCCGGCCGGGCCCACCAGGAGGGTGCCGGCGGTGGGCCAGCCCCCGGTGCTGGTGGCGCTCAGGATCCTGGGTCCGTAAAGCCGGTGGGCGGCAGTATCCAGGTAGAAGTCGCCCACCCCGCCCAGCGCGCCCGAGGGCGGCCCGGAGCCGTACCAGATCACGTTTCCTGGCATCCCCGCCGGGCCCGTCCCGCCCGTGGCCCCGGTCGGCCCCGGGGCGCCCTGGGGTCCCGCCTGCCCCTGCGCGCCGGCGGGACCCGCCGGCCCCGCCGGACCCGCCGGACCCGGCAGGGGGGCGCCGGCCACCCAGTGGACCCCGTCGAACGCCAGCACCTGCCCCGCCACGGGCGGAACGCCGGCGAGGTCCAGCGGATAGCCCTGGAGCATCAGCAGCTGGGTGGCATTCTGGGTGCCGCCCACATCCCCGGAGAGGGATCCGGTCAGCTGGAAGGCGGCGCTGGCCTGGAGGGTCGGCACCAGTTCCACGTTGGGGCTCAGCACCGTGCCCGCCACCGACACCTGCAGCTGCAGCCCGGGCGTGCCCAGGATGGAGGCCGGGATGGCGGGCATGCCGGCCCCGCCCAGCTGGACCTGGTAGAGCCCCTGGGCCACCGCCAGCGAGACCGTGCCCGAGGTCCACAGCGACTCCCCCCCGGCATCCAGGATGGTGAAGACGAAGCCGGTCTGCCCCGTCACCGGAGCCCCGCCCTGCAGCAGCCGGCCCTGGTAGGTCAGGACCGGGCTGGGCGCCGCGGGGGTCGCGGCGGCCTGGGCGACCAGGGCCGGGGCCGCAAGCGTCATGGCTACGATCGACAGCGCGATGCGGGAGGACACGGGGACCATCCTTCGAAAAGGCCTGCCGGGAAACCGCCGGGGCGCGGCCCTGGAAGGAACGGACTATGGCCGGAGCTGCGCTGCGACCCTGCGGCGCCCGGGTGGGCGCACAGCATCCATGGCGGCTCGATTGAATGCAGAAAACTCGGACTGGGGGACCACCGGCGCTGCAATTGATTTCACTAAACCAGTTGGCTCAGGTGTCCGCCCGGGAAATATGCAGCGCAGGCGCTTCTGAATCAATGGCGCCGGGAAATTTTCCTGGTAAAAACCCAATATTGATCATGGGAATGACCAACCATTGTCTTTCATGAACCCCCCTGGGCATACGCCGCCCAACCCGGCCATACTGGTGTTTCAGGTGACCCAAGGGGAGTTCCGGATGATCGACGCGGCCACGGTCAAGGCCATCGCCCTGTCGCTGGGCGCGGACCAGTGCGGCATCGCCCGGGCCGACAGCTTCCAGGACGCGCCCGAAGGCTTCCGGCCCACGGACGTCTATTCCAGGTGCCGCTCCGTGGTGGTGTTCCTCAAGGCCATGCCGGCGGCGCTCACCGAGGCCGAGAACCCGGTGCCCTATTCGAACACCGCCTACCTCGTCTACGCCGAGCTGGACCGGCTCGGGCTGGCGCTCACGCGCGAACTGGAGCGGCGCGGGGTGGCGGCGGTGCCGGTGCCCTGCGACACCCCCTACCTGCACTTCGACGCGGGCAGCCGGCACGGCATGGGCATCCTGTCCATGCGCCACGCCGCGCAGCTGGCCGGGCTCGGCTGGCTGGGGCGCAACACCCTGCTGCTCAACGAGGAGCTGGGCAACATGGGCTACATCGGCGCGGTGCTCACCGCCGCCGAACTGGAGCCGGACCGGCCGCTGGAAGGCTGCCCCTGCCCCGAAGGCTGCCGCATCTGCCAGGACGCCTGCCCCGAGAACGCCCTCATCGGCAGGACGGTGATCCAGGCGCGCTGCCGCCAGCGCTCCATCGTCAACGTGGGCCGGGATTTCTCGATCTACGCCTGCCACCTGTGCCGCAGCAGGTGCCCGCACAGCGCCGGCGCGCGCGGCCACGCCTGGCGCAAGGACTTCAAGCCTTCGCCTTGAGCCGGACCATGGGCGCCTCCCCGCTGGAACTGCCGCGCTGGGCCGGCAGGCTCGCCGCGCACGAACTGCAGGACCCCGCCGCCAGCCGGGCGCTGCGGGCCACGGCGCTGTTCATGGCGCCCCTGCTGCTGGCCGCGCTGGGGCCCATCACCGGCACCCAGGCGGTGCTGGCGGCCTTCGCCGGCCACGCCGCGGCCAGCCTGGACGTGCGCGGCGCCTACGCCCTGCGCCTCTCCCTGCTGGCCGGGATCAGCGTCGTGTTCACCGGCGCGGCCTGGCTGGGGGCGCTGGCCGGGCACAGCCTGCTGCTGGCGGTGGCCGCGAGCGGGCTGATGGCCCTGGGCGCGGGCGCCTGGCGCCACGGGCTGGGCGAGTACGGGCCGTCGGTGGCGGGCACCGCGGCGCTGCTCTTCTTCATCGCCCTCGGCTCGCCCCGGGTCGAAGCCACGCCGTACCTCTCGGCGCAGGCCACCCTGGCCGGGTGCGCCCTGGCGGTGCTGGTGCACGCCGCGTTCTGGCCGTTCCTGGCCCAGCATCCGCTCCGGCGCGCCGTGGCGGGCAGCTGGACCGCCCTGGCCGACCTGGCCGCGGCCCTGCCGCCGGTGGAGGAGCTTGCCGCGTTCCGCCGCCAGGAGCGGGTGGTGGAATCCGAGAACGCGCTGCGCGCCGCCCTGGATCAGGCGAACCAGGTGCTGGCCGGGGTGCGCGGGAGGTCCAGCCGGCCGCTGGTCCATGAACTGGAGCGGCTGAACCAGGTCGCGGCCGCCCTGGCCACCCACATGACCGCGCTCAACCCCAGCCTGGAGCGGCTCGGCCAACCGCCGGGCCCGGGACCGCTGGCCGCCTCGTTCCGCTCCGTGCTGGCGGCGCTGGTCAACACCAGCCGGTCCCTGGCGGTGGCGCTGGTCTCGCACCAGGCCGGCCACCTGGCGCGGTTCGAGGTGCGCCTGCTGCGCCTGACCGACCTGCTGCGCCTGCTGCGCCGGCGCGCCGCCCGGCTCGGCGGATCGCCCGAAGGGGCGCACCTGGCCGAGGTCCTGGGGGCCATCCAGGAGGATCTCGCGCACACCCGCGCAGCCCTGCGCGCGGCCATGGAGCGGGCCCGGGAGCGCGGGCCGATCTCCTTCGAGCTGTTCGACCTGGAGACCTGGACCGTGCGCCCCCTGGCGTCGGCGCTCAATTTCAGCCTGACCATCGACCCCGCCCTGGTGCGCTTCACCTTCCGCCTGGCGGCGCTGCTCATGGCGGGCACCTTCGCCTGGCGCCACTGGCACCTGCCGCACGGCTACTGGATCCCGCTCTGCGTCGTCGTGGTGCTGCAGCCCGACTACGGTGCCACCCGGGCCCGGGCCACCCAGCGGGCCCTGGGCACCCTCAGCGGGGCCCTGGCCGGCAGCCTCCTGCTGTGGCTGCACCTGCCGCTCTGGGCCCTGCTGGCGGGCACCGCCGCGACCTGCTGGGCCTTCACCTACTTCATGAAGCGCGACTACGCGGTCGCGGTGTTCTTCATCACCCTGCTGGTGGTGCTGCAGTTCCAGGCGGCGGGGCCGGTCACGGCGGCGCTCACCCTGCAGCGCCTGGCCGAGACCCTGGGCGGATGCCTCATGGCCCTGCTGGCGGCGCTGAGCTTCTGGCCGGTGTGGGAGCGCGAGCGCTTCCCGCCGCTCCTGGCCGGGGCCCTGCGCGCCAACCGGGCCTTCCTGGACCGGCTCTGCCGGGGCCTGGGCGGCGCGCCGGAGGTGACGCCCTGGTCGGTGACCCAGGCCAAGCGCCAGGCCCAGCGCGCCAACAGCCTGGTGTTCTCATCGCTCAACCGCATGGCCGGCGACCCCAGGATCCAGCAGGAAGGCATCGAACGTTCCGCCGCCCTGGCCAACCACAACCTGCGCATCACCCGGGCGCTGAGCGTGGGCGCGGTGCACTTCACCCCCGACGCCCCGCCCATCCCCGGGCTGGAAGCCATGGCCCTCGCGGCCGGAGCGGCCCTGGAGGCGCTGGCGGGGGTGGTGGAGGGGGCCGACGCCGGGCGCCTGGCCCAGGCCCGGGCCGACCTGGAGGCCGCCGAGCTGCCGGCGCCGCCGGAGCCGCGCACGGCGTTCGTGACCGCGCAGCTGGAGCAGGCCGAAACGGAACTGAGCGCGATGCTCGGCTAGGCTTTGCGCCGGAACACCCAGCGGTCCCCGTCCGAAGCCTTGCGCTCGAACCGGTAGCCTTCGGCCTTGAAGCCCTGCAGCCGCTCCGGCTCTTCCAGACGGCCCTGGATCGCGTACCGGCACATCAATCCCCGGGCCCGCTTGGCGTGGAACCCCACCACCCGGTACTCGCCCCGGCTCCAGTCCTCGAACACCGGGGTGATCACCCTGCCCTTCAGCGCCTTGGCGTCCACGGCCTTGAAATACTCGGCCGACGCCAGGTTCACCAGGACCCCGGCCCCCGGCAGGCGGTTGAGGCAGCGGGTTAGCCGGTCGCCCCAGAAGGCGTAGAGGTCGGCGCCCCGGGGGTTGGCCAGGCGGGTCTTCATCTCCAGCCGGTACGGCCGGATGAGGTCCAGCGGGCGCAGGCAGCCGTAGAGGCCCGACAGGATGCGCAGGTGCTCCTGGGCGAAGTCCAGGTCGTCCTGGCCCAGGCCGGGCGCGTCCAGGCCCCCGTAGACGTCGCCGTCGAAGGCGAGCACCGCCTGCTTGGCGTTGTCCGGAGTGAAGGGGCGCTTCCACTGGGCGAAGCGGCCCACGTTGAGCGCGGCCAGGTCATCCGAGATGCCCATGAGTCCGGCCACCTGGCCGACGTTCAGCGTGCGCAGCTCCTTCACCAGCCGCGCCGATTCGGCGAGGAATTCGGGCTGGGTGGCCGCGGCGGTGTGCGGCGGAGTGGTGAAATCCAGGCTCTTGGCTGGGGAGATGACGAGGATCATGGCGGCTCCGCGGTCCTCCATGATGACGCATCGGCCAGGCTGGGCGCACCCCCGCGGAAACCAGGAAGGGGCATCCCACACCTGAAAGGAGGGGGTCTCCTTTCGCTCCAAACATAATAAACTAATTATTCATCAGGCCAACCATCGTGCAGGCCCAGGTGGCCCGAAGAAGGAGATCCATCCGTGAAACCGATCCGTTCCCTCGCCGCGAAGGCTCCCTGGGTCCTGGTCCCCCCGGTCCTCCTGGCGCCTCCCGCCGCCCATGTCGCCCCTGTCCAGGCGCCGGCCAGATCCCTGGCCGGGGTCATGGAGGTGGCGGCATCGGGCGGGGAGATCCGGGTCACCGTGACCTTCAGCAACCCCACCCCCAGGATCGTCTGGCTCGAGAAGTTCGAGGACGGCCAGATGCCCCAGCGCTCCGAATTCGAGATCAGGGGCGAGGACGGGCGCATGGTGCCCTACGTCGGCCCCACGGCCAGGCACCGGCCCTTCACCAGGGGGGATTTCTTTCCGCTGGAACCCGGACAGACCTGGAAACGCGAGATCCGGATCCAGGACCGCTACGACTTCCCGGAAGGGCAGAAGACCTACCGGGCGACTTTCAGCTACCCGTGCTGGAACGACAGGACCCGGGAGGCGGTGTTCCGCTCTCTGAAATCCGAGAAATTCACATACAGCCGCTGACCTACCCGCTCTTGGCCCGCAGCCAGGAGATCATCTCCATGTCCTCTTCCTTGATATGGTGGGTCAGCCAGTCGGCCAGGAACTTGGAGAGGGTGGCGGGCAGCGGCACCTGCCCCTCGTCATACTGCGCGACCAGTTCCTTGACCTGTTTGGCCAGCCGGTCGTGCTCCTTCTTGTGCCGGGGATAGTTTTCGTACTGGCTCGTGCGCATGAAGCCCTCTTCGGTGGCGAAGTGCTCCAGGGTGTACCCGGCCAGCGCCTTGAGGGTGGGCCCCATGGTCTCCTTGCCGTGGCCGGAGATGATGCCGTGGTGCAGTTCGTTGACCATCTCGAACAGCCGCCTGTGCTGCCCGTCGACCGCGGCGTTGCCGGTTTCGTACTTGGGCAACCATATGGCGATGGGCATGCTGCCTCCCGGTCAGGCCAATATACGGTCGAACTTGATCCTGGCAATCAATCGCCAGGCCCCCATTATCTGGCAAGATGCAGGTGGCATCACCGTCCATTCATGGAGAGATCCCCATGCCCCTGCTCGATCCGAACCGCAGCACCCTCGTCCTGATCGATTTCCAAGGCAAGCTGGTGCACCAGGTGTACCGCCCGGCCCTGGTGCTGGAAGCCACCCACCGGCTCATGAAGCTCGCCGACCTGTTCGCCGTGCCGGTGCTGCTCACCGAGCAGTACCCCAAGGGCATCGGCCCCACCGAAGCCGGCCTCAAGGAGCATTTCGACGCCCTGTCCTGCCCGACCTTCTTCATGGCCAAGACCGCCTTCAGCTGCTGCGGCGACCCGGGCTTCCGGGCGCTGCTGGAGCGGGCCCGGCCGGGCGTGCCGGCCCGGGAGCAGCAGATCGTGGTCGCGGGCATCGAAGCCCACGTCTGCGTCATGCAGACCGTGCTGGAACTGCGCCAGGAGGGCCGTGAAGTGCACGTGTGCTGGGACGCGGTCAGCGGGCGCGGCGAGGAGTACCGCCGGCACGCGCTCGAGCGCATGGCCCAGGCGGGCGCCACGCTCACCAACCACGAGTCGGTGGCCTTCGAATGGGCGCGCGACAAGGACCATCCCAGCTTCAAGGCGGTTTCCGCCCTGCTGAAGGAAGGGCAGCCGAAACAGGTGTAGGATAAGGGCCTTCCAAAGCGAAACCAGGCGACCCATGAACCTGTCGATCAAGGGGCTCTATCTGGGATTGGCGGCGCTGGTATGCCTGCTGCTGTTCAGCGGCATGGTGGCGCACCAGCACATCCGCCAGCTCAGGGTCGACACGGCCTGGGTGACCCACACCCACGAGGTGCTCGAGGCGCTGGAAGCCGCCAAGGGCACCCTCACCGACGCCGTAACCAGCCAGCGCGGCTATCTTCTCACCGGCGACCGGGCCTACCTCGACCTCTACCTGTCCTCGGCCGCGGCCGTCTGGCAGGAGATCGAACGGGTCAAGACCCTCACCCGCGGCAACGACCGCCAGCGGTCGCGGGTGGAGCAGCTGGAGCGGCTCGGCGCGGAAGAGCTGGCCCTGCTGCAGGCGACCATCGCGCAGCGGGAGCGGGACCCGGCGGCGGCGCGCCTGGGGCTGGGCAAGCCCGTCATGGACGCCTTCAGGGGCCAGGTGGCGGCCATGGAACAGGACGAGCGGTCCCTGCTGCCGGAAAGGGAACAGACCTCGCGCCGCGGCTTCCGGGTCGCGGTGGCGTTCGGCACCGTGTCCACCCTGCTGGGCCTCGCCCTGGTGGCGGCGCTGCTGTTCCAGCTGCGCCGGAGCCTCAGGGAGAACGCCGTGACCGCCGAGACCCTGCGCGCCAGCGAGCTGCGCTTCCGCACCGCCTTCGAGCAGGGCGCCATCCCCACCGCCATCGTCGCCCTGGACGGCCGGGTGCTGGAGGCGAACGCGGCCATGGCCGAGATGCTCGGCTATCCCCAGGCCGAACTGGACCGGTTGACCGTGGGCGACCTCACCTGCCCCGAGGACCAGGCCGCCACCCAGTCCGCGCTGGACCGCCTGCGCAGCGGCGGAACCCGCAGCTTCCGGATGGAGAAGCGCTACCGGCACCGGGACGGCCGGGTCCTATGGGGCGACATGGGCACCACCGCCGTGCCCGATCCCGCGGGCACGGCGATCCACCTGGTGACCCACATCCAGGACATCACCGAGCGCAAGCGGGCCGAGGAGGGCCTGCGCGAAGCCAACCAGCGCAAGGACGAATTCCTGGCCACCCTGGCGCACGAGCTGCGCAATCCGCTGGCCCCCATCCGCACCGGCGCCCACCTGCTGTCCCGGCTGCCCGCGCCGGAGCAGGTGCGCCAGATCCACGACATGATCGCCCGCCAAGCCGCCCACATGGCGCGCCTGGTGGACGACCTGCTGGACGTGTCCCGGATCGAGCAGGGGCGCCTCGAACTGCGCAAGGAGCGGGTCGATCCCGGTCAGGTGGCGGCCCAGGCGGTGGAGGCCTGCAGGCCCCTGATCGAGGCCGGCGGCCATGAGGTCACCCTGGGCGTGGCCGAGGGGACGCCGGCCATCGAGGCCGACCCGGTCCGGCTGGAGCAGATGCTCTGCAACCTGCTGAACAACGCCTGCAAGTGCACGCCCGCCGGGGGCAGGATCCAGGTCTCGACGGGCGCGGAGGGCGCCGAGGCGGTACTGAAGGTCGTGGACAACGGCATCGGCATGACGCCGGAAGTGCGCGAGCACCTGTTCGAACTGTTCTACCAGGGCGCCCGGAACGGGGAGAACGGCGGCGGGCTCGGGATCGGCCTGACCCTGGTCAAGCGCCTGGCCGAGCTGCACGGCGGCTCGGTCCAGGCCTTCAGCGCCGGCCCCGGCCAGGGCAGCGAGTTCCAGCTCCGGCTGCCCGCGCCGGTTCTCGCCAGCTGCGGGAACGGCCCGGTTCCTTCCGAGCCGGCCCCGGGCGGGCAGCGCCGCGTGCTGATCATCGACGACGACCCCAATGTGCGTTCAACCCTGAGGATGCTGCTCGAGGCGATGGACTACGCGGTGACCGCGGCCGGCACCGGCGCCAAGGGCATCGAGGCGGCGCTGCGGGAACGGCCGGACATCGCCCTGGTGGACCTGGCCATGCCCGACATGACCGGCCTGGAGGTGGCCGCCGCCATCCGGGCGCAGCTGGGCCAGGGCATCCGCCTGGTGGCCCTCACCGGCTACAGCCGGGACAGCGATTTCGCCAGCACCCAGGCGGCCGGCTTCGACCAGCACCTGGTCAAGTCCGGCGACCCCAGGGAGCTGCTGGCCGCGCTGGCGGCGGTGGGGTAGTCAGCCCAGGCGCGGGCGCATGAATCCTTCCAGCGATTGCCCGTCATGCAGCGCCTGCACGAGGGCCGAGCCCACCACCGGCGTGGCGCCCATGGCCCGCACCCGCGCGAGCAGTTCCGGATGGTCCAGCCCGAAGCCCACGGCCAGGGGCCGGCCGGTGATCTCCCGCAGGGAGCGGATGCGCTCCTGGACCGGTTCCAGCCGGGTGGCGCCGCCGTCCCCGGTCACCCCCAGCCGCGCCACCACGTAGGCGAAGCGCTGGGCGAACGGATGGCCCGGCCCCGGGTCGGGGCGCCCGGCCATGAGCCAGCGCGCCCGTTCCGGCGGGGTGGTGGGGCTCAGCAGCGGGATGAGCGGGTATCCGGCCGCGCGCAGCCCGGCCTCCCACGCCGGCTCCTCCCCGGGCGGCAGGTCCACCACCAGCAGCGCCTTCACCGGCGTGGGGCGCAGCAGCGGGATCAGCCCGGCGCCCAGCTGGAGCAGCGGGTTGAAGTAGGTGAAGAGCACCAGGTCCGGGCTCGGCCCGGCCTGCGCCAGGGTCTCCAGGACACGGCGCGGGCGTGGCCCCGGCCGCCAGGGCGCGCCGGGCGGCGGCCTGCAGCACCGGGCCGTCCGCCACCGGATCGGAATGCGGCAGCCCCAGTTCCAGGGTGCGCACGCCCAGGGCGGCGAAGGACGCCAGCAGGGCCGGCAGCCCGGCCAGATCGGGGTCGCCGGCGGTGACGAAGGGCAGGATCGGTTCCATGGTCACAGCTCCAGGCGGGATTGGAAGGTGGCGAGGTCCTTGTCGCCCCGGCCCGACAGGCCGAGCAGGACGGTCGCGGCGCCGCTTTCGGCGAGGGCGCCCAGGTACGGCCAGGGCGTGGCTGGATTCCAGGGCCGGCAGGATGCCTTCGGTGCGGGCCAGGGCCCGGGCCGCGGCCAGGGCCTCGCGGTCCGATGCGCGCCGGCCTTCCACCCGCCCGGCCAGGCACCAGGGCGGCCAGTTCCGGGCCCAGGGAGGGGTAGTCCAGGCCCGCGCTGACGCTGGCGGTCTCGGCGGTCCAGCCGTGCTCGTCCTGCAGCAGGAGGCTGCGGCAGCCGTGCAGCACCCCGATCCGGCCGCCGAAGGTGCGCGCCGCGTGCTCGCCCACGGCCGTGCCGTGGCCGCCGCCCTCCACCGCCACCAGGCGCACCGGGTCGTCCAGGAACGGCACCATGAGGCCCAGGCCGTTGCTGCCGCCGCCGGCGCAGGCCACCACCGCGTCGGGCAGCGCGCCGGCCAGCTTCCAGCGCCTGGGCCCGCGCCTCCTCGCCGATCACCGACTGGAAGGTGCGCACCATGAGCGGGAACGGGTGCGGCCCCAGGGCCGAGCCGAGGATGTAGTGGGCCTTGTCGCAGCGCGCGGCCCAGGCGCGCAGGGCCTCGTTCACCGCCTCCTTGAGGGTCTTCTGGCCGGCCTCGACCGCGACCACCCTGGCCCCGAACAGGCGCATGCGCGCCACGTTGGGCGCCTGCCGGGCCATGTCCACGCTGCCCATGTAGACCGTGCAGTCCAGGCCGAGCCGGGCGCAGGCGGCGGCGGCGGCCACGCCGTGCTGGCCGGCCCCGGTCTCGGCGATGATCTCGCTGCTTGCCCATGCGGCGGGCCAGGAGGGCCTGGGCCAGGGCGTTGTTGATCTTGTGGGCGCCGGTGTGGGCCAGGTCCTCGCGCTTGAGGTAGAGCGCCCTGAGCCCGCAGGCCCGGGCCATGCGCGGCGCCGGGGTCAGCGGCGGTGGGCCGGCCGACGAAGGCGCGCAGCTCCTCCTTCAGTTCGGCCATGAAGGCCGGGTCGGCCAGGGCGGCGCTGAAGGCCGCCTCCAGTTCCAGCAGGGGCTGCATGAGGGTCTCCGGGGCGTAGCAGCCGCCCAGGCCCTCGGCGCCGTAGCGGCTGGGCAGGCGGAATTCGGCGGGTGGGTTCACGGTCTACTCCAGGGCATGGGCGTTGCGGACGAAGGCGGCCACCAGGAGGGGATCCTTGCGGCCGGGGGCGCTTTCCAGCCGGCTGGCGGCGTCGAACCCGCGGCAAGCCGCATGGCCGGGCAGCGCCCGCAGGCGCTCGGCCAGGACGGCGCCGTGCAGGCCGCCGCCCAGCAGGAAGGGGCCCGGCGGCGGGTGGGCCATGGGGTGGCCCTGGCCCGATCCGCCCAGCAGGCCGGTGGCGCTCGGGCTGGCCTCCCACAGGTAGAGGTCGGCGGGCAGGGCCTCCTGGTCCGGCTCGTCCGGCCAGGGCAGCAGCACCCGGCGGCCCTCGGCGCGCAGCCGGGCCAGGCCCTCGGCCCGCTCGGCCAGCGGCAGGTAGGGCTGCACCCAGCCGGCGCCCGCGGCGCCGGGCCAGGGCCAGCAGTTCTTCGGCGCTGGCGGCCACCGCCACCAGCGCGGCCCGCGCGCCCGCGGCCCGGGCCAGGCCCAGGTCCGGGCAGTGCCGGGGACTCGCCGGGTGGTGCAGGAAGCCCAGCAGGTCGGCGCCCGCGGCCAGCGTCAGCGCCACGTCCTCGCGGCAGGTCAGGCCGCAGACCTTGGCCATCATGGCCGCGCCTCCGGCCTGCCAGCCCCGCCAGGCCCGCCTGGCCCGCCCGGCTTCGGTATCGCGGCCAGGAAGGCGCAAGGGTCCCCGGCGCGCATGAGCGCCTCGCCGATCAGCACCGCGTCGAAGCCTTCGGCCAGGGCGGCGCCGGCGTCCCCGGGCGAGTGGATGCCCGACTCCCGCACCAGCAGCGCCCTCGGGAAGGCCTCCCGGAGCAGCGCGGCCGGGGCGGTGCGCACCGAGAAGTCGGCCAGGTCGCGGGCGTTCCAGCCCACCATGCGCACGCAGGCCTCCTGGGCCGGGGCGATTTCCGAGGGCTCGTGCACCTCCACCAGCGGCTCCAGCCCGCGCACCCGGGCCGCGGCGGCGAACCCGGCGAGGTGCCCGCCCAGCAGCCGGGTGATGAGCAGCACCGCCCGCGCGCCCAGGGCGGCGGCCTCGTCCAGGTGCGCCTCGGAGCAGACGAAGCCCTTGTACAGCACGGGCAGGCCGGCCCCCGCCGCGTCCCGGAAATCCTCCGGCCGGCCCAGGAAGCGCGCCGGTTCGGCCAGGATGGAGCAGGCCGCGGCGCCGCCCCGGGCATAGGCGGCGATCCGTTCGACGGGATCGGCCCCGGCGGCGAAGGGGCCCAGGGAGGGCGAGCCGCGCTTGAACTCCGCGATCACCGGCAGCGGCCCGCGGCGCAGGGCCGCCTCGAAGGGGCCCATGCCGTGCAGGGCGCGCTCCCGCGGCACCGGGGGCGCTTCGATCCGGGCCGCGCGCTCCAGTTCGGAGGCCAGCAGGTCCCTCAGGATGCCCAGGTGGCGGGCGCCCTGGAGCAGGGTTTCGGGGGAGGGCGGGAACAGCACGGCGGCTCCTCAGGCGGCCAGGGCCAGCAGGGACGGCAGGTGCAGGCCGCGCAGCAGGGTGGCGCGCGCCTCGGCCACCAGCGCCGGCAGCTCGGAGAAGGGGCGCGAACGCACCAGCAGCAGGCCCAGGGCGGCCTGCAGCGCCACCTCCTCGGCCACCCGGGGGCTGAAGTCCGGGTGCTCCCGGCCCGCGGCCAGCCCTCGGCGAGGGCCACGCACTCCGCCTTGGAGCCGGCGGCCCGGGCCGGCGGGCGTGCGCTGCAGGCGCAGGTCCTCGGGCAGCAGCCGGACCGGTTCCAGCAGGCGGCCGTCGCGCACGGGCTGGATCAGGGTGGGGCCGTCCAGGGACGCCTCGTCCATGCCCAGGCCCTCGGCGGTGAGCCCGTGCACCACCAGGGCGCCCTCCAGGCCCCCGGCGGCCAGGGCCGCGGCCACCGGCTCCAGCCACTCCTCCCGGGCCACGCCCAGCACCTGGAATTCCGGCCGGGCCGGGTTCAGCAGCGGGCCCGAGCATGTTGAACACCGTGGGCACGCCCAGGGCGCGCCGGATCGGGCGCGATGCGGCCCAGCGCCGGGTGGAAGCGCTGGGCGAACAGGAAGGCGAAGTGGGTGCGCGCCGAGGTCCGCCTCCAGCAGCGCCTGCGGCCGGTCCAGGTCCATGCCGAGGGCCTCCAGCAGGTCGGCCGAGCCGCACAGGCTGGAGGCGGAGCGGCTGCCGTGCTTGACGATGTCCACCCCCATCTGGGCCAGGGCCAGGGCCGAAAGGGTGGAGAGGTTGGCGGTGTGCACGCCCTGGCGGGCGTCGCCGCCGGTGCCGCAGGTGTCCAGGGTGGGGCGGGCGCGGGCGTGGAAGGGCAGCGCGTGCGCGCTCAGCACCTGGGCGAAGGCGGTGAGCTCGGTGCCCGACAGGGGCAGCTGGTTCAGCGCCAGCAGGGCGGCGCCCACCGCCTGCGGGGTCCGAGGCGGGGTCCAGGCAGGCCTCCATGAAGGCGCGGGCCTCCTGCAGGGAGGGCGCGGGGGAGAGATCGAAGGGAGAGCGTCATGGTCGGCTCCGGGTCAGTGGGATCCGCCCCAGCCCATGGCCCGCCGGATGAGCGGGACCTGGTTGGGGGCGTAAGGCAGGGTTTCGGGCAGGTCCAGCCGCCGGCCCACCGCCTCGGCCACCGGGCCGCAGCTCCTCGGCCAGCCGGCGGAATTCGGGGAAGTGCAGGGACTGGTCGCCGTCGGAGCGGGCCCGGGAGGGGTCGGGGTGCACTTCCACCGCGATGCCGTCGGCGCCGGCGGCCACCGCGGCCCGGGCCATGGGTATCACCGCGTCGCGCGCGCCCGGTGCCGTGGGAGGGGTCCACCAGCACCGGCAGGTGGGTCATGCCCTTGAGGACGGGGATGGCGTTGAGGTCCAGGGTGTTGCGGGTGGCGGTCTCGAAGGTGCGGATGCCCCGCTCGCAGAGGATCACCTGGGCGTTGCCCTCCAGCAGGACGTACTCGGCCGCCAGCACGAACTCGGCCAGGGTGGCCGAGGGCCCGCGCTTGAGCAGCACCGGCTTGCCGGCGCGGCCCACGGCCCTCAGCAGGGGCCCGTTGGACATGTTGCGGGCGCCGACCTGGAAGCAGTCCACGAACGGCGCCATGGCCTCCACGTCGCCGGGGTCCATCACCTCGGTGACCACCGGCAGCCCGGCCTCCAGGCCGGCCTCCTGCAGCAGCTCCACCCCCGCCTGGCCCAGGCCCTGGAAGGCGTAGGGCGAGGTGCGCGGCTTGTAGGCGCCGCCGCGCAGGGCGGTGGCCCCGTAGGCGGCCACGAAGCGGGCGGTGGTGAGGATCTGCTCGCGGTCCTCCACCGAGCAGGGCCCGGCCACCAGCGCCAGGGCCTCGCCGCCGACGGCGACGCGGCCCAGGGGCACCCGGCTGCCCTGGGGGTTCTGCTCCCGGGCGGCGAGGATGGGCCTGGATCCGGCCGCCCTGGCCCAGGCCACCCCGGGCATGGCCTGGAACTTCTTCAGCGGGGGGTGCTCGAGGCCCAGGGCCGCCAGGAAGGTGCCGAAGGGGAAGTCCAGGCGGCGCACCGTCCGGCTCCAGCGCGCGCAGCGCCGCGAGCACCGGCCTCGCTCAGTTTGCCGATCATGCTTGACTCCTGAGTCACGACGGGCCTCCGGCAGAGGTCGACGAAGTTGCGCAGGAGGTCCATGCCCCCGGGGGTGAGGATCGATTCGGGGTGGAACTGCACGCCGTGGCAGGGGTGCTCCCGGTGCCGGACCGCCATGATCTCGCCGTCCTCGGTGGCTGCCCTGCACCGCGAGGCACTCCGGCATGCTCGCCGGGCCACCAGGGAGTGGTAGCGGCCCACCGGGAAGCGGGTCGGGCAGGCCCGCCAGCAGGCCGGAGCCGTCGTGGGCCATGGGCGAGGTCTTGCCGTGCATGGGCCGGCCGGGCCCGGTCCACCCGGCCGCCGAAGGCCTCGACGATCACCTGGTGGCCCAGGCACACGCCCAGGATCGGCACGTGCGGGCGCCAGGGCCGCCACCAGGCGCCGGGCAGACCCCGGCGTCCCGGGGGTGGCCGGGGCCGGGCGAGAGCACCAGGCCGTCCAGGTCCATGGCCAGGGCCTCGTCGACGGTGAGGGCGTCGTTGCGCACCACCCGCAGGCGCGGCTCCAGCGCCCCGATCATGGAGACCAGGTTGTAGGTGAAGGAATCGTAGTTGTCCACGAACAGGATCATGCGTCCACCCCGAGGTCGAGTTGTTCGCGCCCTTCCAGGGCTGCCAGCAGGACGCCGGCCTTGGCGTGGATCTCGGCCCATTCCGAGTCTTCCACCGAATCGGCCACCAGCCCGCAGCCGGCCCGGAAGCGCACCGCGCCGTCCTGGAACTCCAGGGTGCGGATGGTGATGGCCAGCTCCAGGTTGCCCGAGCGGTCCAGGATGCCCACCCCGCCGCCGTAGGCGCCGCGGTCCTCGCCTTCCAGCGCGGTGAGGATCTGGGTGGCGCGGATCTTGGGCGCGCCGCTCAGGGTGCCGGCCGGGAAGGTGCTCCAGAGCGCGTCCAGCGGGCGCAGCCCGTCCCGCAGCCGTCCGTGCACTTCGGAGGTCATGTGCATCACGTGGGAGAACATCTCCACCTGGCCGCGCACCGGCACCGTCACCGAGCCGTGGGCGCAGACCCGGCCCAGGTCGTTGCGCGCCAGGTCCACCAGCATGGCGTGCTCGGCCAGCTCCTTGGGGTCGGCCTGCAGTTCCGCCGCCAGGCGCGCGTCCTCCGCGAGCGAGCCGCCCCGGGGCCGGGTGCCGGCGATGGGCACGGTGACCACCTCCGTGCCCTCCACCCGCACCAGCATCTCGGGCGAGGCGCCCACCAGCTGGCGCCCGCCCAGGGACACGAAGAAGTGGTAGGGCGATGGGTTCAGCCGGCGCAGCCGCCGGTAGACCTCGAACGGGTCCCCCTCCAGGCGCCCCTCGAAGGGTTCGGAAAGGACGATCTGGTAGGCCTCCCCGGCCAGGATGGCCTCCTGCACCGCGGCGAAGTTGCTGTCGGAAGCGCGGCCCGGTCCGGGCCTGCGGGTCAGCACGGAACCCCGAGGCCTTTTCGCGCCGCGGCAGGGCGCCCTCCAGGCGCTGGCGCAGCCGGCTCAGGCGTTCCGCCCCGCTGCCGGGCGCTTCGCCCGCGGCGGGGAAGTGGTAGAGGTAGCCCAGCTGCTTCAGGTGGTCCAGCACCAGGCCGGTGGCGAAGCGGCCGAAGCGCAGCCGGGGCGAGCGGGCGTTCGGGAACGCAGGCGCCAGCACCGGCTCGGCCAGGGCGAAGGCGCTGAAGTCGGCCCAGCCCACCGCGCCGCCCAGGAACGGCACCGGCAGCCCGGTGCTGGCCGTCGGCGAGGCCGGCGGCCCAGGCGGCCAGGGCCTCCAGGGGGTCGCCGGGCAGCGGCTCGACCCCGTCCGGGCGGATCAGCCTGGCCTCGTCGCCCACTTCGAAGGTCTCGGTGACGTCCAGGCCGATGAACGAGAACCGGGCCTGGGATTCGCCGCCGTGTGACGGATTCCAGCAGGTAGGCGTCCTGGCCCGGCTCGGTGAGGGCCAGGAAGGCGCGCACCGGGGTGGTGAGGTCGGCCGGGAAGGCCAGGACGAAAGGCGGATCTGGGGGAACGGGGTTCATTCGGGCCTCGGACTTCGGAAACGGGTAGATGCGAAAAGGCCCACCAGATGGGTGGGCCGGGAAGGTTGCCTTGGGAGATTCGTCTAGGTATGGACGCTCCGCACGCAATGCCCCGACCGCTGGGACCAGAGGCGCCAGGACCAGACCATCGTGTTGGGCGTGCGGGACACGGACACTCCGAATACCTGCCCATCATAACGGCTGGCGCCCGGCATGGCAAGCCCCGCTTTCGGGCCCGCCCGGTGCTAGGGTTATGGGCATGAGCGACAGCGCCCCCCTCCCCAGCGAAGACTTCGACCTCTGCATCATCGGCGCGGGCGTCAGCGGCCTGTGCCTGGCCCGGATGGCCGCCGGCGCGCGCCTGAGGGTGCTCCTGCTGGAGCGGCGCGACGCGGCCGGCGGCTGCCTGGCCTCGGCGCCGGTGGGCGATTCCGGCTGGCTGGAACTGGGCGCGCACACCTGCTACAACTCCTACGCCCGGTTCCTGGACGTCATGGCCGGCACCGATTTCCTGTCCCGCACCGCCCCGCGCAAGGGCCTGGGCTTCCGCATGGTCGAGCGCGGCGCGCTGCGCTCCATCCCCTCCTGCCTGAACTTCTGGGAGGCGGCCATCAGCCTGCCCCGGATGTTCGGCGCCAGCAAGGAGGGCCAGACCGCCGCCAGCTACTACGCCCGCATCCTCGGCCCGAAGAACTGGGCCCGCGTGCTGCACCCCGCGCTCAACGCCGTGGCCTCCCAGGAGACCGCCGGATTCCCGGCCGACGCCCTGTTCAAGCGCCGCCCCAGCCGGCGCAAGGACATCATCAGGAGCTTCGCCGTGCGCGGCGGGCTCGGGCCCGCGGTGCAGGCCCTGGCCGGGCTGCCGGGCATCCGCTGCGCCCTGGGCCGGGAGGCGGTGGCGTTGTCCCGGGCCGGGGACGGCTTCCAGGTGCTCACGAGCCTGAACGAGACCGTCCGGGCGCGCCGGGTGGCCGTGGCCGTCCCCGCCGACGCCGCCGCCGCGCTGCTCGCCCCGTCCTGCCCGGAGCTCGGCGCCCTGCTGGGGCGGATCGAGACCCGCCGGGTGAAGTCGCTGGGCCTGGTGTTCCGCGACCCCCTGCCCCACCTGCCGCGCATGGCCGGCCTGATCCTGTCCGAAGGCCCCTGCTATTCGGCGGTTTCGGCCGACGCCTTCCCGGTCCCGGGCCGGCGCGCCTGGACCTTCCATTTCGACGGCGCCAGGGCCGGAAGCGAGGACGCGATGCTCGGCTACGCCTGCCAGGTCCTGGGCGCCGCCCCGGCCCAGGTGGAGGCGAGCTTCCGGAGGGACAACACCATGCCCTCCATCGCCGTCGGGCACGAGCGTGGCTCGGGGAAGTCGACCGGCGGCTGGCCGGGGACGGGCTGATGGTGGTGGGAAACTACCTGTCGGGGCTGTCCATCGAGGACTGCGCAGGGCGGGCGCTGCAGGAGTTCGAGCGGGTGCTGCTGTAAACGCTTCGAGATAGGTCTTTGGCTGGATAAACGCGATGTACAACTCATTAAGTCATCACCCGTTCGGGCCGAAACCGATAGGCTTCTTTTCCCTGGTTGGTGTCGCCATGAGATGGCGGATGGCTTCGAATACGACCCTGAACTGGGCATCGTATTTCTGCTCAAGCGCTTCAAGCTTTTTGGCCAACTCGTGGTTGGAAGCCAAAATTTCCCGCAGCCGGACGAAGGCCCTCATGATTTTCGATGTTCACCATCACCGCCTGGTCGCTGCGGAGGATGCTGGAGAGCATGGCGACACCTTCCTGGGTGAAGGCGTAGGGCGGAGTGCGCCGACCGCCCCATCCGTCCGGGCTTGAGGTCACAGATTGTGACCTCAAGTTTTCCCACTCCTCATTGTTGAGCTGGAACATGAAGTCAACGGGGAATCGTGCCAGGTTCCGTTTGGTGGCCTGGACCAGCGCTTTGGTCTGGACGCCGTAAAGCCGGGCCAAGTGCTCGTCAAGAAGCACCTTCTCGCCACGGATGAACAGGATTCTCTTGGTGATGCTCTCTATCAGGCCAGGCACCGCTGCCATTCCGATCCTCATCGAAAGGTCAGAGTGTGCCAGAACGAGCGCATATTTCGTAATTTTTTCGCACGAAACCTTTCTTCCAGTGCCCCCTTGAATCCCAGTCCCCCGGAGTGCACCGCGTGGTGTCTAACGTGACCATACCCTCGGCAATAGCCCCTCCAGCAGCATGAGGTCGGCCAGCACCGCCGCCGTCACCGCCTCCACCACCACCGGCACGCGCAGGGCGATGCAGGCGTCGTGCCGGCCGCCCATGGACAGCAGGGTGGGCGCGTGGGTCTGCAGGTCGAGGGTGCGCTGGGGCGCGCGGATGCTGGAGGTGGGCTTCACCGCCACCCGGAACACGAGCTCGTTGCCGTTGCTGATGCCGCCGTTGATGCCGCCGGCGTGGTTGGTGCCGGTGCGGCCGCCTTCGTCCTCCAGCAGGTCGTTGACCTCGCTGCCGCGCATCCGGCAGGCCTGGAAGCCGTCCCCGAACTCGATGCCCTTGATGGCCGGGATGGCGAACACCGCGTGGGCGATCAGCGACTCCACCGAATCGAAGAAGGGTTCGCCCAGGCCCGCCGGCAGATCGCGCACCCGGCACTCCACCAGCCCGCCCACTGAATCCTGGGCCGCCATGGCCTCCGCCACCGCCTGCTCGATGTCGGGGCTGCCGCCCGCCTCCAGCAGCGGTCGCCTCCACCCGCACCGGCGCCAGCAGCTTCTTGGCCACCACGCCTGCCGCCACCAGCGCCGCCGTGAGCCGCCCGGAGAAGTGCCCGCTGCCGCGCATATCCGCGAAACCGCCGTACTTGTGCAGCGCCACCCAGTCCGCGTGGCCGGGCCGCGGGGTGTTCCTGATCGCCTCGTAGGCGCTGGAATCGACCTGCTTGTTCTCGAAGGTGATGAGGATCGGCGCGCCGGTGCTGCGGCCCTGGTGCACCCCGGTCTGGAAGCTGGGCACGTCGTCCTCCCGGCGCGGGGTGGTGCCGGGGGCGCCGCCGCCGCGCCGGCGCTCCATGTCCGGCGGCGAAATCGGCCTCGTCCAGGGCAAGCCCCGCCGGGCAGCCGTCCAGCAGGATCCCCACGCAGGGGCCGTGCGATTCCCCGAGGATGGAGAGGCGGAAACTGCGGCCAAAGGAGTTCATGTCAACCTCGGATGGATTCCAGGTCCTGGAAGAAGTCAGGATAGGACTTGGCCACGCAGGCCTCGCCTTCCATCCTCACACCATACCTGGATTTGAGGCCGGCCACCGCGCAGGCCATGGCCATGCGGTGATCGTTGTGGGGGTCGACGCCGCCCCCTTCGAGGGGCCCCCCGGTGATCTCCAGGCAGCCCCCCCGCACCGCCAGCGCCGCGCCCAGCGCGCCGACAGTTCGGAAACCAGGGCCGCGCCCCGGTCGCTCTCCTTGTGCGCGAGCCGGGCCACGCCGGCGATCCGGCTGGTGCCCCGGGCATGGCAGGCCAGGGCGGCCAGGGGCGGGAACAGGTCCGGGCAGTCGGTGGCGTCGAAGTCGAAGCCCGCGCAGTTCGACCGGCCTCGACCCGCAGAGCGCCGGTCCCTGCCAGTGGATTCCGGCCCCGGCCGCGGCCAGGGCTTCCAGCACGGCCCGGTCCGCCTGGGCGGAGGCCGGGTCCAGCCCGTCCACCGTGACTTCCCCGGCCACCGCGCCGGCCACCAGCAGGAAGGCCGCGCCGGACCAGTCCCCTTCCACGGCCAGGTCCACCGGCCGGTAGGCCTGTCCGCCCGGGATGCGGAACCAGCTGGAATCGGCCGCCGACTCCGCGCGCACCCCGAACGCGGCCAGCACGTCGAGCGTCATCCGGACATAGGGCCGGCTGCGCAGGCCCTGGACTTCCAATTCGCTGTCGCCGCCGGCGCGCGGCAGGGCCAGCAGCAGTCCGCTCAGCAACTGGCTGCTTTCCCGGCCATCCACCGCCGCCCGGCCGCCCAGCAGGGGCCCGCGCACCGTGATGGGCGCGTGGCCGTCCCGGGTTTCGCACCGGGCGCCCAGTTGGCGCAGGGGCTCCAGCACCATGGCCATGGGCCGGGTGGCCAGGGAGCCCTCGCCCACCAGGGTGAAGGTTTCGCGGCCCAGGGCGGCCAGCGCCACCGCCATGCGCAGGCAGGTGCCCGATTCCCCGCAGTTCAGGATGTTCGAGCGCGCCTTTCCGCCGCCCCGGATGCGCAGCAGGCTGCCCTCCCGGGCCACCCGGGCGCCCAGGCCCTGGATCACCGCCAGGCAGGCCTCGCCGTCCGCGGAGCTGCCCGGGTCGCGGATCAGGCTTTCCCCTTCGGCCAGGGAGGCGCCCAGGACGAGCCGCTGCAGGTGGCTCTTGGATGCGGGTGCCCTGAGGCGTCCGTGCACGGACCCTGGCGCCACATGGATCATGGGGCTACTCCTCCCCCGCCGCGAAGCCCAGATCCTCCCGCTGGCGGGGATCCAGGGTGGCCAGGAAGGCCTGGTAGCGCAACTCGTCCTCGCGAAGCCGCGCTTCCATGAACCTCATGGCCCGCATTTCTGCCACGGAAAGGGGTTTCTCAAGGCGTTTCTTGGAGGCCATGGCAGGATCTTATCCAGGGGCCGCCCGGGATTCCAGCATCCGGGCGAAAAATTGACAAACATTTAACATCTAGGAAATGGGGAAAAACAGGCGGAAGCACGACCCCCGGCCGGGTTCGCTCGTGGCCTGGACGCTGCCGTGGTGGCCGCGCACGATGCCCAGGAGCGCCGGGAGCCCCAGGCCGCGCCCCATGAACTTGGTGGAGAAGAACGGGTCGAAGATCCGGCCGAGGACGTCGGGCGCCATGCCGCACCCGGTGTCGGCCACCTCCAGGGTCACGTGGCGCCCCGGGCTGACCGGGATGCCGGCCCCGGCGTTCGGCTGGGGCCGCTCAACCACCTCCTCCCCGGTGCGCACGGTGATGGTTCCGCGCCCCTCCGCGCCGATGGCCTCCCACGCGTTGGTCAGGAGGTTCATGACGACCTGCTGCAGCTGGGCCGGGTCGCCCTGGATCTCGGGCAGCTCCGGCGCCAGTTCGAAGCGGATGTCGGCGCCCTTGAAGGCCGAGGCCTCGATCAGCGGCTTCATCCCCAGCAGCATCCAGTTGAGGTCCACGGCGACGATGGCGATCCGGGTCTTGCCGGCGTAGGCCAGCATCTGCCGGGTGAGCTCGGCCGCCCGCGCCGAGGCCTTCTCGATCTGGTCCAGATGGCGCTGGGCCGGGCTGTCGGACGGCAGGCCCAGGGCGGCCAGGTTGCAGTTGCCCAGGATGCTGGTGAGCAGGTTGTTGAAGTCGTGCGCCACCCCGCCGGCCAGCACCCCCAGGCTTTCCAGCCGCTGGGCCTGGCGCAGGGCCTCCTCGCCCAGCTTGCGCTGGGTGATGTCGGCCCGGATGGCCACGAACCGGTCGGGTTTGCCGTCGTCGTCCAGGAGCGGCACGATGGTGGTGTCAACCCAGTAGCAGGTGCCGTCCTTGGCCCGGTTCTGGATCTCCCCCTTCCAGATGAAGCCGGCATGGATGGTGCGCCACAGTTCCGCGAAAAAGGCCTTGGGATGGTGGCCGCTGTTGATGAGGCGGTGGTCCTGGCCCAGCAGCTCCTCCCGGGAGTAGCGGGAGATGGTGCAGAACATGTCGTTGGCGTAGGTGATCCGGCCCCTGAGGTCGGTGACCGCGACGATGGCGTGGGCGTCCAGGGCGTGCTTGAACGCCTGGAGCTCGGCCAGGGCCGCCGCCGTGCGGTGGTCCACCGCGCGCCGCTCCATGTGGGGCCGGGCCGCGCCGAACAGCAGCCCGGCCTCGGGCGACCATTCCAGCCTGCACGCCAGCGCCTGCGCCCCCCCGTCCGCCCTCGCGAAGCGCAGGTGGAGCCCGGCGCAGGGCGTGCCCCGGACGGCGGCGGCCATGGCCTCCAGCGCCCGCTCCCGGTCGTCCGGGTGCAGGCCTTGCGGAAAGGACCGGCCGGCCAGCTCCCCGAGGAGGCCCAGGCAGCAAGGATCCGCCTCCCGCACGAGCCCCTCGGCGGTCATGGAGAAGTAGCCTTCCCGCGGCTGTTTGAGCACCCATTCGGCCAGGCTCGGCGAGCCGGTTCCCTGCGCGTGGCTGGCGACCTGGGTTTCGGGGGACATGAGGCACTCTAGCAGAAGATGAGTCCGGATCTCATCGACAAATTTCCCCGTGACCTTGATCACCTTGTTGCGATTGAGAATCCTTTTCCACTTGAGAGGGAGACGGGGTCTCAACTAGCATCATGGCAGAGCGAAAATTGACTTCCACCTCCTCAATTCTCCCGGACGGAACCATGAGTGCAGTCCCACCGCCTTCCACCCTGCAGGCCGAGGCGCGCGCGCCGCAGCCCGGCGAGCGCATGCCGACCGTCGCCATCGCGGGCAACCCCAACTGCGGCAAGACCTCCATCTTCAACGCGCTGACCGGATCGCGCCACCACGTGGCCAACTGGCCCGGCGTGACGGTGGAGAAGCGCTTCGGCCACTTCGAGCTGGACGGGGTGGAGATCCAGGTGGTGGACCTGCCGGGCACCTATTCCCTGTCGGCCCAGAGCGAGGATGAGCGGATCGCCGCCTCCTTCCTGGGCGAGCCCGTGGTGGATGTGATCGTCAACGTGCTGGACGCCTCCAACCTGGAGCGCAACCTCTACCTCACCACCCAGGTGCTCGAACTGAAGAAGCCCATGGTGTTCGTGCTGAACATGATGGACGACGCCGAACGGCAGGGGGTGACGCTTTCCATTCCGGGCCTGCAGACCCTCCTGGGCGGCCCGGTGATCCCCACTGTTGGCAACCGCGGCGAAGGCATCCGCGAGCTCAAGGAAGCCATCCTGTCCGTGGCCCGGGGCGACGACCCGCGGGTCTGGCCGGTGCGGGCGTCCTTCGGGCCCGACATCGAAGGCGAACTGGCCAGGCTGGAGGGCGAGATCGTCCGGGACGAGGAGCTGGCCCTGCGCCACGTGCCGCGCTGGGTCGCGCTGGGCCTGCTGGAGCGGGCCCCCGACGCCCTGGAGCTGGCCCGGGCCAGCCACGCGCGCAACGCCATCGAGACCCAGCGCGCCCGCAGCGCCCAGTTCCTGGAGGAGCACCTGGGCGCCGACCCCGCCACCCTGGTCGCCGAGCGCCGCTACGGCTTCACCCACGGACTGGTGCAGGAAGTCCTGAAGCACGACCACGCCGCCCAGCGCGGCTGGACCACCCGGCTGGACCGGATCCTCACCCACAAGTGGCTCGGCCTGCCCATCTTCATCGCCATCATGGCGGCGATGTACAGCCTCACCTTCCTCCTCGGCAGCTACCCCCAGGACTGGATCACCGCGGGCTTCGCGGCCTTCCACGACCTGGCCGCGGCCCGCCTGCCTTCCGGGGAGCTCACCAGCCTGCTGGTGGACGGCATCATCCCCGGCGTCGGCGCCGTAGTGGTGTTCGTGCCGGTGATCATGATCCTCATGGGCTGCATCTCGTTCCTGGAGGACACCGGCTACATGTCGAGGGCGGCCTTCATGATGGACCGGCTGATGCACCTCATGGGCCTGCACGGCAAGAGCTTCATCCCGCTGATCATGGGCACCGGCTGCAACGTGCCGGCGGTGCAGGCCACGCGCACCATCGAGTCCAGGACCGACCGCTTCATCACCATCCTGGTGGCGCCGCTGGTGTCCTGCTCGGCCCGGCTGCAGGTCTACATCCTCATCGCCGGCACCTTCTTCAGGCCGGTGCAGGCGGCCCTCGCCATCATCGCCCTGCACATCCTCGGCTTCGGCCTGGCCATGGTGGCGGGCAAGGTGCTGCGCCTCACCCTGTTCCGGGGCGAAAGCACGCCCTTCGTCATGGAGCTGCCGCCCTACCGCATGCCGGTGCTCAAGGCCACCGCCATCCACATGTGGGAGAAGGGGAGGCTGTTCCTTTCCCGGGCCGGCACGGTCATCCTGGCCGGCGCCACCCTGGTCTGGTTCCTGTCGCACTATCCGGGCATCACCAACCGGGCCTGGGCCGTCGAGCGCCAGCAGCAGGAGGCCGCCGTCCGCGCCGAGAAGCTGGCCCCGGCCGAGGAGAAGGACAAGCTGGAGGAACTCGGCCTGGCCTCCGAAAGCCGGATCATGAATTCCAGCCTAGCCGCGCATTTCGGCCACGTGCTGCAGCCGGCCCTGGCCCCCATCCTCGACCCGGACCACCGGCGGCCGGAGGCGTGGAAGGACGTGGTGGCGCTCACCGCGGGATTCGTCGCCAAGGAGATCGTCGTCGGCACCATGGGCGTGCTGAACCAGGCCAAGGCCGAGAAGTCCGACGACAGCCCCGGCATGAGCCCGCTGCAGGACTCGCTCAAGCGGCACTCCGGCTTCACCCCGCTGACCGCGTTCGCCTTCATGGTCTTCATCCTGCTCTACACGCCCTGCCTGGGCCTGGTGGGCATGATCCTGAAGGAGACCCGCAGCGTGGCCTGGACCAGCTTCTCGGTTGCCTACGGGCTCGCCCTGGCCTGGTTCATGGCCTACGGCACGGTATTCATCGGCCGCATGTGCGGTTTCGCGTAGGAGGGGAGCATGGGCGTGCAAGGCTGGATCGTCCTGGGCGCCGCGGCGCTGGCGGCGCTGTTCTTCGGCCGCAGGGCCGTGCGCGGCCTGGCGCGCAGGGGGGAGCGCGCCGGATGCGGCTGCTCCGACGGCGGCTGCTGCAAGGGCAGGCGTTGACTTCATTTTCCCAGGTGCGATTAATGCTGGCGCGGAACGCCGATTGCGTCAGAATGGGTGCCTCTTATCCAACCCGGAGGCAGCCATGCTCAGCCAGACCATGCAGAAGGCCTTGAACGACCAGGTCAACATGGAACAATATTCCGCCCAGCTCTACCTGGCCATGGGCGCCCACTGCGAGACCCTGGGCTTCCGCGGCTTCGCCCACTGGCTGCGGATCCAGGCGGGGGAGGAGACCGCTCACGCCGTGAAGCTCATCGATTTCATCCTCGACCGCAAGGGCCACCTGGAACTGCAGCCGGTCGCAGCGCCGCCCCGTGAGTTCGGCGGGGTCATCCAGGTGTTCGACAAGACCCTGGAGCACGAGATGGGCATCACCAAGAAGATCAACGCCCTGTTCGAGCTTTCGCGCAAGGAGCACGATTTCGCCAGCGAGATCAAGCTGCAGTGGTACGTCTCCGAGCAGGTGGAGGAGGAGTCCAACGTCGGCCAGGTGGTGGACCACCTGCACGCGGTGGGCGATCAGGGCGGCGGCATCTGGTACCTGGATTCCCGGATGGCCAAGCGGGCCCTGTCGGCCTCCTGACTGGGCCCCCATGCCCGTCCTCGGCCAGTTCAACGATCTGAAGATCCTCAGCGTCACCCCCCGCACGGCGCTGCTGGACGGCCTCGAGGCCGGACCGGTCCCCCTGCCCGCCAGGGAACTGCCCCCGGCCAGCGGGCCAGGCGCCAGCGTGCGGGTGTTCCTCTACCTGGACGCCGAGGACCGGGTGGTGGCCACCACCGCCACCCCCAAGGCCCAGGTGCGGGAGGCGGCCTTCCTGAAGATCGTGTCGGTCGGCGACGCCGGGGCCTTCCTGGACTGGGGCCTGCCCAAGGACCTGCTGCTGCCCTGGAGCGAGGTGCGGCGCGAGCAGAAGCGGCTGGTGGTGGCCGGGCGGCGCATCCTGGTGTGCGTGTTCCAGGCCCGGGACGGCCGGATCGCCGCCTCGGCCAAGCTGGACGACTTCCTGGTGGACGAGGCGGAGGAATTCAAGGAGGGCGACCGGGTCTCGGTGCTCATCGCCGACCGCACCGACCTGGGCCTGCGGGTGATCGTCAACCACCGCTACTGGGGCCTGGTGCACAGCAACGAAGTGTTCGGCGCCCCGCCCCGCGGCCGCAGCCAGGACGGCTACGTCAAGGCGCTGCGGCCCGACCGCAGGCTCAACATCGCCCTGAGCCCTTCCGGCTACGCCAAGGTGGATGCCGCCGCCCAGGGCATCCTGCAGGTGCTGCGCACCCACGGCGGCTTCATGGCCGTCACCGACAAGACCGACCCGGAACGGATCTACGCCCTGTTCGGCGTCAGCAAGAGGGTGTTCAAGCAGACCCTCGGCGCGCTCTACAAGAGCCGGAGCATCCTCATCGACGCCGAAGGCATCCGGATCAGGAAGGATTGACGTTCAGGACGGCGGGGTCGCTGGTGACCGGGTTGCCCACCCCGTTGTCGACGGTCACCGTGTAGGTGTCGCCGTCGTTGGCGACCGTGGTCGCGCCGGTGGAGCAGGAACTCCCGGTGGCGCCATTGATGGGATTCCCATTCACACTCCATTGATACTTGGGGGCGGGGTTTCCGGTGGCCTTCACGCTGAAGGTCGCCGCGGCCGGGGCCTTGACTTGCTGATTCTTGGGTTGTTCAACGATGACCGGCTCGGCCTCGGGCTGGGCGGACGGTGGAGCCGGCTGGGCCCCCGGCGGAGTCGGCTGGGCCCCCGGCAGAGCCGGTTGGGCCCCCGGCGGAGTCGGCTGGGCCCCCGGCGGAGCCGGCTGGGGAGGCTGGGCGCCCGGCGGCGCGGGTTGCGGGCTTTGCTCCGGTGCCGCAGGATCGGGCTGCGGGCTCTGCCCGCTGCCGAACGAACCCGCCAGCATACCGAAGGCTAACAGCAGCATTGGTACGGGTTTGAACCTTCGTGGCATGATGACCTCCGTTCTGCCTGCCCCGCCTGCGGGGTCGGGGCCAGCCGGATGCCCCGAGGGGGGATGGGCCGGGGGATCCCCAACCCGATATCAAGCTGTGACCCATGCTCCGGCGCGCCGGTTGCAAGGCAAGGTTACTTCCGGACGGACAATCTGCCAGAGATTCGGCCAGCCTGGATTGTGATAAATTCATTCATGACCGAGATGCAGAACGAAGCACTGCGCCAGGCGCATGACGAGTTGGTTGCCGCGCGGCAGCGTTATCTCGACCTCTGCGGGCTGGACCCGGCGGGAGGTGCCCCGGTGGATGAACCGGGGCTGGTCGAGGATCTGCTTCGGGAAGAGCACCGGTTCAACCGGCAAATCATTCGCAGCGTCAAGGAAGGGATCATCGTCTACGACCTTGACCTCCGGTACCGGGTCTGGAACCCGTTCATGGAAAGGCTGACCGGCCTCCCGGCCAGTGCGGTGCTGGGGAAACGTCCCCTGGAGGTGTTTCCGTTCCTGCGGGAAGTGGGGCTTATGGATCGCCTGGAAAAGGCCCTGGCCGGTGAGCCTGTCCAGTCCCTGGAATTCCCGTATCGCATCCCCAGCACCGAAAAATCCGGCTGGTCCTCCAACACCAGCAGCGCGTTGCGCAATGCCAGGGGCGGGATCACCGGCGTGATCGGCATCGTCCAGGAGATCACCGAGCGCAAGCAGGCCGAAGATGCCCTTCGGGTGTCGGAGGAGAAGTTCGCCAAGATCTACCATCTCAGCCCTGACGCGATCGATCTCACGCACCTGGAAACCGGAGTCCAGGTCGAACTCAACCAGAGCTACATGCGGATGTTCGGCTACACCCGCGATGAACTCATCGGTCATTCCACCCTGCCGGGCGATCTGGGCATCTGGGTGCGCAGGGAGCATCGGGACCGGCTCATCGCGGCCCTGAAGGACCACGGCGAGGAACTTGATTTCGAGACCCTCCTGCGCCGCAAGGACGGAAGCATCTTCGTCTGCCTCCTCTCCTCCGCGTTGCTGGAAATAGGCGGGGAACGCTACAACCTCTCCATCAGCCGCGACATCACCGAGCGCATGAAGGCGGAGAACGAGATCCGCAGCCTGAACCAGAATCTGGAGCAGCGGGTGCAGGAGCGGACCGCCCAGCTTGAAGCGGCCAACAAGGAGATGGAGGCTTTCAGCTATTCCGTCTCCCATGATCTCCGGGCACCCCTGCGCAGCATCGAAGGCTTCAGCAAGGTGCTGCTGGAGGACTGCCAGGACCAGCTGGATGAATCAGGCAAGCACTACCTGTCCCGCGTCTGCCTCGGCGCGCAGCGGATGGGGAACCTCATCGACGACCTGCTGAAGCTTTCGAGAACCAGCCGCAGCGAACTGACGTTGGCGGATTGCGATCTGTCCACGCTCTGCAATGGGGTGGCCCGCGTCCTGGCCGACCTCGACCCGCAGCGCAGGGTCGAAATCACCATCCAGCCGGGCATGCGGGTGCAAGCCGATGCCCACCTGATGCGGGTGGCGCTGGAGAACCTCCTCGGCAACGCCTGGAAGTACACGTCCAGGCGCCGGGATCCCCGGATCGAGGTGGGTGAAACGGTTTCCTCCAGCGGTGCGAGGGCCTTCTTCATCCGGGACAACTAGAAAGTAAATCGGGCTCGCGGGACATGAGCGTACGGCTGGGTCGGCGCGATGACGCGCAGTCCGGTTTACGTTCTTGGACAAGCCCGTAGCGGCAGGGGGCCGGCGCGACTGGGCTATGGGGTTTTCGACGCTGGCCGGAAGCCAGGATAGGGTCGGAAGGCCTCGTTGATCGATGTCATGGCCGCTGATTTCCCCTTGATGATCAGCGTTCGCGCCGTGAGATCCGGGTGCAGGCAGACCCCGGTCCACCCAACCGGATCGGGTAAGCCGGGAATCGACGATATGGCCGTTGTGGGGACGATCAGCATGGGGCGTCCTCAGGTGGTGCGCGGATGGCGGACGGCAGGGGCGTCCGGCGAAGGGTTCCGCCACAGATCGGACAACTCCGTGCAGCCAGCTCCAGCCGCTCCAGTTCGGACGGTTCCTTCCTGGGCTTCTTGCAGGACCCGACGAAGGCCCGGGCCCGCTCCAGGAGCCCACCCGCCTGAACCGACCCGTAGAGGCCGGCGTGGCGGATCTTGTGGAAGCCCGGAGGCAGGACGTGCTGGACCAGGCGGTGGAGGAATTCCACCGGGTGAACCGTGGTGGTCTTGCCGTTCTTGGTGGCGAACGTGACCCGGTCCTCGGTGACGTCCTGGATCCGGGAGTTGGCGATGCCGACCCGGTGGGTATACCGGGCCAAGTAGGCTGCCACGTGGCTGGAATGGCCGAACGGCTTCCTGGCGTGGACCACCCAGTCCAGATCACTGACCGTGGCCATCCGGCTGGCGTAGAACCCCAGCGGAACGTCCGGGAAGGCGCCCTTCTGCTGGAGCCGGCCCAAGGCGTTGAGCATCTTGGCCCGGAACACCTCACCCATCATCTCGACCTTGAACAGGTATTTCTTGCTGCTGGGGATGAAGGTCTTGCCGTCCAGGGCCAGGCCCCCGGCGGTGGCCAGCACATGGAGATGGGGATGGAAGGTCAGTTCCCGGGTCCAGGTGTGCAGCACCAGGAGCAGCCCGGGGGTAACCTTCTTGCGGGTCCGGAACAACTTAAGGAGAGTCTTGGTCGCGGCATGGAACAAGGCGCCGTAGAACTTGGCCGGATACTGCCGGGCCAGGAACCGCAGTTCCGCCGGGACAGTGAACACCAGGTGAAAGTGCGGCACGTCCAGGAGGCGCTGGGTCTCCTTGTCGAGCCAGCGTTCCTGGGCCAGGGCCTGGCACTTGGGGCAGTGCCGGTTTCGGCATGAGTTGTAGCTGATCCGCTCGAAGTCGCCGTGTTCGCAGACCTCCTTGTGCCCGCCCAGAGCGGCGGTGCGGCACTGGCCGATGGCCGTGAGCACGCGGCGCTGCTGCCGGTTCAGGGGCTCCCGGCTTTCCAGGGCGGCGCGGTGGAGGCGGACGATGTCGGCGATGTCGAAACGGGGCCGGTGGGACCCCACCGGATCACTCCGGCAGATCCTCCAGCGGACTGCGAATGGCGGCAATTTGGCTGGGCACTACCTGGGTGTAGATCTGAGTGGACTTGATGCTGGAGTGGCCCAGGACCACCTGGATCTTCCGCAGGTCCGTGCCACCCTCCAGCAGGTGGGTGGCGAAGGCGTGGCGAAGTAAATGAGGGTTCACAATCTTCCCAATCCCGGATGCTGCCGCCGCGCACAGCAGGGCGCGCCGGGCGGTCTCCGCGCAGAGGGGACCGCCCGATTTGGAGGCGAACAGCCAGGGCTTCGCGGGCTGCTCGTGCTTGTAGTAGGTCCGCAGCAACAGGTAGAGCTTGCCGCCCATGGGCACCATCCGGTCCTTGCCGCCCTTGCCGTCGCGGACATGGATCACCTGCTGCATGGCGTCGATGTCCCGGGTCTCGAGCCGGCAGGCCTCGTTGATCCGCAGGCCGGTGCCATAGACCAGGGTGAAGAAGGTGCGGTACTTCGCCGTCGTGAACCCATCCAGCAGCCGGGCGATCTCGGCCTTGCCCAGGATCGACGGCAGGTGCGCCTTGGCCTTGGGGATGGTGATCCAAGCCACCTTCTCCGACTGGCCCAGGGTCCGGGAATAGAGGAACTTTAGGGCCGCATAGTGGAGGGCGAGCCGGGAGGCCCCGATGGCCTGCTGCCGGAGGACGTCCACCCACCGCCGCACCGATTCCTGGCTGGCATCGGAAGGGTCATGGCCCAGGAACTCCTCGAACCTCCTGGCCGAGGCGACATACTGCTGGATGGTTTTATGGGCGCGGTTCGCCATTTGAAGATCCCCGGCGAACCGGGACAGAGATACACTGACCGCCATTGCAGTCCTCCTTGAATGTGTGGCCGGTGCTCCAACACCGACACATTCAAGGAGCCTGCAAGCAGCAGATCCCGCAAGCATTTTTAGTCAATCAGGCTGGACGGATGCTGCTCACCCCTGCCGCGAAAGCGGCTTCGTCCAAGGCGCGGGCTTTGACATGGCTTCAGCCGACAAGCTGTTCACGCCCTTCCAGCGGCTCCATTCGACCTCGGACTACGAAGGCACCGGCATCGGCCTCGCCATCGTCCAGCGCATCATCCACAGGCATGGAGGACAGGTGTGGGCGCAGGCCGAGCCCGGGAATGGAGCGACCTTCTTCTTCACCCTGCTGGATCAGGATGATTCATTTCTGAGTCGACGATGAATCAGCAAATATCATTACGGAACGATGCAGATTGATTTGACGTAGGAGAAGGCCGAACCTGATGAAGGGAGACCAACCCAATCGCCGTTCACCCAATAACCAGGGACCGCACCGGTTTGGGTACCGTTATTGGAATAGCTGACACAGTAGCCCCCAGCATAGACATTGCCCCCCGACTGGACGAGCGAACTGGCAACACCACCATTAAAGCCCAGAGGTAACGGAAGGGCGACCCAGGTCCCATTCAGCCAATACCCTGGAGCATATATGCCAGAGCTTTGGCTGTAACCCGCGGCATAAACGTCGCTGCCGGACAGGACGAGGGAAATGATTGCTCCGCCGCTGCCAGTTGGAGGCAAGGCGAGCCCAGCCCAGGCCCCATTCAACCAGAAGCCGGGAAGGTTGCCCCCTGAGGTTTGGATGTATCCTCCTGCGTAGACATCATTCCCGGATAAAACAAGGCTATCGACGGCTCCCCCGTCCGCACCGGCGGGGATGGGCAGAGCAACCCAGGCCCCATTCAACCAGTAACCCGGGATCAGCACGACCGGTGCCGGACTTTGGCAATATCCGGCAGCATAAATCTGGTTTCCGGACACGACGAGCGCTTCGATCACGCCATCGGCGGCTCCCGCGGGCAGGGCCAGGCTGACCCAGGCACCGTTCAGCCAATAACCGGCAGGGCCGAATGCTCCCGCGGCATACACATCAGTCCCAACAACGACCAGAGAATTGATTTGCCCTCCATATGTGGAGCCTGAGGGTCGAGCAAAACCGACCCAATTTTGAGCGGTTCGTCGGCGGCCCCGCTGCGCGGGCCGGCCGACACGTTGATCGCGCCGACGGTTCGCGCGTTGGATGAAGCCGGGGATGGTGGCCGGACGCTATGGGTTTTCCGTTGCGCCGGGGTGGTGAGGATGACGGGGCAAGCGGTTCGGCGGGAGGGTAGCGACGAGAGATGGCGCGGATTCTGGAGTGGCAGGGGCGTACGAATGGCCTCGGGAACCGGCGCCCCGGGTGGTCCATATCCCTGGAATTCGGGGCTGCCGGGGGTTGGGGCAGGCCTTTCCCGGTCCACCCAATGCCAGGAGGACGCAGGCGGGAACCACGGTTCCTTGGCCCGTCACGGCGGACTCCGGGGACGTCGATCCTTGTGCAGGCGAACGCAGGCTCCGGTTGGGGCCAGATCTCTGCGGCTAACTCGCTCGCCACACTTGGGGCAGCGAGCCACATCCCGCCCAGTCAGGGCGAACAGGTCCTGCTGCCACGAGGGCGCTGGCGGAGCCGGCAGCGGCTGGGCGTCGAGCAGACTCGCGCGCCCGGGCCAGGGCGTGGGTGGAAGCGTAGAGGCCTGCATGGCGGATTTTCTTGAACCGGTCTGGCAGCACGTGCTGGACAAAGCGCTGGAGGAACGCAACCGGATGCAGGCTGACTGAGCGGCCGTCCTTGGTCCGGAAGGTGACTTGGCGCTCGGTCACGTCCAGGAGGCGGGAATTGGCAATGCCTACCCGGTGCGTATACCGCCCGAGGTATTGAAGGGTTCCCATCGGGCCGTGGAAGGTCCGCTTGAGGTAGGCCACCCAGTCCTGGGCCTTCAGGGTGGCCATCAGGGTTCCGAATGCCCCGTCGCTCATCGAGATGATCCCGTCACGCTTCATCTGGCGCAGGGCGTCCATCAGTTTGCCCCTGAACAGCTTGGCCAGAGGCTTGACGTGCAGCAGGACCTTCCGGCGGATCCGCTTGAAGGCCTTGCCGTCCAGGGTCAGTCCACCAGCTGTGATCAGGATGTGCACATGGGGGTGGTAACGGAGATCCCGGGTCCAGGTGTGGAGCACCAGAGTCAGCCCCAGGCGCACGCCCAGCCGGGTTTCCGCCAGCTCCAGCACGGCGGCCGAGGCGCAGCGGAACATCGCGCCGTAGAACTCCCGCGAAACCTGGCGCGCCAGGGGCCGGAGATCCTCCGGCACGGTGAGCACGCCATGGTAGTGGTCCAGCGGCAGGATGGCCCGGGCCCGGGCGGCGATCCAGCGTTCCTGAGCCAGGGCTTGGCACTTGGGGCAGTTCCGGTTCCGGCAGGAGTTGTAGCTGGGGCCCTCCTCCTCCCAGCCGCATTCGAAACAATAATTCCAATGTCCACCCAGGGCGGCGGTACGGCACAGAGTGATGGCCGACAGGGCCCGGCCCTGCTCCGAGGAGAGCGGCTGGACGCCTGCCAAGGCATCCCGGTGGAGGCGGACGATGTCGGCGATATCGAAGGGGGTGCGGCCCATGCCGCCCGCCTCACGGCTCCGGTAGGGAGTCCAGGGGGCTCGGAGCCTGGCGGATCAGGCGGGTGGATACGTGGAGGTAGACCTGGGTGGACTTGATGCAGGCGTGGCCCAACTGGCTCTGGATGAGTGGGAGAGCGGTGCCCATCTCCAGTTGATAGGTGGCGAAGCTATGGCGCAGGGTGTGGGCCGTGACCCGCTTGGTGATTCCGGCTGCCTGGACGGCCAGCTTCAGGGCCATCCCGGCTTCGGTGCGGTCGATGACGTTCCCCACCCGGTTCGCGATCAGAAGCGAATCCAAAGTCAGGGCAGCACTGTGCGGGCCCTTCATCCGCTCGTCCCGCCAGTAGGTCCGCAGCAGCTGGTAAAGGCGGTCGCCGAGTTTGACCTGCCGCTCGTGGCCACCCTTGCCTCGGACGTGAATTACACCCAGTCCCCGGTCCACGTCTCCGGCTTTCAGGTGGATCGCCTCGGAAATACGCAGGCCCGTATCGTAGATCAGGGAAAACAGGGCAACATAGCGCGGCTCCCAAAGGGCCGCCAGGATCCGCTGGACTTCATCCGGGCTCAAAACCCTCGGCAACCTCCGGGGGTCCCTGGGAGGAACGAGGAAAGAAACCATTTCAGGCCGGGATAAGGTTTTCCGGTAGAGAAAAGCTACCCCGGCCAGGTAGACCCGACGGGTGTTGGGCCCCAACCCCAGGTCAAGCAGGTTGTCCTCCCACGCCCGGATGTCGTCCGGCGTCAATTCCTCCGGCGACCGGCCGTGAAACCGCACCAGGAAACTGACGGCGTCGGTATAGTGTTTTCGTGTACGCGGAGCCAGTCCTGCTCGCTCCAAGTCACGTGCCATGCGGTCTCTCCAGAGACTCATGCAAACCCCCTTGGTTGTCGGGCGGTGTTCCAGCATCGCCACAACCAAGGGGACCTTCTTTCAGCCGCTTACGCCATGCCGAAGGGCACAACTGGGACGAAATGCCCTCCGCGCGTAGCGCTTCGTCCAACCACCGTTCCCCCAGTACCCCTGGACCGCATCGGATACAGAGTTGGAGCAGACCCCCGCTGCATAAATGGTTCCTCCGGAAACAACCAGGGTATTGACCCACCCGGAGGGGGACGAAGGCTGATCAAACCCGACCCAATTTCCGTTCTGCCAGTAACCGGGTATCGGGTAGGAGGTATCGATATCGCCCCCAGAATAGACGGCAGGGACCTCCGTCAGGGTCGCGGGGAGGCTGTTCGTGATAGCCACGGAATTGGCAGCGATCGAGCGGAACTCTGCACGGGTATCCGTTGGCCCAACCACAAGGCTATAGATCGAAGATGTGGCACCTGGGATCAAGGACCAGGTCGCGCCACCATCGTTGCTGCGCTCCCAGCTCAGTGAAGGCGCAGGAGTCCCACTGACAGCAACATTGAAAACGGCAGTCCCACCCGACGGGACGGTTTGACTTGACGGTTGTGTGGTGAAAACGGGCTCTGAAATCGGGAGGTTGCCGCCACTCTGCGTACATCCCAAAAAACAGACTATGGCCAAGATGCCAAATCCAATTTGTAACGATCTATTGAATCTCATAAACTCTCCAATATTCGGAGTTATCTGTCTTAAACCATTCAGACTGAATTTGTTATCCTATAGCATAATCAGGGCTGCATGGAGTTGATTTTTTTGGTGGGAGATCAAGCGTATCGCAGGAGAGGATTGACTACCCAACCCTGGCGTCAGGGGTGGAAAATGATCTGGAAATTGCACCCCATTTGTACTCCATGAGCAAAGGCCCGCAAATCATGATTCCAGACCATCAACCATTCGAGATTCTTATCAAAATTTTTCCCGAGGATATCGATCAGTTGAACCACGTCAACAACGTGGTCTACCTGAGGTGGGTGCAGGAGGCCGCCACGGCCCACTGGACCACGCTGGCCTCCCTGGAGGCCCAGGCCGCCCTGTACTGGGTGGTGGTCCGCCACGAGATCGATTACAAGCGCCCTGCCCGGCTGGGCGACGCCATCATCGCCCGAACCTGGGTCGGACCGGCCGCCCGCTTCAGCTTCGAGCGCCATACCGAAATCCTGCGCGCCTCGGACCGCGCCCTGCTGGCCCGGGCCCGCACCCTGTGGTGCCCGATGGACCGGGGCACCGGCCGGCCCGCGTCGGTGAGCCGGGAGGTGCGGGGGGCGTTTTCCATTGGACCGGTTGTTATTAAATAATTAATATTATGAGTTTGTTCAATTTCATTGAACATTTTCAGAAACCAGCTTTGGGGTGCTCGCATTTATCATTCCCAGCCTGAGGCCGGTCGGGTTTCGAACCCGATGAGGGACTCTTAGGCAATCTGTAACCATCCTTTCGCGAGGTAACTCATGAACAAGGACTTTCTCATCCTTTCCGAAACGGAACTCGATTTTGTGGGTTCAGGAAACGTGCTCCTGTAGAAAGAAGGACCATTCCTAAAACCAGCGTCCAGCACGGAGGTGGCTTGTGCCCGCTACCAAATGGGTAGATAGCGAAATAACCTTCAGCGTGGCAGGCACCATTATGAATAATATGCATAACGAGCACCGGCCATATGGACCGGGTTTCAGAGAAGACCCATCCGGCAAAAATTCCAAAAAAGAAAGCTGGAAACAGTTGCCAAGGATTGAGGTGAACAAACGTAAAAAGGCAAGATGACAATAAAATTGCTTTATTTTGACTGTATTGGCACAGAAACCCACCAAGGATGACACTACGAAAAATAATTTCTTCCACCAAGGGCGCACCAAAGATGGCAGCCAGCCATCCGGGCTCCCTGAACGCATCGGCAACCCAGGCGGGCATCGGTAAAAAGTACAGCGCGTATGTAGCAACGAAGCCCGCCAAGAAATAGATGCCGGCGATGCTCACCAGGATCGGACACCATATGATTTTATTAACGCGTCTTGGTGCAATTAGATCTATCCATGATTGCTTTGACCAGCATCGGATAATCAACAGGGTTATCCAGCATGAGCAAAGTTCAAGGATAAATAGCAGAGATTCTGGCACCTTGCTTTGGCGATGATAAAAGACAATATTAATTAAAATATATCCAACCATATTAGTCGCGTATTCAAGAAATACAATGATGATAGCATTGCCAAATGAAAGACGAGAAATTACTGATAGATCATGGTTTTCCATATGCGTTGAGTTCCTTTCAAATAAAATATTGAAATGATTTCCATTATTTTAGTAACCGTTCAGGGGATCTCCGTGCTGATAGGTCTTGGCCTGGAATGGATTGTTTTTTTCGGCGATCCTCGGTTCCCTCGGCGCCTCGGCGATAGGCAGTTTCTTAACCCACGCGGCGCGAATAGTAGATGCGCAGTAAGGGGTCTGAAAAGCTTATCGCCGAGGCGCCGAAGATGCGGAGGATCGCCGAAAAAGGCAGTAAGCGCTCTTGGTTCAATACGGCATAAGGAGAGCGGGGTAACTGAACGGTTACTTTTTTTATTATGTGCGCCACGATGTTTGGAAGTTCCATACCTAAATCTTCAGCACCACGGCCCGGGCTGATGCACCAGGGTAGACGCATGATTGGTACGTCATGAAAATGACCTGACCGAGGCTCCACCAGGCCATGTTCCCGGCCGTCTCATCTCCGAAGCTGATCGCCTCACCGGGGCTGCGGCCGATGTTCATGTCCGGGAGAGGGATCCAAAGGCCACCCAGGCACACCACGGAGGCTGAAAATGGCCAGAGCGGCACTATTGCCACTTATCAATCCCATCCATCCCCGTCCATTCCCGTTCATCGCCGGCCAGGTCTTGGCCGGGGTGGGTCGGCGCGATGGATTTCGGCTCCGGTGCCAGTCACCGGGAGCCTGTCAGAAATTTTGTGTGTGGGCCACTTCCTGCAGGAGCATGGAGCATGGCTATCACACCCGAAATCCTAAAAGAGCTGTTGAAGGGCTACGAAAAGCCCGAGGACCTGATGGGCCCGGAAGGGATTCTGAAGCAGCTCACCAAGGCGTTGGTAGAAACGGCAATGGATGCAGAGCTTACGAATCACCTTGGCTATGAGAAGGGCGATCGTGCCGGCAAAAAGGCAAGCAACCACCGCAACGGATCGTCCAAAAAGACTCTGATAGGAGAAGACGGCCCTGTGGAGATCGAGGTGCCACGGGATCGTGAAGGCACCTTTGAGCCTCAGATCATTCCGAAGGGTCAGCGGCGTTTCGATGGGTTTGACCAGAAGATCGTGGCCATGTACGCCCGGGGAATGACCGTACGGGAGATCCAGGCATTCCTGGAGGAGCAGTACGGAGCCGAGGTCTCGCCAGACCTGATCAGCGAAGTGACCAGTGCCGTCATGGAGGAGGTGAAGGCTTGGCAAGTCAGGCCCTTGGACAAGCTGTATCCGGTCCTGTTCCTGGACGCGCTGCGGGTAAAGATCCGGGACGAGGGCACCGTGATGAACAAGGCCATCTACTTGGCCCTTGCCATAAGGCGCGATGGCACCCGGGAGGTCCTGGGGCTGTGGATCGAGCAGACGGAGGGGGCGAAGTTCTGGCGCGGGGTCGTTACGGAGCTCCAGAGCCGCGGTGTAGAGACCATCCTGCTGGCGGTGGTGGACGGGCTGAAGGGCTTCCCTGAGGCGATCCAGGCGGTGTTCCCGCAGACAGAGATCCAGAACTGCATCGTCCACCTCCTTCGGAACAGCATGGAATACTGTAATTTCAAGGATCGGACACCGGTGGTCCACGAACTCAAGGGGATCTACAAGGCCATCAACGCCGAGGCGGCTATGCAGTGCCTGGATGCCTTCGAAGCCGGGCCTTTCGGGAAGAAATACCCGCCCATCGTCCGTCTCTGGCGCCGGGCCTGGGACCAGGTGATCCCATTCATGTCCTACCCGGAGCCAGTCCGGAAGCTGGTCTACACCACCAACGCGATCGAGAGTCTGAATGCCAGGCTGCGCAAGATCCTCAAGGCCAGGGGGCATTTCCCCAATGACCAGGCGGCCACGAAGCTGATCTACTTGGTGCTGAGGAACCAGACCAAGAACTGGCACAAGATAGTCCACGGCTGGAGGGAAGCCCTGAACCACTTCGCGATTCTCTACCCCCAGCACTTCGATCGGCCGCAGCCTTGAACCTGGAGATCAAGCCCCGATGAAACCCGCCCAAACACAAAATTTCTGATACTCCCGTCACCGGCAAAATTGAAGCGCTGGTTTCTGCCGGGGATGAACGGAGATGGACGGGGATAAATGAGGATATAAAAAGGCTTCCTGACACCTCAGCCAAGGAGGAGCGGATGGATCGGGAACTTCGTGTCCTTGATGGCGACGCAGGTTTTCGGTCGGGGTTGCACAACGGGCTGGCAACAACTTGGAAAGCCCAACAGGGCGACCCTACCCATACGATCGCCGACGGCGTCGCGGGACCGTTCCCCATTCCAGCGGTCCCGGCAGATCCATTGGCGGTCGCGGACCACGTCCCTCGGGTCGAGGAGATGTGGCGCCCCGGACACGGCATTTCCATTCGTCCCGTTGACAAAAATTATATTTATTTCATAATAACTTTCGAAGCACGAGGCCATGCATGCATGATCATTTCAAAGCCATCCTGATCCTGGCCGGGATCATCGTGATGTTCCCGTCCCTGTGGCTGACCTATGAGAAGGCCCGGCAGCCCGGTTGGGGCGCCCTGGTCCCCCTGTACAACCTCTACCTGCTCTGCCTGATGGGGGGCAGGCCGGGGTGGTGGGTGATCCTGATGCTGGTGCCGGGCGTCAACCTGGTGGTGGCGCCGATGGTGCTGCACGGGGTCTCCCGGGCCTTCGGGTTCGGCGCGGGGATGACCCTCATGCTGATATTCCTGCCCTTCTTGGCCTTCCCCAGGCTCGGGTTCGGCAATGCCGCCTACCAGCCGCCCGCAGACGGGAACTGACCGGCGGGCTACGATGGCACCATGGCAGGTTGGGAGTCGACCATGGGTGCGGTTTTCCAGGGCAAGCGGTTGTGGTGGTGGGAAGGGAGGGCGCCGGACCTGCCGGACCCGGTCCTGATCCTGCCGGAAGGACTGCGGGTGCACCGGGTGCCCGAGGAAGCCGCCCTGCCCGCCGGGGTGCTGTCGCTGGGGCTGCGCGAAGCCTACGGGGTCATGCCCCGGGAAGACTGGCTGCGGGCCGGCCGGGCCTGGCAGTGGCTGGCCTGGTCGGAAGCGCACCGCCATTGCGGTGCCTGCGGGGCGGCCCTGGTGCCGGGCGAAGGGACCGGAAGGATGTGCCCGGCCTGCGGGCTGCAGGTGTTCCCGGCCGCCTCCACGGCGGTGATCGTGCTGATCCGGCGCGAGGGGGAACTGCTGCTGGCCCGGTCGCCCCATTTCAAGCCGGGCGTGTACAGCGCCGTGGCCGGCTTCGCCGAGCCGGGCGAAGCCCTGGAGCAGGCGGTCCACCGGGAAGTCATGGAGGAACTGGGTGTGCGCATCCACCGCCTGGTCTACTTCTCCAGCCAGCCCTGGCCCTTCCCCAACGGGCTGATGGTCGGATTCAAGGCCGAATACCTGGATGGGGAACTGCGCCCGGATCCGAAGGAGATCGAGGACGCCCGGTGGTTCAGCCTGGATCGCCTGCCCGAACTCCCGGGAGAGCTCAGCATCGCCCGCTGGCTCATGCAGGATGCGCTGGGCCGGCCGACCGCGCCTTCCTATTGAACGCGCCCGGGGGGCGCGAAGGCTCCCCCCGGGCGCGCGCCGTTCACTCCGTCACTGCAGCGGCAGCGCCACGAACAGGCTGGCCGACTTGCGCTTCACCAGCAGCAGGATGCTGCCCGCCTTCCGGCTCTCCGCCACCGCCGCCTGCAGTTCGCTCACCTTGTTCACCGGCTTGCGATTGGCTTCCAGGATCAGGTCGCCTTCCTGCAGCCCGGCTTCGGCGGCGGGGCTGCCCTGGTCCACATCCATGATCACCAGGCCGCTCTTGTCGCTGAGCCCAAAGCGCTGGGCCAGGTCCGGGGTCAGGGGCTGGGCGCTGAGGCCAAGCTTGGCCGCCTGCTCCGGGGCGCTTTCCGCCGAGCCCTCGGCCACCACGTCCGCGGTGGCCTCTCCGATGGTGGCCATGAGCGAAAGCTCCTTGCCGCCGCGCATCACGTCCAGCTTGACCTTGGACCCCGGCGCCACGCCGCCGACCCGGTTGCGCAGTTCCTGGACGTTCTCGATGGCCTTGCCGTTGAAGCTGGTGATGACGTCGCCGACCTTGACGCCGGCCTTCTCGGCGGCCGAACCGCTGGTCACCGAGGTGACCAGAGCGCCGCTGTCGTTGGCGAGGCCGAACTGCTTGGCCAGGGCCGCGTCCAGATCCTGGATGCCCACGCCCAGCATGCCCCGGGCGATCTTGCCGCCCTTGGTCAGGGTGGGCAGCATCGCGCTGATCATGTTCGACGGGATGGCGAAGCCGACCCCGGCCGATTGGCCGCTGTTGGTGGCGATGGCGCTGTTCATGCCGATCACCTCGCCCTTCATGTTGACCAGCGGCCCGCCGGAGTTGCCCGGGTTGATCGGCGCGTCGGTCTGCAGGAAGTCCTCATAGTCCGCGATGCCCACGTCCGAGCGGCCCATGGCGCTGATGATGCCGGTGGTGACCGTCTGGGTCAGTCCGAAGGGGGCGCCGACGGCCATCACCACCTCGCCCACCTGCAGCTTGTCGGAATTGCCCAGCTGCACCGTCGGCAGGTCGGAGGGCACCTTGTCCTTGATCCGGATCACCGCCACGTCGGTCTTGGGGTCGGCGCTCACCAGCACCGCGGTGAACTGGCGCTTGTCGGACAGGCGCACCTTGAGGTCATCGGCGTCCTTCACCACATGGTAGTTGGTGAGGATGTGGCCCTTGTTGTCCAGGATCATGCCCGAGCCCATGCCCCTCTGGGGCACCCGCTGCTCCCTCGGGGCCTGGCGCCGCATGGGCCCCTGCTGGCCAAAGAACTGCCGGAAGAGGTCGTCCCCGAACGGGAACATGTTGTCCGGCGCCTGCAGGCGGACGATCTTCTCCGAATAGACGCTCACCACGGCGGGGCGCACGTGGGCCGCCACCGCGATGTAGGCGTCGCTGAGCGCCTTGACCGGGGCGATCACGCTGTCCGTCAGGGGCGGCGGCGGCGGCGCCTGGGGCGACGAGCAATGGCCGGTGATGGCCAGCAGGCCGGAACCCAGCACCAGGGGCACGGCCAGCAGGCTGGCGGTATAGATGACGAGGCGTTTCATGGACGATCTCCTTAAGGGGCCCTTCAGCTTCCCGGACATGCTATTCAAGAACCGGGCCAGTCGGGCAAGTGCCGGTATTGGATCCATTTCGCCAAAAGACTTGGCAGCGGTCGGGCATTTTTCCCTGGAGACCCGACATTTTTCCCTGGTCCCCGTCGCTCTGTCCCACGCAAGCCCGTGAATCTGGAAGAATCGCTTTGGCTCCACATTTGCTTCATCAGACCAGGGGGTTTCCGGTTGTCCAGGCGTTCTTCAGATTCGGCCCAGCCCGTGCATGGCCATGGCATGGCCCGGCTGTGGCTGCTGGGGATCACCATGCTGATGGCCCTGGGCGTCGTGCTGGGGGTGAACCTGTTCCTGGAGGGCCGGGAAGCCCGGGCGGCCTTCGACGACTTCCGGGAATCCCAGGTGAAGGTCGCCACCGCCGCCGCCTGCGTGCTGCTGTCCAACCTGGAGGCCTCGCCCTCGCCCCTGCCCTGGGTGCTGCGCGACCTGCACCCGCTGGAGCAGCCGGGCATCACCCGGCTGTTCGTGCGGCCCCCGGGGCTGCTCTGGATGGACCTGGACGGCCTGGCCATGGACTCCGCGCCGCTGACCCGGGCCGTCGCCGCCAACGGGCGCTGGTTCCCGGTGGCCCCGGCCGACGCCGCCACCCTGGGCCTGCCGGAGCGCAATTCGGCCCTGGCCCTGAGCGGCGCCGTGGACCGCGACGGGCGCACCTGGATCGTCGCCGTGGCCGGCACCGCCTCCCGCGAGCCGGACCGGAGCCTGCATGCCCGCTGGCGGCTGCTGGCCAGCTTCGTCAGCATGGGCGCCTTCCTCTTCACCCTGGCCTTCTGGGCGCTGCGCTTCCAGAAGCAGGAGATGGAGCTGGCCCGGGAGATCGAGCGGCGCGAACTGGGCCGGCACAAGGACCAGCTGCTGGCCCAGGCCGACCGCGCCGCCACCATGCTGACCCTGGCCTCCGGCGTGGCCCACGAGATCGCCACCCCCCTGGGGGTGATCTCGGGCCGGGCGGCGCAGCTGGTGGCCCGGACGGGCGGCGACGAAAGGAACCTGCGCCTGACCCAGACCATCCAGGAGGAGGTGGAGCAGATCAACCGCACCATCCGGCGCTTCCTGGAACTGGCCCGGGGCGGCAAGCCCAGGGCCGAGGAGTTCGGCCCCCGGGACCTGGTGGCGGCCGCGGCCGCCATGGTGGAGCACCGCTTCCAGAAGGCCGGGGTGGAGCTGCCGGGTGGACGCCCCGGCGGACCTGCCCGGCATGCGCGGCGACTTCCAGCTGCTGCAGCACCTCCTGGTCAACCTCCTGCTCAACGCCTGCGACGCCTGCCAGCGGGGCGACCGGGTGGAGGCGCGCGCCCGGGCGGCCGAAGGCAGGATGGTGCTCGAAGTGAGCGACCAGGGCAAGGGCATCCCCGAGGCCCTGGCCGAGCGGGTGCTGGAGCCGTTCTTCACCACCAAGCCGCAGGGCCAGGGCACCGGCCTGGGGCTGGCGATCGCACGGGAGATCGTCCGGATGCACCGGGGCGACATCGCCATCGAGCGCCAGGAGCCCCGGGGCACCCTGATCCGGATCGAACTGCCGACCTAGGGAGATGATATGGGAGCGCGCATCCTGGTCGTGGACGACCATCTGGAAATGGCGGAGATGCTGGTGGAGTCGCTGGTCGACGCCGGCTTCGAGGCCGAGGCCCTGGCCTCGGGCAGTTCCGCTTTGGAGCGCCTGGAGGGGGGCGGCGTCGACGCCCTGGTGACCGACCTGCGCATGAACCAGGTGAGCGGCCTGGACCTGCTGGCGGCCAGCAAGCGCGCCTCGCCCCAGCGCCCGGTGATCGTCATGACCGCGTACGGCGCCATCGACACGGCGGTGGAATCCATCCGCCAGGGCGCCTACCACTACCTCACCAAGCCGTTCCAGCCCGAGGAGCTGGTGATCTTCCTGCAGCGCGCGCTGGAGGAGCGCAACCTGCAGCAGGAGGCCCGGCTCTTGCGCCGGGCCCTGCGCGGGCAGCTGTCCGGGGACGGGATGATCGGCACCAGCCCGGGCATGCGCGAAGTGACCGACCTGGTCGAGCGGGTGGCGGCGGTGGACGTGCCGGTGCTGCTGCGCGGCGAGACCGGCACCGGCAAGAGCATGGTGGCCGGGGCCATCCATTCGCTCAGCCCGCGCCACGCGGCGCCGCTGGTGGCGGTCAACTGCGCCGCCCTGCCCGAGGCGCTGCTGGAGAGCGAACTGTTCGGCCACGTCAAGGGCGCCTTCACCGGCGCCACCTCGGACCGCCCGGGCCTCTTCGTGGAGGCCGAGCGCGGCACCATCCTGCTGGACGAGATCGGCGAACTGCCCCTGGCCATCCAGGCCAAGCTGCTGCACGTGCTGGAGCGGGGCGCGGTGCGCCCGGTGGGGGCGTCCCGGGAGCGCCAGGTGGACGTGCGGATCATCGCCGCCACCCACCGCGACCTGCCCGAGATGGCCCGGGCCCAGAAGTTCCGGGAGGACCTGCTCTACCGCCTGGACGTGGTGGCCATCGACATCCCGGCCCTGCGCCACCGCAGGGAGGACATCCTGCCGCTGGTGGAGCACTTCCTGCAGACCTTCCGGGCCAAGTACCCCAACAGCCCGGTCACCGGCTTCACCCCCGCCGCCCTGCGCCGGATGATGGACTACCCCTGGCCGGGCAACGTGCGCGAACTGGCCCACCTGATCCAGCGCATGGTGGTGCTGGGCCGCACCGAGGTGGCGGACCTGGACGACCTGCCGCCCAGCCTCGTGCAGGAGGCCCCGGCCGCGCAGGGCGGCTTTTTCGACCTGGTGCCCGCCCGGGAACTGCAGCACCGCTACGCGGCCTGGGCCCTGGAGCAGTGCGGCGGGCACAAGAGCCACACCGCCGAGCGCCTGGGCATCGACATCAAGACCCTCAACCGCTGGCTCCAGGAGGGGCCGGAAGGGCAGCCTGCGTGAACAATCCGGTGGTCAGGCGCAAGGTGACGCAGCTGGTTTGAGTGTCAAAACGAGCCCAGGAGGCTGGCGGGCGCCAGGCCCCAGCCCTCCTCCTGCGGGACCCGGTCGAACGTGGCGAAGTTCCGGGCGCCGAAGGCTTGCCCATCTGCGCAGATGAGGCACTCCCCGAGATCGGCCTTGCCCTCCTCGAACCGGGCTAAAGCCTCGTGCAGGATTTCCGCGTGGGTCACGGTCACCCCTTCGGCGTCCAGCAGGGTCCGGATCACCCGGGCCACGTCCTTGCGCTGCAGTTTCTGGGCCCGCAGCACCCAGGCCATCTCCAGGACCGAGAAAGCCGAAACCACCAGGCCCGGCCCCCTGCTCGCCGCCTCCATCAGGGCCTGGGCCAGCCGCTGCTGTTCCAGGTCATCGCCGAGGGGACCGCGCACCAGGACATGGGTATCAACGCTGACGGGTTGCATGATCCAGACCTTCCACGGACTCCAGGATCGCCGCGTCCACATCGAGCGGACTTTCGCAGGCGGCCCCATCCAGGGCGTGGAAGAACGCCTCCAGCTTGCCCCGGACCGGGCGGACCAGGATCGCACCATCCACCTCGAGGGACACGGTGAGCGTCGAGCCCACATGCAGGCCGGCCGCGGTCCGGATGGACCTCGGCAGGACCAGTTGGCCTTTGCTGCTCAGGGTCACCACCTGGGACCGGGTCATCGGAGCCTCCCATGATCAATGTAAGACCATATGTCTTACCTGCAAGGGATTCTTCACGTCGGCGGTCAGCTCACGCGCGCCGGCGCCACCGGGTGATCCTCGTGGAATGCCCTTAGCCGCGCCTCCAGCGTCGGGAACTGGTCGCGCGAGATCAGCGAGGTGCACGCCCGCAGCCCTTCGGTGCGCTCGCTGCCGGTGATGTCCAGGGTGATGGCGCTGATGCCGTAGCGCAGCAGTTCGCCCAGCAGTTCGCCGCCCTGCATGCCCGGGTAGGCGAAGGTGAAGTAGAATCCGTCGGCCACCGGCTGCTCCAGGTCCCGGTCGTAGACGATCCGGAAGCCGTTGTCCACGAACAGCTGCTTCATGATCCTGGCCTTCTCGCCGTACTCCTTGACGATCTCGACGAAATCCACGGTGCCGTCGTTCACCGCCTTGAGCATGGCCGCCAGGGCGCACTGGGCCGAATGGGAGGTGCCGGAGGAAAGGGAGTAGATGGTGCCGAACAGCAGGGCGTAGCCGAACTGGTCGGAGGCGTAGTAGCGCCGCAGGTCCGGGCTGCGCATGGCCCACACCTTGTCGGAGACCACCATCACCCCGATCCGCTCGCCCGCGTAGCTGAAGGCCTTGGAGCTGGAGATCAGCAGGATGTAGTTGTCGGTGTACTTGGCCACCGTGGGCTGGAAGGGGGGCTGGCCGGGGCGGCCGTAGTCCTTGCGGAAATCCATGCCGAAGTAGGCCAGGTCCTCGATCACCACCACGCCGTACTTCGTGGCCAGTTCGCCGATGATGCCGAGTTCCTCTTCGGTCAGGCAGATCCAGGAGGGGTTGTTGGGGCTGGAATAGAGGATCGACGACACCTTGCCGTCGCAGAGGCAGGACTCCAGCTTGTCCCGGAGCTTCGCGCCGCGGTGCTCGTACATGTCGAACGACCGGTAGCCGTGGCCCAGCATCCGGCACTGCTGCTTCTGCACCGGGAAGCCGGGGTCCAGGAACAGCGTGCCCTCCCGGTCGGCCCACATGCGGTTGACGGTGAGGAAGCAGGCCATCCCGCCCATCATGGAGCCCACGGTGGGGACGCAGTGCTCCGGGTCCACCTCCAGGTCCATGAACTGCCTGGCGAAGCGGGCCACCTCGCGCTTGAGTTCCGGGATCCCCTGGATGTCCGGGTAGACCGCCGCCACGCCGTCCTTCAGGGCCTGCACCTGGGCGTCCACGCCCACCTGCAGCGCCGGCAGCCCGGGGATGCCCATCTCCATGCGCACGAACTTCTCCCCGGTGTCGCCTTCGATCAGGTCCACCAGGCGCTTCAATTCCCGGATCGAGGCCTTGCCCACGTCCGTCAGGCCGCTGGCGGCGACCCGCTGGCGCACCACGTCCGCGTTGATGGGCGTCTCCCGGTTTTCCATGGTCTCTCCCCTTGTCTGGATATTCCTGAGGATTGCATCCCGGCCCGGGGAGTCAAGGGGGCCTCCCAGTGGGATCGATCACATTTCCGGGGACGACGGCGGGTCGCCTACTCCGCCTCGACCCGCTCGGCGATGGACTCCAGCAGGTCCCAGATTATCCAGCATGTTACGTTTATCTGTTGGTAATGGGGCTTTTGATTATTCAAGCAATCCATGCCGAGTACAAATGGAGCCATGTTTCAATGTTCTTCCTTAGCCCATCTTCAACTTTTGCTACATTTGCTGGCGAGTTGGTCAAGCATCCCCATCATACCTCAAAAAAAATTTCAAAAATACTCCTCTGACCCTCTTTGGCCGGTGCTGTCCCTGAGTAATAGGTTTCAAAGGAGCAACACCAATGACCATCAACCCCTACAACTACTACACCAAGCCAGTCAACAACTGCGGCAACTGGTACTACCCCACCAGCCTAGAAGAGGAGCAGCAGACCGGCCACGTCCTCCGTCCCATCACTGAGGCAGACTGGACACTTGAACTGGTAAAGCGGCTCCGGACGGCACAGCGAGAGCAGGCAAAGAACCGAATCCGGTTCACTCCGGCTGACCTCGAACGGGTCATCAAAGCCCTTAACCTGACCATCGGGGCTGAGGCAATCAGGCAGGCCAGGGCAGCCGGTGAGACCAACATCTTGAGCCTCCTGAGAACTGTTCGGCAGGCAGTCCCCGGATGCAGTCTGGTGGAAGGAAAGAACATCCTGGATGCAACCCGCCCAGCGGAGATACTGGAGCTTGCCCGCCAGCGAGCTAACCACTGAGCCCCAGAGCCCCCCAACGGGGGCTTTTTCAGGTCCGTTGGCCAGCCTATCAGGTGGGGATCATGCCCAGCACCCGGCATAAGGCCAACCCAGCCACCGGGCCAGGAAGGAGGGCTTGACCAGCCGGAAAAGTATTTCTACCGTATTCGAAATTTCCACTTGATTCATATTTTTAGAACTATAGAATTATCTCATGAGCGCAGCCGACCCCATCCTCGAACTTCATGTCCAACGGCTGAAGGCCCTTGGTCACGCATCCCGTCTGTCCATCGTCCGGGTGGTGGTCCAGGGGTCCGTGGAGGGCACTCCGGTCGGAGAGATCCAGGCCCACCTGGACATCCCCGGCTCCACCCTCAGCCACCACCTGTCTGAACTCACCCAGGCTGGGTTGCTGAAGGCGACTCGCCAGGGCACTACCATCCGCTACTCCGCCCACTTCGAACACCTCAGGGCACTCACCGACTACCTGTGGGAGGACTGCTGCCGAGGCGGCGGCTGCGACCCGCAATGCCTATGTAAGGAGAAACCATGACCACTTCCAGCAACCCCACCCACGTCGTCGTCCGCAGGAAATACGGCAGCATTGCCGCGAAAAGTGGAGGCTGCTGCGGTCCCCAGTCATCCTGCTGCGGCGGCGGTCGCGCCGACCAAGTGGCCCGGGGCCTCGGCTACACCGACGCCGAGCTTGCCACCCTGCCCGAGGAAGCGAATCTGGGCCTGTCCTGCGGCAACCCTACTGCCCTGGCCGGTCTTCAAACCGGAGAGACAGTCCTGGATCTGGGCAGCGGGGCCGGACTGGACGCATTCCTGGCGGCTCAGCGGGTGGGGCCTTCCGGCAAGGTCATCGGCGTGGACATGACCCCGGAGATGCTGGCGAAGGCCAGGGCCAACGCCGTGACCTTCCAAGAGCGTACCGGCCTTGCCAACGTCGAGTTCCTGGAAGGCCAGATCGAGGCCATCCCGCTACCGGACGCCTCGGTGGACGTAGTGCTATCCAATTGCGTCCTGAACCTGAGCCCGGATCAAGCCCAGGTCTGGAAGGAAATCGCCAGGGTACTTCGGCCTGGGGGCCGGGTCTCCATCTCCGACATGGTGCTGCTGCGGCCCCTGCCGGAGGCCGTCCGTCAGGATGTGGAGGCTCTGGTTGGATGCATCGCCGGAGCGGCTCTCAAGTCTGACCTTGAAAGCATGATGCGAGAGGCCGGTCTGATCGACCTCCTTCTGGTGCCCAAAAACGGGGCTGTGGAGGCCATGCTGCCCAGCGACGATCCCATGGCCGACCACCTCAGCGGCCTGATGCCAGTTGGGACCCGGCCCTCCGATTTCATCGCCAGCCTGATCATCTCCGCCCGCAAACCGGTCTGAAGCGAGGAAACCATGCCAGGGACCAAACGCCTCTCCTTTTTGGACCGCTACCTTACCCTCTGGATATTCCTGGCGATGGGCCTGGGCGTCCTGCTGGGCTTCGCCGTCCCCGGCTTCAATCGGGCCATCAACGCCTGGAACGTGGGTACCACCTCCGTACCGCTAGCGGTGGGCCTAATCCTGATGATGTATCCACCCTTGGCCAAGGTGAAGTACGAGGAACTCCATCTGGTGTTCCGGAACAAGAAGGTGTGGTTGCAGAAGAAGTGGTATCCCAACGAAACGGCAGTCCTTGCGAATGCCCAATGCTGCCCCGCCAATAGCCCCGAGGTGAATCCATGACCGCTTCCACCTACAATGTCCTCTTCCTCTGCACGGGGAACTCGGCCCGCAGCATCCTGGCGGAAGCCCTCCTTAACCAAGCTGGGCGGGGCACCTTCAAAGCCTATAGTGCTGGCAGCCAGGAGGAAGCTCGGATCAAAGAGATCAAACGGCGCGAGAAGGCATTCCAAAAGAGCCAGGAAGAATTGATGAATATTGTCAAAGAATGGGCAAGGGCGAAAAGGGTCGAAGCGTTCTTCAGCGAAATCCTTAGCAGATGTTCCGAGGCTGGTGGAATGAACCAGGAAGAAGTCCCTTCCATGTCTAACGAGCGTCTTTCGGAGCGTATCGGCCTTGCACGGAATCTTCTCGGGGGAACCAACGCACTCGTCAGGTTCCTGGAATGGCGGACCCCTGAAGAACGGATATCAGATGGCGAGGACTGACCACTATTGACCATTACAAAATTCCCAGTCCGTTACCCTGCCGCCTGAACTGGAAGAGTTGCTGAAGACCATCTGACCCATCAAAAAGCCTCGCAGAGCAGAGGGGCTGAGTTTTGCGATGTCTTGCCTTCAGGATATCAATCGAGGCTCTGAGAGTCAGCCAGCCCCTTCAGAGCCCTGCCTGCAAAGTAGGCTTCAGCGTTGCTGCTGAGGCGGGGCAGAGCGGCCAGGTACTGCTGAATGTCCTCTGAGGTGTATCTGACCAAGTGCGGTCCAAGCTGAATGAACTTTGGGCCGGTGCCATCTGCCCTCCAGCGTTTCAGTAAGCTGGCACTGCATCCTAGCTTCTGTGCGGCTTGCTTGGTATCTAGCAGTTCTGGTAGTTCCATGGTGCATCTCCTGAAACCTAATACCCGGTTTCCAGGGACAACCAGAGCTATTACGGTTTCTTTTTTGGCTTCATCACACCAGCCATGATGCCCCCTGCTTTCTGAGCCAGTTCATTGCTCCGCTCAGCGGATATGTGGGCGTACCGCTGGGTCACGCTGATATCGGAGTGACCCAGCAGCTTGCTGATATCTTCCAGCCCCATCCCGTGGTTCAGGTTCATGCTGGCAAAGCTATGGCGGAGATCATGGATGACGAAGTTAGAAAACTTCTCATCCTTGCGAATCTGCCGCCACAACCGGTCAATCGCCCAGCACCGGCCAAGAGCGTTGGCACCAGGGAACACCCTAGGAATGCCTTTCCACTTCTTGGTCTGCTTCAGCAATTCAGCTGCATCCGGAGCCAAGAAGATCACCTTGTCACCCATGGTCTTGCCGGTTTTGTGGTACTCATAAGGAATTCGGATTTGGGGATTCTCAGCCTCCAGGTCTACCCAGTCCCACAGCAAGTCCATCACCTCACCCTTACGCATTCCGGTAAGCATGATCAGCCGCACAGCCCCAATTGCGTAAGGGCTAGCCTTCAAAGTGTCCAGCTTCTCCACCACTTCCTGATAGCCAGTCTCTGACAGGTAATGCTGTCGCGGAGGGATGAGGTACTTCTTAATGTCATAGCAGGGGTTGGTTCTCTTGTTCCTGAACCCCTCACCCTCTGCCCACAGCATCATGCTTGAAAGCACGTCAACACAAGCATTGGCGGTTGTCTGGATCTTGATCATGTCCCTGTGCATGTGTTTCACATCCGACTCTGCCAACCGTCCTACCAGGATGTGCCCCAGAGCCGGGACGATGTGCTTTCGCAGGTTCTGTTTGTAACAGCGCCTGGTACTTGGTTTCAGCCTGGGCAGATGCTCTTCCTCAAACCTCTTTGCCAAATCCTCGATAGTGATGGGGTCTTTCCCCGGCCCATAGATCTTCCCAGGATCCACCCCCTTCTCATCCTTCTGCCCTTTGAGGTATCGAATCTTTGACTTGGCAGAGTCCAGGGTCAACGCTGGAAAACTCCCCAACCTGACCTTGTCAGGCTTGCCGAACCTGGAGTACCGATACCACCAAGTCAGCCCACCTCCGGGGAGTACCTCCAGCCCTAGGCCCCGGTCCTCCGTGTCCCACACAGTGTACCTAGTCTTGCTGGGCTTCAGAGTCTTGATCAGGTCCAGTCTCAACTTCGCCTTCACGCAGCCCTCCAGAGTACAAGTCGCGTACAACAAGAGGGTATCTAGAGGGCGTTTTGTACTCCAACAGATTTCTTCGGTTATTGAAAATACCCTATTTAACTCTCTTTGACCCGCTCAGAAATACTCTCTAGTAAATCCCAGATCTGGTGGCACTCCTCGCAGGTGCTCACCGGATCCCCGCAGGGGAAGCCTTCCACCCCGATCCCTTCGCAGCGCGGATTCCTGACGTAGAACAGGAGGCCTTCCAGCACCTCGCTCATCCGGCTGCGCAGCCTGCTTTCCGGCAGGTCCCTGAGGCCCTGGATGAGGCGCCATTCGGCGGGGCTCAGGACGGCGGTGACGGTGGGCTCAGGCATCGGACAACTCCTCGACTGCCCCTCCAGTATAGGCCTTTTCGCGGGAATCCAGGCTAACCTGGAGGCCGGTGGCATCCAGGAGCGGCGCGGTGAAAGCGGTCATTCAGCGGGTGAAGCGGGCCTCGGTGCGCTCCGGGGAGCGCAGCGCGGCAATCGGGCCGGGCCTCCTGGTGCTGGCCGGGCTGGAGACCGGCGACGGCGAGGAGCAGTGCCGCTGGGCCGCCGCCAAGATCGCCACCCTGCGCGTCTTCGAGGACGCCGGGGGGCGCATGAACCGGGGCCTCCAGGAGGTCGGCGGCGAGGTCCTGGCGGTCTCCCAGTTCACCCTGGCCGGCAGCATCGCCAAGGGCCGGCGGCCTTCCTTCGACCGGGCCATGGCGCCCGAGCTGGCCCGGCCCCTGTTCGAGACCTTCGTCGCCTGCCTGCGGGCCGAGGGCTGCCCGGTGCGGACCGGGTTCTTCCAGGAGATGATGGAGGTGGAGCTGGTCAACGACGGGCCGGTGACCTTCATCCTGGAACGCTGATCCCCGGCCCGCTACTTCGGGACCAGCATGACCGCCTTGAAGCGGGCCATGGCCCCGGCCCGGTCCGTGCCGGCGGGCAGGTGCATCACCGCGACGATCTGGCCGTTGGTCCCCACCGCCCAGGCGGAAGCGCCGCCAGGCTCGGGACAGCTGCCCGGCTGGACCCACCAGGCACCCTGCTTGTAGTTGAATTCCTTGAAGCTGAGCAGGAGGCGCTTGACCTGGCGCAGCGTCTCGTCCTGGGCCGGGTCCACCAGCCAGCGCACCAGGCTGTCCGGGCTGGCGCGCAGGAGGTCGCCGGCCCCGATCCAGCTCATGTCGATGGCCGGCAGGTCCTCCCCGGCCGGCATGCGGTTGCCCAGGAACGGGCCGAAGGCGTCCTCCAGCCGGGCCCGCGCCGGGCCTTCGCCGTAGTCGCGCAGCCACCACTGCACCGAAGCCTGGCCCCAGGCCAGGAACGCCAGGTCGCAGTCCTCCGCCAGCGCCTTGCCCAGGTCCACCCGCCCGTGGCCCTTGGGCCGCCAGCAGTGGCTGCCCTTGAAGGTGCCGGTGCAGTTGAACTGCACGCCCATGGCGCCCCATTCGCCGCCCTCCAGCTTGAGCCAGACCAGCTTGGCCATGCTGCCCATGGGCCGCTCCGTGGAGGCGTCGCCGAACAGGTAGACCACCCCGTCCGGCCCGGACAGGGCCAGGGCTTCGCCCGGCAGCAGGGGCGCCACCGGGGTCTTCGCCGGCGGCGGCGCGGCCGCCAGGAGTCCGCAGAGCGATAGCGTCAGGAGCGCTTTGATGATCGGCATCCCGGCAGTATAGACTGGGTTCATGCCGAATCGACGCGTTCTCACCAACCTGGGCGGGGCGGTCAGCCCCGACCCCCGCACCCCGTGGGCGGTGGACTTCATCCCGGACGCGGCCATCGCCCTGGAAGGCGGCGCCGATCCGCTGGCTGGGCGCGCGCGCCGACCTGCCGGCGCGAGTGGCGTGCGCGCTCCGCGGGTGGACGGCGGCGGCCGCTGGGCCTCCCCGGGCTTCGTGGACCCCCACACCCACCTGCTGTTCGGCGGCGACCGCAGCCAGGAGTTCAACCGGCGCCTGCACGGCGCCACCTACGCCCAGATCGCCGCCGAAGGCGGCGGCATCCGGGAGACCGTGCGCGCCACCCGGGCCGCCACCGTGGACGGAGCTGGTGGCCCTCGGCGAGGAGCGCCTGCGGCAGCTACCGCGCCAAGGGCGTGGTGCACCTGGAGGCCAAGACCGGCTACGGCCTGGAACTGGAGGCGGAAAGCCGGCTGCTGGAGGCCTACGCCCGGCTCCGGGCGCGCGGCTGGAGCCTGGACGTGACCCTGATGCCCGCCCACGACCTGCCCACGGAATTCGGCCGGCGACCCCGACCGCTACATCCGGACCGTGGCCCGGGAGTGGCAGCCCGAGCTGGTGCGGCGCCACCCGGGGGTGGCCTCCTTCTGCGACGTGTTCGTGGAGAAGGGCGTGTTCACCCCGGCCCAGGGCCGGCGAGATCCTGCAGTCCGGCAAGGCCCTGGGCCTGGCTGCCGCGCATCCACGCCGACGAGTTCTGCTCACACCGGCGGGGCCGAACTGGCCGCGGAACTGGGCGCGGCCAGCGCCGACCACCTGATGTTCTGCCTCCGACGCGGGCATGGCGGCCATGGCCGCGGCCGGCGTCACCCCCACCCTGCTGCCCGCCACCACCCTGTTCCTGGGCATGCGCGACTTCGCCCCGGCCCGCCGGATGATCGAGGCCGGCTGCCGGGTGGCCCTGGCCTCGGACTTCAACCCCGGCTCCTGCGCCTGCATCGACCCCCTGCTGGTGCTGCGCCTGGGCTGCCTGCAACTGCGCCTGACCTTCGAGGAGGCGCTCACCGCCATGACCCTGCACCCCGCCCGCAGCCTGGGCCGCGCCGACCTGGGCCACCTGCACCCGGGCGGCTCGGAGCGCATCCTGCTGTGGGACGTCAAGCATCCGCTGGACCTGGTCTACTGGATGGGCGAAGCCTTCCTGCCCACGCACCTGGAGACCTTGAATCCTGAAAACTCGAATTAAATCCTACTTTTTTTAATTGTTCTTATCAGCAGCGAAAAAACACCCCGGATTCCTCCGGGGTGTTCATTCATTCAGGATCGAGGGGTTTTTTATCGGGCCCCCTTCACTGGCCCCTTCCTTTGAATTCCTGGACAATGTTGTAGATGCGCTCCTTGGCCCTTAATTTGGCCTTCTTCAATTCGACTTCTTCCACCGTTTCCTGGGCGGTCAGCCGAATCTTGTTGCGGAGATATACAAGTCTCTCATCCGCAGCTTTGTGCTCTTCCATCAACTTCCGAAATTCAAAATGCTCCTTCATGAGCTTATCCTGAACGTCCGGCTGGAGAAAATCCATGAACCCTCCATAAAAGGCCTGTTTACAGGCAGTTTACTTGTGCGAAAGACCTTTTCTTGCCCTAGGGTATCCCCCTTCCCCCTCCGTCAAGGGAATAGAATCCCCCAATCCCTGGCCGGTTTTCCGCTTCCAGCTTGCATCCTCGCCAAAGCCAAGGCTTAATTCCAACTGGGGTCCGTGCATGGACTGGTTCGAACGGGATTTCGATCACCCCGCCTACTTCGAGATCTACCAGGACAAGGAAGCGGAGGCCGGCACCGAAGGCCCGGGGCTGGCCCGACTGCTCGGCCTGGCCAGGGGCCGCCTGGTGCTGGACCTGCCGTGCGGCTGGGGCCGCCTGCGCCCGGCCCTGGCCGCAGCCGGATACCGGGTGGTGGGCGGCGACCTGAGCCCCCTGAACCTGGCCCGGCACCAGCGGGAATTCCCGGGCCCATGCGTCCGCCTGGACCTGCGCCGGCTGCCCTTCCGGGACCATTGCGCCGACGGCATCCTGTGCGCCTACACCAGTTGGGGCTATTTCGCCAGCGCGCGGGAGAACCAGCTTCAGCTGGATGAGTTCGCCCGGGTCCTGAAGCCCGGCGGCATCCTGCTCCTGGACCTGGTCGGCCGCAACCGCTGTTTCGAATCCCTGGCGCGGATCCAGAACCGGTGGTACGACGTGGACGGGCTCTACCGGGAACGGGTGCGGCCAAGCGCCGACGGCAGGCGCATCCTCACCGAGCGGATCTGTCGCGGCGTCCATTTCCGCCACGATATCTGGATCCCCACCGACGCCGAAGCGCGCGCCGCCCTGGCCTCGGCCGGGCTGACCCTGGACCAGGCCTACGGCGCAGTCACCGGCGGCCCCTGGACCCCCGACGCCGAACGCTGGATCTACCGCGCGCGGAAAAACCAGCTCCTCCCTTCGGCAGCGGTCCATGCCCCGAACCCGTAAAAAAAACGGGTCCCGGAAGAAACTTTTTATAAAAATAATTCATATTTAATTTGCACCATCGGGAGATCCGTGTCCATGAAGTTTGTCCATTCCAAACCAACCAAACAAACGAACAGCCCCAGGGGGTGGACCGCCGCCAGCCTGAACCTGCTGCTTGCCGTGACCATGGCATGCGGTGGCGGGGGCGGGAGCAAGGCGCCTGCCCCCACCCCGACACCGGCCCCTGCCCCGGCACCGGCCCCTGCCCCGGCACCGGCTCCTGCCCCGGCACCGGCTCCTGCCCCGGCACCGGCTCCTGCCCCGGCACCGGCTCCTGCCCCGGCACCGGCTCCTGCCCCTGCGCCTGTTCCCGCACCAGCACCTCCACCCCCACCCACGCCTGCGATCAGCGGCAACGCGTTCTTCACAGCCCACCAACCCGGCTGCACGGTCGCCATCACGCCGCCCGCCGGGTTGAGCTGCGCCTGGACGGTCTCCCCGGGAACCCCGGCTTCGCCCGCCACCGCGCCCAGTTTCACCTTCACGGCCGGCGCCGCGGGGCCCGCGACGCTCCGGTGCGAACTGACGGACGCTTCCGGCGCCGTGGTGCAAACGGCCACCCGCACGGTCCAGTTTGTCCCCGCACCCGCGGCGCTCCCGGTCACCGTCCAGGCGGTCGTGAACGGCGAGCAGGCCGGATGCACGGCTTCGGTCCCCGAACAGCCCGGCTGCACCTACCAGTGGACGGTCACCAACGCGACCCTCACCGCCGGCGCCACCAGCCACTCGGTGACTTTCACCGCCGGCGACATCGGCGACATCGACTTCACCTGCACCGTCTCCAACCAGGCGCTTGCTTCCGCGGTCTGCGCGGGCACCCGGACCATCACGCCGCTCGCCAGGTGCACCGACAGCGCCTTCATGCCCAACGGCAAACCCTACCTCCAACTGGGCACGGCGCCCGCTTCGAGCACGACCCTCGCCCTCGTCTGGCTCTCCGATGGCGACCACGACGCCGACTGGCACGTGGACGTCCACGCCCATGGGGCATGGGCGCCCCAGGCCGGATCGACGTTCGTGCGGGTGCGCGTGCCCGGAGAGCCCGAACACAGGGTCTACACCCAGCCCCTGGCGGGCCTGCCGGCCGGAGCCACCTTCACCTACCGGGTCAGGATCGGCGCAACGGTGGTGTTCCAGAACAGCGGCAGATCCCTCAAGCGCCCGGACCAGCCCCAGCGCGTGGTGATCGCCGGAGACCTGGTGTCGGGCGACCGGTCCCCGGCTCGGCGCATGGCGGACCGGCTTTTCAGCGAGAACCCCGACCTGTTCGTGGTGCCGGGCGATATCGTGAACCTGGAAGGCCACGCCGGGCAGTACCGGGACGTCCTCTTCCCCATCTACAATTCCACGGTCCAGGGCCCGGGCCGTGGCGCCCCCCTGATGCGCTCCATCCCCATGGCCACCTGCCTGGGCAACAACGATACCGACCGGGTGGGCGAACACGCACCCAGGGGCGGCCCGAGCCCCCGGCCCAACGGGCTGGCCTACTACTATTACTTCGCCAATCCGCTGAACGGCCCGCTGCTCACCCTGAACAACGGCCCGGTCAACAACCGCGGCTCCCTGTCCCCGTGGCTACATCCGGCGGCCAACTTCGCGGGGTTCCTGGCCGCCGCGGGCGACCGCTACCTGCGCATGGGCAACTACGCCTTCGACTCCGGCAACGTCCATTGGGTCGTGCTGGATTCCTGCCTCTACATGAGGTACTGGCAATCGGCCGCGCTGCGGGCCTGGCTCCAGGCCGACCTGGCGGCATCGTCCCAGCGCTGGAAGTTCGTCGTCTTCCATCACCCGGTCTTCTCCCACCACGGCGATCCCGCGCCCCCCGCCGTCGCCCGCCCCTACGAGGAGAAATGGATGCGCCAGATCTGGCCCATCCTGGAGGCCGGGGGCGTGGACATGACTTTCAGCGGCCACCTCCATGCCTACCAGCGGGCCCAGCCCCTGCGCTTCGCCCCCCACGCGGGGCCCCTCGCCTCCGAGCGGAACCACTACTACCCGGATGAACCGCCGGCGACCAGCCTCATCCAGGACCTGGCCTTCACCGGCGTGCCGCCCCACACCGTGGCCCATGGCATCCTGCCCATCATCACCGGCGGCGGCGGGGCGCACTTCCACAACTACACCGATCCCCCCGCCGCGCCGGCGCGCAACTTGCGGGCGACCCGCTTCCTCAAGAACACGCTCTCCTATTCGCTGCTGGACATCGACGGCGACACCGTGCGTTTCAGGCAGATGGGCTACGACCCCCTGAGCGGAGCCTGGACCCCGCGCGACGAATTCACTCTGACTAAATGACCGGAAGACGCCGCACCCGCAGGGCGAAGGCCCCGAACCCCAGCCCCAGCACCGCCAGGGCCGTGCGGATGCCCAGCGCCTCCACCACGGCGCTGCCGAGCAGCGGCCCCGCCATCATGCCCAGGGCGTAGGCGATGTTCAGGATGCCGAACACCGAGCCGTAGCTGTCGCTGCCCATGCGCTCCACCGCGTCGGCCATGGCCGGGCTGGCCGGGGACATGATGAGGCTGGTGACCACCCCGACCCCGGCCATGGCGGCCGCCACGCACCAGGGGTTCGGCATGAAGGCCGGGAGGGGGATGAAGACCATGGCCAGCAGAAGCCCGGAGAGCAGGACCCGCGCGCGCCCCAGCCGGTCGGATAGGGCGCCCATCAGGGGCGAGGTGATCATGTGGCTGACGGCGCCGGCGGCGAAGCACAGGCCGATGGCGGTGGGGCCCAGGCCCAGGTCGCGGTCCAGGTGCAGCGGCAGGGTGCACTCGAGCAGCGCCAGGAGCCCCGCGCCCATGGCCATGGCCCCGGCGAAGACCTGGACGGTGCCGCTCTTCATCAGGTCGCCGAAGCCCATCCGGGTGTCGCGCACGGCGGGCACATCCTTCAGCCGCGTGAGGCGCGCCGCCGCGTCCGCCAGGGCCAGGCCCGCCGCCAGCAGGAACGGCGCGTGCAGCCCGAAGCGCTGCGCGAGCCAGCCCGCCAGCGGCGGCCCCAGCAGCACCCCCAGGTTGGCGAAGGCGAACACCGTGCCCATGGCCCGGCCCCGTTCCGATCGGGCGAAGTGGTCGCTCAGCAGGGCCATGCCGGCGGTCCAGGTGGCGGTGGCGGAAAGCCCCTAGAGCACCCGGGCCAGGATCAGCAGCGGGTAGGAGCGGGCGAAGGCGAACAGCAGGGTGGTGGCGAAGAGCCCCAGCAGGCCCCACAGCATGGGCCCGCGGCGTCCCACCCGGTCCGCCAGCCGCCCCAGGGGGACCGTCCCCGCCAGCAGGGCCGCCGCGTAGCTGCCGAACAGGAGCCCCAGGCCCATCTGGTCCAGCCCGTAGCGCCTGGCGTACGCGGGCAGCAGCGGCACGAGCAGGTAGTACAGCAGCGTGTCGGTGAACAGGGCGAGGGCGACGACAATGAGCGCGCGGGTTCGAGGTCTCACGCTGCCATCGTAGCGTGCGAAGCAAGGCCCCCTCGCGGGGGCCTCGGTGGACCGGTAAGCCGGGTTCTGTCGTGGGACGTCATTCCTCTGGGATGGCCATCACTGGCCACCTCAAGCGACCTACCCGCTGGCTCGATCGGGCCGATCCTCTCTGCTCGCGCAGCACGCCAGCCTATTTGGTCTTGCTCCGTGGGGGGTTTGCCTTGCCCGTCCTGTTGCCAGTCCGGCGGTGGGCTCTTACCCCGCCGTTTCACCCTTGCCTGATCCCCGTTGCCGGGGCCATCGGCGGTCTCTTCTCTGCTGCACTTTCCGTCGGGTCACCCCGCCCAGGGATTACCTGGCCCACTGCCCTGCGGAGCCCGGACTTTCCTCTGCGTGTGACGGCAGCGACGCCCTGGCCCACGCTTCCACCCTAGCAGGTCGAGCCTGGAATGCGAAACGGAAGGAGCGGCATTCCGAACCCCCGGACGCGAAAAGCCCCGCAACGCGAGTTGCGGGGCTTTGGGTTTTAACGTCGCGGCGACCTACTTTTCCACCTGTGTGCCAGGAAGTATCATCGGCCCTCTGGAGCTTAACTGCCGTGTTCGGGATGGGAACGGGTGTGACCTCCAGGGTAAAGCCACGACGAAGGGGACAAGAACGAAGGGTGTCAAAAGGCGTCCAGGGCACTCTCAAGTGCTTGCCTGAATGTGGTTGATTGATGAAAAGTCAAGTCGATGGACCCATTAGTATCGCTCAGCTCAACGCGTTGCCGCGCTTACACATGCGACCTATCAACGTGGTGGTCTACCACGAGTCTCATGGGGAGATCTCATCTTGAGGGGTGTTTCGCGCTTAGATGCTTTCAGCGCTTCTCACTTCCCGACATAGCTACCCAGCATTGCATTTGGAAACACAACTGGAACACCAGAGGTCAGTCCATCCCGGTCCTCTCGTACTAAGGACAGGTCCTCTCAAATCTCCTGCGCCCACACTAGATAGGGACCGAACTGTCTCGCGACGTTCTGAACCCAACTCACGTACCGCTATTGATCGGCGAACAGCCGAACCCTTGGGACCTGCTTCAGCCCCAGGATGCGATGAGTCGACATCGAGGTGCCAAACCTTGCCGTCGATATGAACTCTTGGGCAAGATCAGCCTGTTATCCCCGGCGTACCTTTTATCCGTTGAGCGATGGCCCTTCCATGCGGAACCACCGGATCACTATGACCTGCTTTCGCATCTGCTCGACGTGTGTGTCTCGCAGTTAAGCTCCCTTATACCATTGCGCTCTGCGGCTGATTTCCAAACAGCCTGAGGGAACCTTTGCACGCCTCCGTTACTCTTTAGGAGGCGACCGCCCCAGTCAAACTACCCGCCAGACACTGTCTTCCACCCGGATGACGGGCGCGAGTTAGAGATCAGCATTGCGCAGGGAGGTATCTCAACGGTGACTCCACCGACCCTGACGAGCCAGTTTCAAAGTCTCCCTCCTATCCTGCACAGCACAATGCCAACCTCAATGTCTAGATGTAGTAAAGGTGCACGGGGTCTTTCCGTCTAAGTGCGGGTAACCGGCATCTTCACCGGTGCTACAAGTTCGCTGAGTCTCTGCTGGAGACAGTTTCCAGATCGTTACGCCATTCGTGCAGGTCGGAACTTACCCGACAAGGAATTTCGCTACCTTAGGACCGTTATAGTTACGGCCGCCGTTCACCGGGGCTTAAATTCGCAGCTTCGCTTGCGCTGACCGCTCCTCTTGACCTTCCGGCACCGGGCAGGCGTCAGCCCCTATACCTCCTCTTTGGAGTTTGCAGAGACCTGTGTTTTTGTTAAACAGTCGCCTGGAACATTTATGTGCCACCGCATCGGGCTGTGAACCCTACCGCGGTACCCCTTCTCCCGAAGTTACGGGGTTAATTTGCCGAGTTCCTTCAGCAGAGTTCTCTCAAACGCCTGAGGATTCTCTCCTCGACTACCTGTGTCGGTTTGCGGTACGGTCACACGCGGCTCTCCTTAGCAGCTTTTCTCGGCAGTGTGGGATCATGGCTTTTCGTCACGGATCTCGGGCTCGTGACCACCGGACTTCCCTGGCGATCACCCTTGAAACGTTTCACAGGACATTCCATAGCCCTGCGCCACTACCCTCCTGCGTCCCTGCATCGTACAAACGAGCCGCACATGGTGCGGGAATATTAACCAGCTTTCCATCGCCTACCCCTTTCGGGCTCAGCTTAGGGACCGACTAACCCAACGCGGATTGACCTTGCGTTGGAAACCTTAGTCTTACGGCGGACGGGGTTCTCACCCGTCTTTACGCTACTTATGCCGACAGAGTCTCTTCCCATGTCTCCAGCTGTCCTTGCGGTCAACCTTCACAGACGTAGGGAATGCTCCCCTACCACAGAGTCCACTCAAGGACACGTTCGCAGCTTCGGTACTATGCTTGAGCCCCGTTGAATTGTCGGCACAGACCCGCTTGACCAGTGAGCTATTACGCTTTCTTTAAAGGATAGCTGCTTCTAAGCTAACCTCCTGGCTGTCTAAGCACATCCACATCCTTTTCCACTTAGCATAGATTTTGGGACCTTAGCTGGCGATCTGGGTTCTTTCCCTTTTGACTACGGATCTTATCACCCGCAGTCTGACTGCCGGACTTCACGGCGTGCCATTCGAAGATTGGTTGGATTCAGTAAGCTGGTAAGCCCCCTAGTCCATTCAGGTCTCTACCTG
>CAVQVX010000002.1:0-14908 GCA_963717275.1 uncultured Holophagaceae bacterium
TTCGGCAATGATCTCCACCTTGGCCTTGTAGAGCGATTCGGTCTCGGTGAAGTACTCCACCCGCACCCGCTGCAGGCCCTGGACCAGCGCGCGCACCCGGCCGTCGGGGAGCTTGAGCACCCGCATGATCAGGGCGGCGGTGCCCACGCCGTACATGTCGTCCGGCCCGGGGTCCTCCATTTCCATCTGCTTCTGGGACAGCAGCAGGATCATGCGGCTCTCCACCAGGGCGGCGTCGACGGCGCGCAGGGATTTTTCCCGGCTCACGGAAAGGGGAAGGATCACGTACGGATACACCACGACGTCGCGCAGCGGCAGGACCGGCAGGACATCGGGGATCTTGGGCGATTCTTCGACGAGCTGGGGGATGACGATTTCTTCGGCCACGGGTTACCTCTGGCTAACAGTCTAGCGGGATGTGCGTCAACGGGTTTTGCGCCGCTTGGGCGGGCCCGGCCGTTCCGGGGCCACGCCCGGGAACAGCGGAGTGGACTTGAACGGTTCGGGGTCGGCCCGGTGCGTCGCGGGGCGCTCCGGCGCCTCGGGCGGAGGCGGGACGGGACGCGGGGTGAGCCGCGGCACCAGGGAGGTGGGTGCGGGCATGAGCCCCTCCAGGGCCCTGACGAAATCAGGCAGGTCCTTGAAGTCCCGGTAGACGCTGGCGAAACGCACGTAGGCCACGGAATCGATATGCTTGAGCGCGTCCATGACCAGCTCCCCGAGGTTCCGGCTGGGCACCTCCCGGTCCGGAAGCTCCATCAGCCTGGCCTGGATGTCCCCCACGGCCTCCTCGAGGGTGCCCAGCGACACGGGGCGCTTCTGGCAGGCGGACATGATGCCGCGCAGCAGTTTCAGGCGGTCGAACGGCTCCCGGCGGCCATCCTTCTTCACGATCAGGATGGGCACTTCCTCCAGCCGCTCGTAGCTGGTGAAGCGCCGGCCGCACTTGAGGCATTCGCGCCGGCGGCGGATGGCGTCGCCTTCCCGCGATTCGCGGGAATCCACAACCTTGTCCTCCAGATGGCCACAGAATGGGCAGCGCATGGATCCAGGTTAACCCAAAGCGGCTCGCGGGAACGCCGGCGGATCCCCTGTTCTACGTGGAACGTTCGGCGGGATCCGCGCCGGGAGCGGGTCCGGCCCTGGATTCCAAAAATTGGAACCAGTGAGCTAATAATTCAGTGTCGGCGGTCACGTCCTGGGAAATGCCCGGGGAAAGGACGGCGGAAGCCAAGGGGCCCATGGTACCCTTCTATCGTGAACGATTGATCGTCACCCTTCCATGAAGAGGTTGCCCTATGCGCTACCTGCCCACGGCTCCTTCGGAGGATCGCGCCCTGCTTGATGCCATCGGGGTGGACCGGGCCGAAGATCTCCTGCAAGGCATCCCGGCCCGTCTGAGGCTCGATCGTGAACTGGACCTTCCCGGGCAGCAGTCCGAGCAGGAAGTGCTCCAGCAGATGACGGCCCTGGCGGAGATGAACACCCGCTTCGGTTCGCGCTTCCTGGGCGCCGGCGCCTATGATCATTTCGTTCCCGCGGCGGTGGACCAGATGATCGGCCGGCAGGAATGGTTCACCGCCTATACGCCCTACCAGCCCGAGATCAGCCAGGGGACCCTGCAGCACATCTTCGAATACCAGACCCTGATGTGCGACCTGACCGGCCTGGAGGTGGGCAACGCCAGCCTCTACGACGGCGGCAGCGCCTGCGTGGAAGCAGCGCTCATGGCCGTGCGCCTGCAGAAGAAGCGCAAGACCATCCTGCTCTCGGCCGGCCTGCACCCGCACTACCAGGAGGTGCTCTGCACCAACATCACCCCGCACGAGGGGCTGAAGCTGGTGCTGGTGGCCCTGAAGGACGGCGTCACCGACATGGACGACCTGGCGGCCAAGCTTGACGGCGACGTGGCCGCGGTGATGGTCGGCTACCCCAACTTCCTCGGCTGCGTGGAGGACCTCAAGGCCATCGCGGACGCGGCCCACGCCGCCGGCGCCCTGGTGGTCTCGGTCACCCAGGAGGCGCTGGCCTTCGGCTGGCTGGAAGCGCCCGGCAGGCTGGGCGCGGACATGGCCACCGGCGAAGCGATGTCGTTCGGCAACAAGCTGAACTTCGGCGGCCCCTACCTGGGCTTCCTCACCGTCAAGGACGCCCAGAAGCGCGAGATCCCCGGCCGGATCGTGGGCCAGACCCGCGACCTGGACGGCCAGGCTGGGCTACGTGCTCACCCTCACCGCCCGGGAGCAGCACATCCGCCGGGACAAGGCCACCAGCAACATCTGCTCCAACCAGGGGCTGGTGGCGCTGCGGGCCAACATCTTCCTGCAGCTGGCCGGCCCCGAGGGGCTCAAGGGCCTGGCCGAACAGAACGCGGCCAAGGCCCAGTACCTGGAGGCCCGCCTGCTGGAGCTGCCGGACTTCGAAAGCAGGTTCGGCGCACCCTTCTTCAACGAGTTCGTCACCCGCTACAAGGGCGACATGAAGGCGCTCCAGGCGGAGTGCATCAAGGCCGGCATCCTGCCGGGCCTCGACCTCACGCCCTACTCGGCCGACCTCAAGAACTGCATCCTCTGGTGTGCCACCGAACTGAACAGCCGCGCGCAGATCGAGCAGCTGGTGGAAGTCCTGGCCCGCGTTCCCAGCCTGGTTGGATAAGGACGATCGAACATGACCACCCGAACCCGTGAACCCCTGATTTTCGAACGCTCCGTGGCCGGCAAGGTCGGCATGGACCTGCCCCGCCTCGATGTCCCCGCCGCCCGGGACACCCGCCCCGCCCACCTGAAGCGAAGCGGCTTCGACGCGCTGCCCTCGGTCACCGAGGTGGACGTCATCCGCCACTTCACCCGCCTGTCCAAGTGGAACTACGGCGTGGACGACGGCATGTACCCGCTCGGCTCCTGCACCATGAAGCACAACCCGCGGATCAACGAGAAGGTCGCCGGCCTCTCCGGTTTCGCCGACACCCACCCGATGGCCCCCGCCGCCCAGGTGCAGGGCAACCTGGCGCTGCTCTACACCCTCCAGGACTGGCTGAAGGAGATCACCGGCCTGCCGGCGGTGACCCTGCAGCCCGCGGCCGGCGCCCACGGCGAACTGACCGGCGTCATGCTGATCCGCTCCTACCACGTGTCCAGGGGCGCCAGGCGCCGGGTCATCCTGCTGCCCGACAGCGCCCACGGCACCAACCCGGCCACCGCCGCCATGGCGGGCTACGACGTGGTCGTGGTGGCTTCCCAGGCCGACGGCACGGTCAGCTTCGACGACGTCACCGGCGCCGACGGCAAGGTGCAGAAGGGCCTCACCACCCTGCTGGCCGAACTGAAGGAGGACGTGGCCGGGCTGATGATCACCAACCCCAACACCCTGGGGATCTTCGAATACCGGATCAAGGACATCTGCGACGCCATGCACGCGGTGGGCGGCCTGGTCTACATGGACGGCGCCAACATGAATGCCCTGGTCGGCGTGGCCCGCCCCGGCGACTTCGGCGTGGACGTCATGCACCTGAACCTGCACAAGACCTTTTCCACCCCGCACGGCGGCGGCGGCCCGGGCTCGGGCCCGGTGGCCTGCTCGCGGGACCTGGAGCCGTTCCTGCCCCGGCCCGTGGTGGTGCGCGACACCGTCCAGGTCGGCGAGGGCCAGGTGGCGCGGCACAGCTACCGGCTGGACTGGAACCTGCCCCAGAGCATGGGCAAGGTGCACGCGTTCTTCGGCAATTACGGGATCGTGGTGCGCGCCATGACCTACTGCCTCAGCCACGGCGGCGACGGTCTCAAGGCCGCCACCCTGCGCGCCATCGTCAACGCCAACTACATCCGCAAGGAGCTGGCCGGGGTCTACCACATGGAGTACCAGACCCCGACCCTGCACGAGGTGATCCTGGACGACAGCGCCCTGGCCAACGACGTGCATACCCTGGACGTGGCCAAGGGCCTCATCGACCGCGGCTTCCATCCGCCGACGATCTACTTCCCGGCCATCGTCCACGGCGCGCTGATGATCGAGCCCACCGAAAACGAAAGCAAGGAGGAGATGGACGCGTTCATCGCGGCCATGAAGGATATCGCCAGGCAGGCGGCGGAAAATCCGGACGCCCTGCACCAGGCTCCGGTCCTGGTCGGCATGCGCCGGCTGGACGAGACCCAGGCGGCCCGCAAGCCCGTGCTGCGCTGGACCCGCTAGGCCGGCCTCGGACTGGAAGGGGCGGGCTCCGGCCCGCCCCTTCCTTATGGTCATGCCGGCCACTTGTCGCTAACCTCAACAGAGTGCCCTGGAGTCTTCATGCCGTTCTGGAATACGAAGCGTTTTGCCGCCCATACCCTGGTGCTGGGTCTGGCCGGCCTTTGCTGCGGGTTCCAGGCGGGCTGCCACAAGCACTCGGATGACACCGATTATTTTGATCCTCCGGTGGTCCAGTACCAGACCACGGCCATCCTGGCCACCGCCGGCCAGCCCTACAGCAGCGTCACGCCGCAGGTCTCCGCCTATTCCTTCGTCGACGACGCCGCCAGCACCCAGACCACCGGCTTCAGCTTCGCCGTGACTCCGGCCCTGCCTGGCGGGCTCGTCCTGAATCCCTCCACCGGGCAGATCACCGGGACGCCCGCGGCCGTGAGCGCCCCGGCCAGCTACCTCATTTCGGCGAGCAACGCGTACGGGTCGGGCTATTTCGCCGTCTCCCTCGGCGTCCAGGCCAGTTCGCCGGTGGCGATGGACTACGCCGGGACCGGGGCGGTGTCGACGTCGGTGAATGCTTCCATCGCCCTGCCGGCCGGCGCGGTGACGGGCGGCACGCCCGCCGGGTTCGGGGTGAGCCCCGCCCTCCCGGCCGGGCTGGTGGTGAACGCCCAGAACGGCCTGGTCTCGGGCAGGCCGACCGCGGCCATCCCGCTCACCACCTTCACCCTGACCGTCACCACCCCGGCCGGCAGCGCCAACGCGCCGTTCCTCCTGCAGGTCACGGCCGCCACGCCGGCCGCTCCCGGCGCCCTGGCCTACCCGGGGATCGCCGACCCGGTGGCCCTGACCCAGGGGCAGGCCGTCGGCGCCTCGATCCCGGCGCCCACGGTGACCGGCAGCGACCTGCTCTTCACCGTCACCCCGGCCCTGCCCGCCGGCCTCACCTTCGACCCGCTCACCGGGATCATCGCCGGGACCCCGGCCGAGGCAGCGGCCCAGGCCGCCTACACCGTCACCGCCGCCAACGGCGGCGGCATCGCCCAGGCGGTGGTGAACCTCACGGTCAATTAGACTCGCGGAACGTCACCTTGTTGATCTCGGCGAAGGTGGTGATGCCCTGCCTGACCTTCTCCACGGCGCTCTCGCGCAGGGTCTGCATCCCGTGGGACCGGGCGACCGCCTTGATTTCCCGGACCGAGGCCCGGCGGGTGATGAGCTCCCGGATATCGTCGTTCATGCCCATGAACTCGATGATCGCCTGGCGGCCGCGGAAGCCGGTGCCGCTGCACTCCACGCAGCCGACCCGCTCGAACAGGGTGGCGTTGCGCGCCCATTCCTGGTCCAGGCCGTTCTCCAGCAGTTCGGCCGCGGTGGGCGCCGGCAGGGGGCGCTTGCACTTGGTGCACAGGGTGCGCACCAGGCGCTGGGCGAGGATGCAGTTGAGGGCGGAGACGAAGTTGTAGACTTCGACACCCATGTGCTGGAACCGGCTCAGCACGTCCAGGGTGTGGTTGGCGTGCACGGTGGTGAACACCAGGTGCCCGGTGAGGGCGGACTGGATGGCGATCTGGGCGGTCTCGGAGTCGCGGATCTCGCCCACCAGGATCTTGTCCGGGTCGTGGCGCAGGATGGAGCGCAGGCCCACGGCGAAGGTGAGGCCCTTCTTCTCGTTCACGGGGATCTGGGTGACCCCCTCCAGCTGGTATTCCACCGGGTCCTCGATGGTGATCAGCTTGTCCTCGGTGCTGCGGATCTCGCTGAGCACGGCGTACAGGGTGGTGGTCTTGCCGCTGCCGGTGGGGCCGGTGACGAGGAACATGCCGTAGGGCTCCCGGGCGTACCGGCGCAGCCGGATGAGCTCGTTGGGCGAGAAGCCGAGGATCTCCAGGTTCAGGGTCTTGAACTCCTCGCTGAGGTTCTCCTTGTCCAGGATGCGGATGACCGAGTCCTCGCCGTGGATGGTGGGCATGATGCTGACCCGGAAGTCGATGGCCCGGCCCCGGACCTTGAGCTTGAACCGGCCGTCCTGGGGCTTGCGCTTCTCGGCGATGTCCAGTTCGGACATGACCTTGATTCGGCTGATGATGGGCGAGGCGAAACGCTTGTCGATGGGGTCGGCCGCCGGGTAGAGGCTGCCGTCGATGCGGTACTTGATCTGGAAGCCGTTGCTGGTGGTCTCCATGTGGATGTCGGAGGCGCGCCGCTGCAGCGCGTTGAAGATCGCCGTGTCCACCAGCCGGATGATCGGGGCCTCCTCCTTGTCGGTGAGGTTCTCCAGGTCCAGCTCCTCCTCGACGTCCTCCTCCCGGAGCACCTGGACCCGCAGGGCCTCCCCGGCCTCGTCCATGACCTTCTGGCCGCTTTCGGACTTCTTGAGCACCACCAGGATCTGCGCCATGGGGGCGGCGGCGAAGCGCAGGGGGCGCTTGAGGTGCATGCGGAGCAGGTCCTGGGCCACCACGTCCAGGGGATCGGCCATGGCGAGCCACAGGTGGCCTTCCCGCTCATGCACCGGGACAAATCGGTGTTTCAACATCAAGTCCAGGGAGATGGCCTGGAACAGGGCAAAATCTACCGGTTCCCGCGTCAGGTCAAGGGTCGGGTAGAGGGGGGAGGGGCGCGTTTCGGCTTTCGGCAGCTCGTCCGCTGGGAGGCTCTGGCTGATGACTGCGGGAATAGGTGACACGCTGGGGGAGTTTTGTGACGAATTTTCGGCTACCATGGCTTAATCTTAATGCTTCGGGGCGGGCGCGTGGTTCAAAAGTGCTCCTTCGTCCTTGAACCGTCGCGAGCCCACCTTCGACCCCTCCGCCGGAAGGGTCTGTCAATTCAAGTTTTCAACATTCACCGCCTGGGAGGCACCATGCGCGGCTACGTCCCCGTCCTACTCCTCATCCTCATCGCCATCGCCCTGCCGGTGGTGATCTGGACCGTCTCGGCGCTGGTCCGGCCGCGTTTCCCCGGCGCGGCGAAGTACTCCACCTACGAATGCGGCATCAAGACCACCAGCGAAGCCCGGGAGAAGTTCTCGGTACGCTATTATCTGATAGCGGTCATGTTCCTCGTTTTCGATGTGGAAACCGTGTTCCTGATGCCATGGGCCATCCAGATGAAGGAGCTGGCCGTCTTCGGGTTTGTCGAGATCGGCATCTTCCTGTTTCTTCTGCTATTTGGTTATGGATACATCTGGTCCAAGGGAGCTCTCACATGGGAATGATGAATCAGCCGACCGCGCTGGAGCACGTGCTCATCACGACCAAGGTTGAGAAGATCATCAACTGGTCCAGAGCCACCAGCGTCTGGCCCATGACCTTCGGTCTGGCCTGCTGCGCCATCGAAATGATGGCCGCCGGGGCCGCCCGGTTCGACTTCGACCGGTTCGGCAGCGGGATCTTCCGCGCCTCCCCCCGGCAAAGCGATCTCATGATCGTGGCCGGCACCGTCACCTACAAGATGGCCCCCATCATCAGGCAGCTCTACGACCAGATGCCCGAGCCCAAGTGGGTGATCGCCCTGGGCAGCTGCGCCACCGCCGGCGGGCCCTTCGACAGCTACCACACGATCCAGGGCGTGGACAAGATCGTCCCGGTGGACGTCTACATCCCCGGGTGCCCGCCGCGGCCGGAAAGCCTGATCTACGGGTTCCTCAAGCTGCAGGACAAGATCATGTCCGGCAGCATGGCGGACCGATACAAGGACATTTTTGAGGCGGTGGGCTAGCCATGGCGACTGAAGACGTTCCGAACGAATCGGGCCCGTACGTGTATGACCTCAAGGCGGCGCCCAACCGCCAGGTGGAAATGCCCAAGACCGTGCCGCTGCCCAGCCTGAGGATCTACCTGGAGGAGCAGGCCGCCGCCGCCGCCGCCGATGAGGCCAAGTGGAAGAAGGCCCAGGCCGATTTCGAAACGGCCAAGGCCAAGGCCGAAGCCGAGGGCAAGCCCGCGCCCAAGCCCCCGGTGCGCCCGGCGGCCAGGCCCGACACCAACGACATGAAGTTCCCCGCCCCCGCCCCCGCCACCGACCCGGACCTGCTCCATCTCCAGGAAGCGCTCGGCGACCGGGTGGAGGAATGCTTCCAGCAGGCCGGGGAGCTCACCTGCCAGGTGGCCCGCGAGGCCATCCTGGAGGCCCTGACGCTGTGCCGGGACGACCGGGACCTGGGCTACGAGATGCTCGCCGACGAGACCGCCACCCACTATCCGGCGGCCCAGGGCTTCGCCTTTTCCGTGGTCTACCACCTGACCAGCATCCGGCGCTGCAAGCGCCTGCGCCTGCGCATCCTGATCCCGGAGGGCTTCGAGCCCGAAAGCGCGGTCGCGGTCTACCCCACCGCCAACTGGCTGGAGCGGGAGGTGTGGGACATGCTCGGCATCCGCTTCCGCAACCACCCGGACATGACCCGCATCCTGTGCCCCGAGGACTGGGAAGGCCATGCCCTGCGCAAGGAATACCCGGCCCTCGGCCTCGGCCAGCGGGACATCGATTTCAGGGAAGACCGGAGCGGCGTGCTCATGCGCATCGCGATGGAGAAGGCAGGCAACATGGGGATCAACATCAACCCCCCCAGGGCTGAATAACGCACCGGACTTAGGAGTTCCTTGTGTTCAAGAACGAGGAAATGGAAATCAACATGGGGCCGCAGCACCCGTCGACCCACGGGGTGCTGCGCCTGAAACTCAAGCTGGACGGCGAGGTCGTCCGGCACTGCCGCCCGGTGATCGGCTACCTGCACCGCGGGGTGGAGAAGATCTGCGAGAACAAGACGTTCTTCCAGGGCCAGGTGTGGACCGACCGCATGGACTACACCAGCGCCGTGGCCAACAACCTGGGCTGGGCCGAGGCGGTGGAGAAGCTCTTCGGCGTCACCGTGCCCCGCCGGGCCCAGTACGTCAGGACCATGCTCAACGAATACAACCGGCTGGCCTCGCACCTGATCTGGCTGGCGACCCACGCCCTCGACATCGGCGCGATGACGGTCTTCCTCTACACCTTCCGCGAGCGCGAGGCGATCCTCGACCTGTTCGAGGCGTTCTGCGGCGCCCGGCTGACCACCACGGCGTTCCGCATCGGCGGGCTGCGCGAGGACCTGCCGCCGGGATTCGAGAAGATGGCCCGGACCTTCCAGGCCCGGTTCCTCGACTGCATCGACGAGTACCGAGACCCTGCTCACCGAGAACCGCATCTGGAAGAAGCGCACCATCGGCGTGGGCATGCTCAAGGCCGAGGACGCCATCGCCATGGGCGTCACCGGCCCGGTGCTGCGCGCCGCCGGGGTGCCGTACGACATCCGCAAGGCCTTCCCCTACGCGGCCTACCGGGAGATGGAGTTCGAGGTCCCCACCCGCGCGGAGGCCGACACCTACGCCCGCTACCTGGTGCGCTTGGCCGAGATGCGCCAGAGCCACCGGATCATCGACCAGTGCCTGGACGGGCTGCCGGAAGGCCCGGTCATGGCCAAGCTGCCCAAGATCCTCAGGTCGGAAGTGAACGAGGTGTACCACCCCACCGAATGCCCCAAGGGGGAGCTCGGCTACTACCTGGTGGGCGAAAAGGGCTCCACCAACCCGTACCGGTTCCACGTGCGGGCCCCGGGCTTCATCAACCTCCAGGCCCTGCCCATGATGATCGAAGGCTCCCTCGTGGCCGACGTCATCGCCACCATCGGCACGCTGGACGTGGTTCTCGGCGAGATCGACCGATGACGGCGCAACCCTCAACCCAAGTATCGATCGGGCGCGACTGACATGCAGACCATGACCCTGCTCCAGACCTGCGTGATGGCCATCCTCCAGGGCATCGCCGTGGTCATCTTCATCTTCATCGTGGTGCCGCTCACCACCTTCGCGGAACGCAAGGTGATCGGCTACGTCCAGGACCGCCTGGGCGCCACCCGCATCGCCGGGTCGCGCAACGGGCTCACCGGCTTCCTCAACCGCGGCATGTGGCGGATGGGCAAGGTGCCCATGCTGTCCATCGTGCGCGGCCTGCCCATGTTCGTCGGCGACATCATCAAGCTGCTGGTGAAGGAGGACATCATCCCGGACAAGGCAGACCGGGCGATGTTCATCATCGCGCCGGCCCTCAGCATGATCGCCTCGGTGGTGGTGTTCGCCGCCATCAGCTTCTACCCCGGCGCGCTGTTCACCTTCCCCGGCTGGTTCCCGATCCTGGGCGGGCTGCCCTTCACCGGCTTCCTCACCAACATGAACGTCGGGCTGCTGTTCATCCTGGGCGTCGCCTCGGTGGGCGTCTACGGCATCGTTCTCGGCGCCTGGGCCTCCAATTCCAAGTTCCCGCTCCTGGGCGGGCTGCGCAGCGCGGCCCAGATCGTCAGCTACGAAGTGCCGCTCACCCTCAGCCTGCTGGTGCCGGTGATCCTGGCCGGCAGCCTCAACTTCAACGAGATGACCCGCATGGTCTCCACCCGGATGCCCCTCGTGGCCGTGCCCCTGCTGGCCGTCGGGTTCCTGGTGTACTTCACCTGCGGCTTCGCCGAGACCAACCGCATGCCGTTCGACATGCCCGAGGCGGAGAACGAACTGGTGGCCGGGTTCCACACGGAATACTCGGGCATGAAGTTCGGCTTCTTCTACCTGGCCGAATACATCAACATGATCGTCGTCGCGGCCCTGTGCACCGGCTTCTTCCTGGGCGGCCCGTACCTGCTGCCGTTCGGCCTGCAAAGCTTCGTCCCCGCCTCCCTGCCCCTCATCGGCGGGCCCAACGTCATCTGGTTCCTGCTGAAGATCTTCTTCCTGCTGTTCACCTTCATCTGGGTGCGGGCCACCATCCCCCGCTACCGGTATGACCAAATCATGGCCATTGCGTGGAAGTACTTGATTCCCTTCACGCTTGTGGACGTCGCCCTGGCGGCCATCGTCCGCGTCTTTGTGGCCTGAGGGAGAAAGACCATGAAAAAGTTTCTCAAGACCCTGATACCACAAGACATCGCCAAAGGCCTCTACCTCACCGGGACGCACTTCATGCGCGTGTTTCGCACCGCCAACAGGCGCAAGGTGCCGCTGCACGTGGTGTCCGAGTACCCGGAGGTCCCGGCCAAGGTGCAGCCCCGGTTCCGCGGCCGGCTGACCATGCTCAAGGACGAGCAGGGCGAGATCAAGTGCGTCTGCTGCCTGGCCTGCGAAAAGATCTGCCCGACCCAGGTGATCACCATCGAATCCGGCAAGAAGGAGGGGCGCAAGACCAAGATCCCCCTGCGCTACGACTTCGAGATGGAACGCTGCATCTTCTGCGAGTTCTGCGTGGAGAGCTGCGGCTTCGATTCGATCATCCTCAACCACCAGTTCGAACTGGCGGCGTACAATCGGGAAGATTTCTCCATCGGAATGCTGGGCAGGTCCCAGAACATGTTCGAACTGACCCCGGTCGGCAGGTTCTCCTACTCCGACTCGGACAAGGACTGAATCCACTTCTTCGAAAGCCTCCCATGGACTCACTGCTCGCATCGATCGGCCAGTACATGTTCCACATCTTCGGCCTCATGGCCGTGGCTGGGGCGCTGGGCCTGATCTTCTCCAAGAACGCCATCCACAGCATCGTCGGCTTCCTGCTGAGCATGATGGCGGTGGCCGGATGCTACCTCACCCTGTCGGCCGAGTTCCTGGCGGTGGCCCAGCTGCTGGTCTACGCCGGCGGCATCGTGGTGCTGTTCCTGTTCGTGGTCATGCTGGTGGAAATGACCAAGTACAAGGAAAAGGGCTTGTTCCAGGTGCAGGCGCCGTACGCCATCGGCGTGGTGCTGGCGGGCGCGGTGGTGATCATCAGCGTCTTCTGGCGGACCTGGTTCGGTCCCGCCGCCGCCAAGGCCCTGACCCTCGGTCCCGGCCTGGCCGAGGGCCTGGAGGTGTCCAGCCGGAACGCCGAGGCGGTGAGCCGGGGGCTGTTCGCCCAGTACCTGCTGCCTTTCGAAATCCTGTCGGTGATCCTCCTGGTGGCCCTGGTGGGCGCGGTGGTCCTGGCCAAGTCGGAACGGGTGTGACATGCCCTCGATGAACTCAGTCCTCTTCATCTCCTTCCTGCTCTTCTCGGTGGGGGTGGCCGGCGTGCTGATCCGGCGCAACGTCCTGATCATCCTCATGTGCGTGGAGCTGATGCTGAACGCGGCCAACCTCAACCTGATCGCCTTCGCCCGGCACGCCGGCACGGTGGCCGGGCAGGCCTTCGCCCTGCTGGTGATGGGCCTGGCCGCCGCGGAAGTGACCATCGGGCTCGCCCTGGTGGTGGCGCTCTACCGGAAGAAGGACACCGTCCAGGTGGACCAGATCAACCTCCTCAAGGGATGAGCACAGACCCCCCAGGAACCAGATTTCGGGTGAACGAATGATCATGCAAGAATCTGTCAGCACCGCCCTGAGCACGCCGATCCACAGTTCGGTGCTCTGGCTCATCCCCTTCCTGCCGCTGTTCGGCGCCATCCTGAACGGGGCCACCGGCCGCCGGTTCAGGAACACCAAGGTGGTGGACGCCATCGCCCTGGGTTCGGTGGCGCTTTCCTTCCTCCTGGTGCTGTGCTGTTTCGCCCAGCTGCTGGGGCAGGCGCCGGCGGACCGGTCGGTGAACCAGACCCTGTGGACCTGGTTCGATCTGGGCGGGGCCCACGTGGCGGGCGGGTTGACCCAGAACACCATGAACTGGGCCTACAAGTTCGATCCGCTTTCGGGCTGCATGGCCCTTCTGGTCACGGGTGTGGGCTGGCTCATCCACCTGTTCTCCACCGGCTACATGGCGGAGGAGCGCAATGACGGCACCTACTACCGCTTCATGGCCTACATGAACCTGTTCGTGTTCTCCATGCTGAACCTGGTGCTGGGCGCCAACATGGTGGTCATGTTCCTGGGCTGGGAGGGGGTCGGCCTTTGCAGCTACCTGCTGATCGGCTTCTATTTCGAGCGGGAATACGCGGCCGTCGCCGGCAAGAAGGCGTTCGTCACCAACCGCATCGGCGACTTCGGCTTCATGATCGGCTTCTTCCTTATCTTCATGGTGTTCGGCGCCACCGACTTCGACACCCTCATGGGCATGACCCGGACCGTCCTGGCCAGGCCCGAGATCACCCTGTTCGGCATCTCCCATGCTCCCACCTGGTGGTTCAACCTGATCGGCTGCTGCCTGTTCGTGGGCGCCTGCGGCAAGAGCGCGCAGATTCCCCTCTACGTCTGGCTGCCCGACGCCATGGCCGGACCGACCCCGGTGAGCGCGCTGATCCACGCGGCCACCATGGTCACCTCCGGCCTCTACATGATCGCCCGGATGAACTTCATCTATATCAACGCGCCGGTGGCGCTCACCGTGGTCCTCTGCGTCGGTTCGCTCACGGCCATCGTCGCCGCCAGCATGGGCCTGGCCCAGTACGACATCAAGAAGGTGCTGGCCTACTCCACCGTCAGCCAGCTGGGCTTCATGTTCATGGGTATGGGCGCAGGGGCGTTCTCGGCCGGCATGTTCCACGTGTTCACCCACGCCTTCTTCAAGGCCGCCCTCTTCCTCGGATCCGGATCGGTGATCCTGGCCTGCCACCACGAGCAGGACATGCGCAACATGGGCGGGCTGAGGAAGGTCATGCCCTGGACCTTCGCCTCCATGGGCATCGCCACCCTGGCCATCGCCGGCATCTTCCCCTTCTCCGGGTTCTTCTCCAAGGACGAGATCCTGTGGAAGGTGTTCGAGGGCTGGTACCACGGCGGCAACATCCTGAACCTGGTCTGCTGGATCCTGGGCATGGTGGCCGCCTTCATGACCGCCTTCTACATGGTCCGGCTGATGGTGATGACCTTCTACGGCGAATACCGCGGAGGCGGGCACGATCCCTACGGCCTGACGGTGCCCTCCGAGGTGGTGCACCACGCCGCCGCCCATGACGACGGGCACGGGCACGACGCCCATGGGCACGGCCACGAATCCCACGGTCCCAAGGAAGTGCCGTGGAACATGTGGCTGCCGGTGTTCATCCTGGCCATGCTGGCCCTGGTCGGCGGCTTCCTGAACATCCCGCACAGCCTGCACTGGATCGGCAGCAGCCACTTCTCCCGCTGGATCGCCCCCCTGCTCTTCCAGACCGGCCCCGTGGAGCACGAGGCGGCCTCCGCGATCGAATACGTCCTCATGGCCGTGGCCACCCTGGTGTGGGCGCCCGCCGCCATGTTCCTGGCCTGGAGCTTCTACGGCAAGGACCCGGCCTGGTCCAGGCCCAAGGCCTTCGTCAAGCGCTTCCCCACGCTGTTCCGCTGGGTGAACGCCAAGTACTACGTCGACGAGTTCTACGAATTCGCTTTCATCGGCGCGTGCAAGCAGCTGGGCGCGCAGCTGTGGCGCTTCGATTCCCTGGCGGTGGACGGCATGGTCAACGGCGCGGCCCGGTTCACCCTCGGCCTGAGCCACGCGATGCACTGGTTCGACGCCAAGGTCGTGGATGGCCTGGTGAACCTGGTGGCCTGGGTCCTGCAGCAGATCTCCCTGGGCTTCCGCAAGCTCCAGAGCGGCCGGGTGCAGAACTACGCCTTCGTCATGTTCCTGGGCTTCATCGTATTCGCCTTCTGGAAGTTCCTCGTCTGAGACCTCATTACGCCTGATTGCTGATTGCTGGAGTTCCCATGATTCCCTGGTACCAAAACCTCCCGCTGTGGGTCACCTTCGTCCCCCTCCTAGGGGCGCTGCTCCTGCTCCTCGTGCCCAAGGGGCAACGCCGGGTCTTCGAGCTCGG